>NZ_MUND01000109.1 GCF_002154375.1 Streptomyces glaucescens | reverse complement strand
CCCGCCGGCCCCCGGGCGGGCGAGGGTGGCCAGGCCGCGGGGGCCGCCGCCCGCGCCCGGCAGGTCGCCGAGGCCTGGGACGGCTCGCGAGCCGCCGAGGTCTGGCGCGCGGGCCACTACCCGCTGGAGGACACGGTCCGCCTCCCCGCGGACGCCTTCCACGACGAGGCCGACAAGGAGGCGTACGGCGCCCGCAACTTCGCCCTGCGCGGGGAACTCCCCGAGCTGGGGCGCAGGGAGGGCGCGGTGGAGTGGGAGAGCGGCGGCTCGCTCACCCTGCCGCTCACGGGCGCCCGGGAGGCGTACGCGGCCCTGGACCGCGCCGACGGCCCCGCACCGCTCACCGTGACCGGGGCGAAGCTCGGCGAGATGACACTGGCCACCAGCCGCGGACCGGCGACCGTACCGGCCTGGCTGTTCACCTTGGAGGGCTACGAGACCCCCCTCAGGGTGGCCGCGCTCAGCCCGTCCGAGCTGCCGAGGCCGCCGATCGGGCCGGCCCGGGACACCCCGGCCGACGAGCTGGGCCCCCTGCTCGGGCTCGCCGGAGTCGCCGGGGACGGGCGGTCCGTCACCGTCGTCGCCGGACACGGCGACTGCGACGACGGGCCCGCCGTCCATGTGCTGGAGACGGCGGGCAGTGTGGTGCTGTCCGCGTCCGTCGTCGGGACCGACGACGGACCCTGCACCGCCCGGCTCCAGGCCGAGGACGTCACGGTGAAGCTCGGCCGGCCGCTCGGCGACCGGCTGCTGCTGGACGCGTTCACGGGCCGCCCGGTGTCCTCCGAGGGACGGAACAGGTAGGTGCGGACTGTCGCTGTCGCTGTCGCTGTCGCTGTCGCTGACGAGTGGGAGTGGCCGGGGGCGAGGCGGATCCGGCGGAAGGCGGCGCGCGCCGCGGGCGGTGAGTGCCGGCGGCCCCCGGCCCGGCCATCGCTGTCGGATTCTCAGGTGTCGGCACGGACGCGGGCGATGAGGACGGCCACGTCGTCGTGGTTGTCGGAGTGGTGCAGGGTGCGCAGCAGCAGATCGCAGATCTCGTCCAGCGGGCGGGCCGGACCGTCGAGCAGGCTCAGCAGGGTGCCGAGGCGTTCGTCGAGGGAGTGCCGGCGGGTCTCGACCAGGCCGTCCGTGTAGAGCACCAGCTGGTCACCCGGATCCAGGCCGAACTCCGTGGTCGCGAAGGCGACCCCGCCCACGCCCAGCGGTGCCCCGGTCGGCAGGTCCAGCAGCTCCGGCCCGCGCCCGGCGCGCACCCGGACGGGCGGCAGGTGCCCGGCGTTGGCGATCCGGCACTGCCGCCGCCGGGGATCGTGGACGGCGTACAGGCAGGTGGCGATGGAGTGGTCCAGGCCTTCCGTGATCCGGTCCAGGTGCTCCAGCAGCCGGGCCGGGTCGAGGCCGAGCACGGCCAGCGTGTTGGTGGCGGTGCGCAGCCGGCCCATGGTCGCGGCGGCGTTGATCCCGCTGCCCATCACATCCCCGACGACCAGCGCTGTCTTGCCGTCCTCCAGTGGGATCACGTCGAACCAGTCGCCGCCGACCTCGGTGGTGGCCCCGGCGGGCTGGTAGCGGGAGGCGACCTCCAGGCCGCCGGTGACCGGCGGATGGCTGGGCAGCAGGCTGCGCTGGAGGGCGAGGGCGGTGTCGCGGGCGTTCTGGTACCAGCGCGCGTTGTCGATCTGCACCGCCGCCCGGGCCGCCAGTTCCCGGGCCAGCAGCAGGTCGTCCTGGCCGAACGGCACGGGGTTGCCGGTCCGCTTCAGGTCCAGGGCGCCCAGCACCTCGCCCCGGGCGATCAGCGGCACGGCAAGATACGAGTGGACGCCCGCCCGGCCGAGCAGCACGGCCGCCTCCGGTGAGCGCGCGATCCGGGGCAGGTCCCCGTCCTTGACCTGCGGCACCAGCACCGGCCGGCCCGTGCGCACGCACTGGGTGACGAGCCGGTCGGGCCCGTAGCGGGCCACCTGCCCCGGCGGGTCCGCGGCCGTCAGCGCGTCCGGTGAATTCTCCGCGCGTACCGCGAGGGCCCGGATGACCGCGGCCTCGGCCGGGCCGAGACTGCTGCGCCGCCCCTCCACCACCGCCGCGAGCAGATCCACGGCCGCCACGTCGGCCAGTTCCGGTACCGCGACCTCGGCCAGTTCGCGGGCGGTCAGTTCCAGGTCCAGGGTGGTGCCGATCCGGGTGGAGGCGTCGGCGATCAGGGCGAGCCGGCGCCGGGCCGTCTCCGCCTCCACGCCCGCCCGGTGCTGCTCGGTGACGTCCACCACCGACAGTGCCACGCCCAGCACGGTGTTGAACGCGTCCTCCAGCCGGTACAGCGAGACGGACCAGACGTGGTCCTCGTCGGGGTCGGCGGGGGTGCGCCCGACCGAGGTCCGGTCGACGACCGACCGGCCGGTATCCATCACACGGCGTGCCGCCGACTCCAGTGCGTCGGGGTCCATCTTCGGCAGCACCTGGTGCACCGTGCGGCCCAGGTGCTCCTCGGCCCGGAGGCCGTCGATCCGCTCCAGCGCCGGGTTCACGGAGACATAGCGCAGCCCGGTGTCCAGCACGGCCAGTCCGATCGGCGACTGCGTCACCATCCGGGACGACAGCGCCACGTCCCGCTCCAGCCGGCGCACGGTCGACTGGTCGGCGGCGAGACCGAGGGCGTAGACGTCGCCCCGGACGTCCAGCAGCCGCATGTTGCGGAACTCCACCAGCCGGGTGCTGCCGTCCTTGTGCCGCACGGGGAAGGCTCCCGCCCAGCTCTGGCCCGTGGCCATCACGTCCGCGAACAGTTCGATCACCAGGTCGAGGTGCTGCTCGTGCACCATCAGCCGGGCCGCGTACTGGCCCAGCGCCTCGTCGGCCGGATAGCCGAACAGTTCCTCGGCCTGCGGGCTCCACAGCACGATGCGGCCCTCGGCGTCGAGGACCACCGAGGCGACGCCCAGCACGTCCAGCAGTCCGCTGGGGCGTTCCGCGCCGCGGTCCGGCCCGCCGGGCCGTCCCGCCTCGCGGTCCGGCCCGGCTCCGCCGGCCGCCGGTGGCCCGGTCGCACTCATCCCACGCACCGCCTTCGCCTCGGCACGCCCGCCCCGTGCCGACTCCCCATGTCGTCCTGCGCTCAACCATCTCTCTTACGCCACCCCGCCCTACTCCACCATCCCCCGACATGGCCCGACCGGCCGGAAGAATCACCCGGGCGCGGTGTACGACAGGCGTTATGTCCCACACAAGGCGGGTTCGTACCCGAAGGGAGCCGCCGGTGGTGCTCCGCCGGGGCTGGTGCTTTCCTGAGGTGAGGAGTGCGGGCGGCCGCGCGGGGCACTCGCGCATCCCCGGCACTGCCATGAGAGGAGCGGTCACCATGAACGGCGAACGGTCGCACCCGGAGTCCGTCTCCGTGGAGATCAGCGGGTGCAGCAAGGAAGACGCCCGGGTGGTCTTCGACACCCTGTGCGCGAGTTTCGCGTCCGACCGGTGCGAGGACGACGTGCCCGAGCAGTGGCACGAGTCGCGTCCGATGGTCTGGCTCGGCACCTTCGACGTGTCCGAGCCCCACGAGGGCGCCCGCCCCGCCCGGCTCTCGGCCCCGGTGACGGCCGACGTCCAGGGTGGCTACTGGGCGATCGACCGGTTCCGTACGACCCTGGACTCGCTGTTCACGGTCCACGACCAGAGCACGGCCTCCGGTGACCAGGAGCGCGAACTGCATCTGGTTCTCGAGAGCCGCTGATCCACGCCGTCGAGGGGCGGTCACCGGCGCGACCGGTGACCGCCCCCCGTCGTGCCCCGACGACGTCCTGCCCCGATGGGCTGTGCGACCCGTCACGTCTTGCCCTTCGGTTGTGCAACTAGTTGCACAACCGATGCGCGGTCCTCTACAACTACAGGGCACCACACCGCGCACGGAGGCGTCGATGAGCCGTTACCCGCACCTGCTGAGCCCGCTCGACCTGGGCTTCACCACCCTGCCCAACCGCGTCCTGATGGGCTCCATGCACGTCGGCCTGGAAGAGGCCGAGGGCGGCTTCGCGCGCATGGCGGCCTTCTACGCCGAGCGCGCCCGCGGGGGAGTGGGCCTGATCGTCACCGGCGGCATCGCGCCCAACGACGAGGGGCGGCCGTACGAGGGCGGCGCCAAGCTCACCACCGACGCGGAGGCCGAGCAGCACCGGGTCATCACCGAGGCCGTGCACCGCGAGGGCGGCCGGATCGCGCTCCAGATCCTCCACTTCGGGCGCTACGCCTACCACCGCGACCTGGTCGCGCCGAGCCCGCTCCAGGCCCCGATCAGCCCCTTCCCGCCGCGCGAGCTGACCGACGCCGAGGTCGAGCGGACCATCGACGACTACGCCCGCACCGCCCGCCTGGCCCGCCAGGCCGGCTACGACGGCGTCGAGATCATGGGCTCCGAGGGCTACCTCATCAACGAGTTCATCGCCGCGCCCACCAACCACCGCACCGACCGCTGGGGCGGCTCCTACGAGAACCGCATGCGCTTCCCCGTGGAGATCGTCCGCCGGGTGCGCGAGGCGGTCGGCGAGGACTTCATCGTCGTCTACCGGCTGTCCATGCTGGACCTGGTGCCCGGCGGCTCCACCCTGGACGAGGTGGTCACCCTCGCCAAGGCCGTCGAGGAGGCTGGGGCGACCATCATCAACACCGGCATCGGCTGGCACGAGGCCCGCATCCCCACCATCGCCACCTCCGTGCCGCGCGGCGCCTACACCTGGGTGACCAAGCGGCTGATGGGCGAGGTCTCCGTCCCGCTCGTCACCACCAACCGCATCAACACCCCCGAACTCGCCGAGCAGCTGCTCGCCGACGGCACCGCCGACATGGTCTCCATGGCCCGCCCGATGCTCGCCGACCCCGAGTTCGTGAACAAGGCCGCCGCCGGCACCCCCGAGGCCATCAACACCTGCATCGGCTGCAACCAGGCCTGCCTGGACCACACCTTCAGCGGCAAGATCACCTCCTGCCTGGTCAACCCGCGCGCCTGCCACGAGACCGAGCTGGTGCTCTCCCCGACCCGGCTGCGCAAGCGCGTCGCCGTCGTCGGTGCCGGACCGGCCGGTCTCGCGTGCGCGGTCACGGCGGCCGAACGCGGCCACGCGGTCACCCTGTTCGACGCCGCCGCGGAGATCGGCGGCCAGCTCAACGTGGCCCGCCAGGTCCCCGGCAAGCAGGAGTTCGACGAGACCCTGCGCTACTTCCGCCACCAGCTCGACGCCCACGGCGTCGACGTGCGGCTGAACACCTGGGTGGACGCCACGGACCTCGCCGACTACGACGAGGTCGTGGTGGCCACCGGCGTCAGCCCGCGCACCCCCGACATCCCCGGCGTCGACCACCCGAGCGTCGTCGGCTACCTCGACGTGCTGCGCGACCGCGCCCCCGTCGGCGAGCGCGTCGCCGTCCTCGGCGCCGGCGGCATCGGCTTCGACGTCGCCGAATACCTCACCGACAGTGGCGACAAGGCGAGCGAGGACCCCGCGACGTACTTCCGTCACTGGGGCGTGGACATGGACTACGCCGCACCCGGTGGCCTCGCCGCCCCCGAGCGGCCCGCCCCG
Organism: Streptomyces glaucescens; assembly: GCF_002154375.1. Lineage (GTDB taxonomy): Bacteria > Actinomycetota > Actinomycetes > Streptomycetales > Streptomycetaceae > Streptomyces > Streptomyces glaucescens. The sequence continues at coordinate 31,163 of NZ_MUND01000109.1, read as the reverse complement.
CCGCGCACCGTCCACCTGCTCCAGCGCAAGACCAGCAAGGTCGGCGCGGGCCTCGGCAAGACCACCGGCTGGATCCACCGGGCCGAGCTGAAGCACCGCGGCGTCACCATGGTCCCCGGCGTGCGCTACGACCGGATCGACGACGCCGGACTGCACATCACCGTGGGCGAGGAGAGCACCGTCCTGGAGGTCGACACCGTCGTGCTGTGCACCGGCCAGGAGCCGCGCCGCGACCTGTACGAGGAGCTGATCGCCGCCGGACGCCCGGCGCACCTCATCGGCGGCGCCGACGTGGCCGCCGAACTGGACGCCAAGCGCGCCATCAAGCAGGGCACCGAACTGGCGGCGGCGCTCTGAGCCGGACCGGGGGCCGTCCCTAGGATGGCCCCCATGTCACTCCCGCACGCGATTCTCACCGCTCTGCTCGAAAAGCCCTCCTCGGGGCTGGAGCTGACCCGCCGGTTCGACAAGTCGATCGGCTACTTCTGGTCGGCTACCCATCAGCAGATCTATCGCGAGCTGGGAAAACTGGAGGCCGACGGCCTGATCCGGGCGCTGCCCAGTGAGCAGCCGGCCCGCGGGCAGAAGAAGAGCTACGAGGTGCTGCCCGCCGGCCGCGCCGAACTCGCCCGCTGGACCGCAGCGCCCCAGGACCCCAAGCCGCTCCGCGACACCCTGCTGCTGCGGCTGCGCGCCGGGGCCGTGGTCGGCACCGAGGGCCTTCAGGAGGACCTGCGCCGCCATCTGGAGCTGCACCGGCGGCAGCTGGCCGAGTACCGGGAGATCGAGCAACGGGACTTCCCGCCCGGCCGGGACAGCGCCCAGGACCGGCTGCGGCACCTCGTCCTGCGGGCGGGCATCGACCTGGAGACCTTCTGGACCCAGTGGCTGACCCACGCGCTGGCGGAGTTCGCCGAACTGCCCGCGGATCAGAGCCGGTAGGGCCTGCCGCGGCGGCGCAGGAACCAGCCCGCCGCGATGGCGCCGGCACCGACCAGCACACCGCCCGCCACCATCGTGACGGTGCCGTAGTCCTTGCTGCCGCCGCCCACGCCGCCCATCACACCCCGCGTGGGCGAGGCCGTCGGGGCGGGCGTGGGGGTCGCGGACGAGGAGACGATGACGGACTGGCTGCCCGCGGTGCTGCCGTTGGAGCACACCACGATGACCGTGTACGTCCCCGGGCTCACGTTGGACCAGGCGGCGGACTGCAGACTGGCGGTGCCGGTCAGCGCCGTCTGACGGCCCTGGGCGAAGTTCGCCTGGCTGCTGGTCAGCAGCGAGGCGTTGCCCCAGCTGCCGCCGACCTGGGTGCAGGCGCTGGTCGTCACCGAGACGGTGGAGCCGCTGGTGCTCACCGAGATCCCGGAGACCGCGCCGGCCGGCTGGGCGGCGAGGCCGAGCGGCAGCGCGGCGGCGGCTGCCACGGCCAGCCCGCAGCGGAGAAGTGGCTGAGTATTGCGCATGGAAGTGTCCTCCGGCTGCACGGTTGGCGGTACATCCCTTGCGCCGCCTGGGTCGGGGAACGCCCGTGCTGCCTCAGGGTCAGCCAACGTCCCCGGGACGGGTCCCGCCTGCGGGCGGCCCCCGTGCGGGTGACGGACGGGACCGTCCGGGTGAACGGACCGGGCGGCGCCGGGGTGTCGTCGGCGGGCTGGTCGGGGAGCAGGGCGCGCCGGGAGCGCAGCCGGGCGGTACCGGTGCCTGGCCGCAGCGGGCCGGGCGGGAGCGGGACCGGGGGGTCACCCGCCCGTGGTGACCGTGCGCTCCGCCGAGAATCCGCCCCAGGTGCCGTCCGGCAGCTTGGCGCGGATGCGCACCCGGTGCCGTACGCCGTCCTCTCGGCCCAGGTAGAAGCTGTACGTCGCCTTCTCGCGCGGCGCCGTCCCGCCCCACACGAGAGAGGTGGCCGCCCGTCCGTCGAGGTGGATCTGATACTCCGTGATCACCCCGTCGGCACGGGGTGGCACCCAGGAGAGGTCGAGGTAGTGGGCACCGCCCTCGGCGCGGGCCGTCGCCCGGAAACGGGTCGGTGCGGTGCCGCGGCCGTCGTCGTCGCCGGGCGCGGTGGTGAGCCGGACGGCGGCGCTCGGCGGGGAGACGTTGTCCGCCGCGTCCCGGGCCCGGACCGTGAAGGTGTAGCGGGTCCCCGGCCGCAGTCCGGTGACGACCGTCCCGGTCTGGGTGCCGCCCACACTGTGGATCTTCGTGCCGCCCTGGTGGATGTCGTAGGACACCACACCCCGGTCGTCCGTCGCCGCGTCCCAGGTGAGCTGGACCGACCGGCTCCCGACCGCGCGCCCTCGCGGCCCGGCCGGCCGGGAGGGTGCCGAGCGATCGGCGGCGACGGCCGCGGAGGTGGTGGCCCGCACCTCCCGGCTGGGCGGTCCGAGGCGGCCGTCGGCGTCCCGGGCGCGCACGGTGAAGACATAGGTGGTGGACGGCCGCAGCCGGGTGACGTCGACCATGTGCCGGGAGCCGGGCACCTCGCGGACCTTGGCGGTGCCGCGGTACACCTCGTAGGCGCGGACGCCCGCCTCCGTGGAGACGGCGTTCCACATCACGTGCACGCTGGTCGCGCTGCCGGCCGCCGCGGTGACTCCGGTCGGCGCGCCGGGCGCCGGGCCGTCCCCGCCCTCCTGGCTCCAGCCGCAGGAGACCACGAGCGTCAGCGTGCCGCAGACCAGCAGAGCGGGCAGGGGAACGCGTGGCACGACTCGGCCTCCCGGACGGACGACGAATGGTCCGGACCAATATGGCGCGGCTGGCGCGATCACATCAAGAGGGCGGGCGCGGGTGACGCCGCCGCGGCTCGCTCGTGCCGAACACTTCGGCAGCCGAACTCACCCCGAGGGCAGGGCGGTTCTGGCCGCGGCGCGGGCCGCCGGCGTCGCCTGTCCCGCGCCGCGCCGGTGCGGGCGGCCGGTTGGCCGCAGCCGTCAAGGGCTCGGCCCCGGCCCCCCATCCGGTCCCGCACGCTTGCGCCGCTCGGCCCATCGGGGTGCCGACGTCATCTCTCCGGGGCACAGATGGGTCCGAGTGCCCGTCAGCCGCCCCCCGAGAGGCTCCTCCACCGTGCGTCTTCCGTCGCTCATGCTGGTCGCCGCCAGCGCCACCCTGCTCGCCCCGACGACGGTCCCCGGCTCCGGCGCCGCCACCCCGGCCGCTCCCGCCGCTCCCACAGCCCCCACGGCTCCCGCCGCCGACCCGGCCGGGGCACGCGTCGAGCCGGCCGCCCCGCGCGAGGGTGCCGTACGCGCGGCCGACCTCCTCGCCCGGGCGCGGGACTGCGCTCCCGTCTCCCGCGGGCGCTACCGCAGCGACGACGGCGCGCCCGCGGACATCCCGGTCTGCGGCACGCGCGACGCCGTGTTCTGGAAGGCGGACATGGACATCGACTGCGACGGCCGCCCCGGCCGCCACTGCAACCGCCGCACCGACCCCTACTTCTCCGCCAGTGCGGCCTTCACCCAGTCCGACGGCCGCTATCCCGACGCCGAACGGCTGCCCTACGTCGTCGTACCGGCCCCGAGCCGGGTCTGGGACCACCGCGCCCACGGCGTACGCGGCGGCTCGGTCGCGGCGGTGGTGTACCGCGACCGGGTACGGTACGCGGTCGTCGGCGACGTCGGCCCCGGCCACACCATCGGCGAGGCGTCGTACGCCGCGGCCGAGGAGCTCGGCATCGACCCCGACCCGCGCGTCGGCGGAACCGCCTCCGGCGTCACCTACATCGTCTTCAAGGACTCCCAGGCGTCCCCCGTGGAGAGCCACGCCGCCGCCGTCGCGGCAGGGGAACGGCTGGCGCGCAAGTGGCTGGACACGGCGGCTGAGGCGGTATCGGACCCTCCGGCACACGGCTCGGCACACGGTCCGGTGCCGACGGGGCGTCAGTCGCCCGACCAGCCGTCCTCCACGGGCGGCACCACGCCGTTGCTCACCGCGTCCGAGGCGAGGAGGACGGCGGCGGCCTGCTCCCCGGTTTCCGCCGGCCTCCCCGTGCCGGCGAAGTGCGGTCCGAGCGCCGCCGGGCCCTGAGCGCCCTGCTCGACGTCCACGGCGATGCCGGTCCGTCATCGGCGAGCCCACGACGGCACCGCGCGCGACGCCGGCGGTGGTGGCGCAGGGGTTGAGGTGAGGCGGGTCCGGGCAACGGGAGCGGCGGGCCCCGACGGCGACCGCCGGGGCCGCCGAGGGTACGGAAGCTGCCGGCGGCGGGACCGCGGAGCCCGGCGACCCGCCGCCGCAGGGCTCACACCTTGCGGTAGTCGTACGCCTCCATCGCCGCGGCGGCCACCGCGTCCAGGCCGGCGCCGGTGGCTGCCGTGACCACCGCCGCGACGGCACCCTCCACGAACGGAGCGTCCACCAGGCGGGTGTGCCCGGGCAGTTCGTCGCCCTCGGCGAGCAGCGCCTTCACGGTGAGCACGGCACTGCCCAGATCGGTGAGCACCGCGACACCGGCGCCCCGGTCCACCGACGCGGCGGCCGCGGCGATCAACTCCGCACTGGTGCCCAGCCCCCCGCCCTCGGTGCCGCCCGCCGGAGCGACGGGCACCGCCTTCCCGCCACCGGCCAGTCCCCGTGCGAGGTCGGCGACGGAGGCGGCGACCTGCGCGCTGTGCGACACCAGCACGATCCCCACGAGCTTCTCGTCCGTCACGTCACTCACCTGCCGCCTCCGCGAGTCCAGCGACCAGCAGCGCCGCCGAGGTGGCTCCCGGGTCCTGATGTCCGATGCTCCGCTCGCCGAGGTAACTCGCCCGCCCCTTGCGGGCCTGCAACGGCGTGGTCGCGACCGCGCCCTGCTCGGCGGCGGCCCGCGCCGCGCCGAAGCCCGCACCGAGCGCGTCCACCGCCGGCACCAGCGCGTCGACCATGGTCTTGTCGCCCGGCGCGGCACCGCCCAGGGCCATGACGGCGTCCACCCCCGCACGCAGCGCCCCGGCCAGGTCCTCCTCGGTCACCTCGGCGGCGTCGCCGAGCGCCTTGCCGGTGCGTCGCAGCAGGGTGCCGTACAGCGGGCCGGACGCCCCGCCGACCGTCGAGATCAGCTGCCGTCCGGCCAGCGTCAGCACCGCCCCCGGCGTGCCCGGGGCCTCCTTGTCCAGCACCTCGGTGACGGCGGCGAACCCGCGTTGCAGGTTGCTGCCGTGGTCGGCGTCCCCGATGGGGGAGTCGAGGGCCGTGAGCCGCTCCGCCTCGCGGTCCACGGACGCGGCGGTCGCCGTCATCCAACGGCGGAAGAAATCGGCGTCGAGCACGGGATCTCCTTGCGTGAAGGGTCGGATGAATGCGTCGGCCGCCGGGTCACATACCCCACCGCAGGCCCGGCGTGCGCACCGGCGCGTCCCACAGCCGCAGCAACTCCTCGTCGACCTGGCACAGGGTGACGGAGGCGCCCGCCATGTCCAGGGAGGTCACATAGTTGCCGACGAGCGTACGGGCCACGGCGACCCCGCGCTCCGCCAGCACGCGCTGCACCTCCGAGTTGAACCCGTACAGCTCCAGCAGCGGCGTCGCGCCCATGCCGTTGACCAGCACCAGCACGGGATTGCGCGGCTCCAGGTCCTCCAGGACGGCGTGCACGGCGAAGTCGGCGATCTCCCCGGACGTCATCATCGCCCGCCGCTCCCGGCCCGGCTCGCCGTGGATGCCGATGCCCAACTCCAGTTCGCCCGGCGGCAGATCGAAGGTGGGGCTGCCCTTCGCGGGGGTCGTACAGGCGCTGAGGGCCACGCCGAAGCTGCGGGAGCTGTCGTTGACCTGCCGGGCGATCGCCTCCACTCGCTCCAGTGGCTGCCCCTCCTCCGCGGCGGCGCCCGCGATCTTCTCCACGAACAGCGTGGCACCGGTGCCGCGCCGGCCGGCCGTGTACAGGCTGTCGGTGACCGCCACGTCGTCGTCGACCAGCACCCTGGCGACCCGGATGCCCTCGTCCTCGGCGAGCTCCGCGGCCATGTCGAAGTTGAGCACGTCACCGGTGTAGTTCTTCACGATGAACAGCACTCCTGCACCGCTGTCCACGGCCGCCGCCGCCCGCACCATCTGGTCGGGCACCGGCGAGGTGAACACCTCCCCGGGGCAGGCCGCCGAGAGCATCCCGGGCCCCACGAACCCACCGTGCAGCGGCTCATGCCCCGATCCTCCGCCGGAAAGCAGCGCCACCTTCCCGGAGACCGGCGCGTCCCGCCGCACGATCACCCGGTTCTCCACATCGACGGTCAGTTCCGGATGCGCGGCGGCCATGCCCCGCAGGGCGTCGGACACGACGGTTTCCGGGACGTTGATCAGCATCTTCACGGGTACCTCCTGACGAGATGAGCAGGCGAGTCCTGAACCTGCGTTTTCTGAGGTCAGAGCACATGCAGCTAATTGTCGATCTTTATGGTCCGTGACGGCTCCGGGCGGACTCCGGCGGTAGTGCTGCCGACCCGAGCCGACTTCGGTGACGGGACGTCAGGTTGTGCGGGTCGTCGGTTGTGGGGCGACTTCTCCTCTCGAGGGCAGTATTGACCTTGCGACCGTGAAGGTCACGCCACCGGGGCCCGCGCGCTACGGCAGGGGGCCCGGGCCGGCCTGTAGTGCGTAGGCACCAGGACAGGTGGACGGCTGGTCCGGGCGCACCAGGCCAGGACGGCTGCGGAGGACGATGCCCGCCGGGGCGCCGCAGGGAAGTGTGGGAGGCGCGCGAGGTCTCGCGCATTTCTCTCTCCCGTGGTGTCTGGAGTGATCAGCAGTGACGACTTTCCTTGGCCGGACCGGACGGCGGGCCTTCCGGCGGCGCCGGCTCGTGGGCGGTCCGCGACGGGGTGTCCTGGTGCCGGCCGTGGCCGCCGTCGCCATGGCGTCGGCCGGGGCGGGAGAGTACCTCTCCGCGCCCGGCACCGAGTCGCAGGCGTTCGACCCGCTGGAGGAGCGCCGGTGAACAGGACGTCCATATCGGAAGCCGGGGTCGCCCCGGCCCGCCTCGGGTGGCTGTCGATCGGTGCCCTCGGCGTCCTGGCACTCGCCCTCGGCACCCTGCAGTCCGTGGTGGAGCCCGCCCTCCCGCTGCTTCAACGTGAGCTGGGGGTCAGCCCTGCCGAAGGGGCTCTGATCGGTAACGCATTACTCGTCACCGGCGCGGTCGTCACCCCCGTCGCGGGCAAACTCGGCGACCGCTACGGCGGAAAGCGGGTGCTGGTCCGGCTGATGGCCGTGGTCTCGGTGGGTGGTCTGACGGCCGGCTTGGCGCCGAACCTGCCGGTGCTGTTGCTCGGGCAGATCTTGCAGGGCGTCATGGTGGGTGCGCTGCCCCTCTCCTTCATCCTGGTGCGCAAGCACCTCACGACAGGGGAGTCACAGGCGGCGATCGGGCTGGTCGTCGCGCTGTTCACGGGCGGCAGCATGATGGGGATGCTGTTCGCCGGACCGATCGCGGAAGGGCTGTCATGGCAGTGGATGTTCGCGCTGCCGACGATCGTGATCATCGCGGCGGCGTCGGCCGTCACCCGGTTGCTGCCGCATGATCCGCCGGTCCAGCCGGACGACGGGATCGACTGGCCCGGCACGGTTCTGCTGAGTGCCACGCTGCTCGCGTTCATGCTCGGGCTCGTGACGGTGACGCGGGACGGCGGTGTGCCGCCACTCGCGGTCGGTGCCATCGCGGTGGCCGTGGCCGCCCTCGCGACCGGGTGGGTCGTCGTCGAACGCCGGGCGGCCTCGCCGATGGTCGATCTGCGCATGCTGGCGAAGCCTGCGATGTGGAGCGCGTGCGTGCTCACCTTCGTCATGACCGCCAGCTTCGGGATGGTGCTCTTTCTCCTCCCGCAGCTGTTCGCGGAATCGGCCGACGGGTACGGCTTCGGGGCCGGCACCACCGACATCGGGCTGTTCCTGCTGCCGGGCGCCATCGCCGGGGCGGTGAGCGATTCGGTCGGCGGGATCGCGGCGCGGCGATTCGGTCCGCGTGCCGTGGTCGTCGTGGGCACCGTCGTCACGGCGGCCACGATGACCGCCCTGGCGGCGCTGCACACCGCGGAATGGCAGCTCGTCCTCGCGAAGGTGCTGACCGCGTTCGCCGCGGGCGTCGGTACCACAGCGTTGCTGGCCGGTACCGCCACGGCCATCGAGACCAAGGACGTCGGCATCGCCACCAGCCTGCTCGTGGTCACTCGCGTGATCGGCGTCGCCCTGGGTGCCCAGGTCGCCGGCGCGATCCTCGACGCCGGGGCCGAGCCGATGACGGGCCGGCCGGCCGAATCGGCCTTCGTCACAGGGTTCGCCGTCGCCGGCCTCGTCGCCGCACTGTCACTGCTCGTTGTCCGCCTCACGAAAAAAGGAGTCCAGGCATGACACCCAACGGCCCGTCGATGGACGTGAGGACCACCACGAAGCGCACAGTTCTGATTTCCGGGGCCAGTATCTCCGGACCCGCGCTGGCGTACTGGCTGCACCGCTCCGGATGCGCGGTCACCGTGGTGGAGAAGGCGGGCGCACCGCGCGGCGGTGGCTACCCGATCGATGTCCGCGGTACCGCGACGGAGGTGGTCCGGCGGATGGGAATACTGCCGCGGCTGCGGGACGCGCACATCGACTCGCGCCGCGTCACGTTCCTCGACGCCGATGGCAGTGACGTGGCCTCACTCACCCCGCGTGCCGTTGCGGGCGGTGTCGAGGGACAGGACCTCGAGGTGCGTCGGGGGGATCTGGCCGCGGTCCTCCACGCGATGGTCCGCGACGACGTGGAATTCCTCTTCGGCGATTCCATCGGCACCCTCGACCAGTCCGAGGAAGGGGTCGACGTCACGTTCCACAGCGGGCAGCGGCGCACGTTCGACCTGGTGGTCGGCGCCGACGGCATCCACTCGCACACCCGGGAGGCCCTCTTCGGCCCCGAGGAACGGTTCCACCGCTACCTCGGGTACTGCTTCGCCATATTCACCGTGCCGAACACCTTCGGGCTGTCCCACGAGGTCGTGCTGTGGAACACCCCGGGGAGAGCCGCGGCCCTCTATGCCGTCGAGGACAGTGACGAGGTGCACGCCTTCCTGGCCTTCCATCAACCACAACCGCCGGTCCATGCCCTGCACAGCCCCGATGCCCAGCGGGAACTGGTCGCGTCGGTCTTCGCAGGCGCGGGGTGGAAGGTCCCCGGCATGGTCAGCGCCATGCGCGACGCGGACGACCTGTTCTTCGACACGGCCGGTCAGATCCGTATGCCCCACTGGTCCAGCGGCCGCGTCGCGCTCGTCGGCGACGCCGCGTACGCGCCCTCGTTCCTCACCGGGCAAGGCTCGAGCCTTGCCCTGGTCGGTGCCTACATGCTAGCCGACGCCCTGGCCGCGAACCGGGACCACACTGCGGCCTTCGCCGGCTACGAACGCGACATGCGCGAGTTCGTTGCCGTGAATCAGGAACTGGTCGGCAACGGTGCGGCCACGCTCTTCCCCACCACGGTGCGGGCCCTGGAACGACGCAACACCATGCTGCGTGACCTCGTCACCATGCCCTCCGCGCCGGCACGACCGGCCCACTCGGCTCTTGCGCTGCCCCCGTTCCCCCCCGACGCCGTGACCTGATTCGGCCGACCGCGCAGGGCCGCCGACGGGGCTCCCGGTGCCGGACTACGACAGACGGTCCGTGCCGCCGTCGGGGGCGGCACGGACCAAGCCCGTCCGGTAGGCGATGACGACGAGTTGCGCCCGGTCGCGGGCCTCCAGCTTCGTCATGGCGCGCTGCACGTGGGCGCGGACGGTGAAGGGACTGAGGAACATCCGTCCGGCGATCTCCTGGTTGGACAGGCCGGTCGCGACCAGAGCCACCATCTCGCGTTCGCGCGGGGTGAGCGCGGCGAGCTGTCCCGAGTGGCGCGGCGGGACTGCCTCCGGTGTGGCCAGGAAACGGGTCACCAGGGAGCGGGTGGCGGCGGGAGACAGAAGGGTGTCGCCCTCCGCCACCGTACGCACGGCGTCCAACAGGTCCTCGGCCCCGATGCCTTTGCCGATGAAGCCGCCGGCCCCCGCGCGCAGCGCCTGGGCGACGTACTCGTCGGTCTCGTACGTGGTGAGGATCAGAATGCGGGTGGCCCGCAGATCCGGGTCCGCGCAGATCTCCGACGTGGCGGTGAGCCCGTCCACCTCGGGCATACGGATGTCCATGACCACCACGTCCGGGCGCAGCTCCCGGGTGAGTGTCACCGCCTCCCTGCCATCGGCGGCCTCACCCACCACGGTGATGTCGTCGGCGCTGTCGAGAAGCATCCGGAAGGCACCGCGCAGCAGGGCCTGATCATCGGCGAGGAGCACCCGAAGCGTCACGGCGTGTCCCCCTCCTCTCCGTCGCCCGGCCGTGCGTCGACCGTCGCCCGCTGGCCCGGTGCCCCCTCGATGGCTGGTGCACCGTCAGTTCTCCGCGTGGTGTCCTTGGCGCGTGGGAGGGGCAGCTGGGCGGAGACGAGGAAGCCACCCTCCGGGCGCTTGCCCGCGCGGAGGTGTCCCCCGACCGCGGTGGCACGTTCACGCAGACCGATCAGACCGTAACCGGGCGGTCGACCCGGTGCCGTGGACGCGCTACGCCCCCTGGTCGCGGCCGGCGCCGTACGGGAGACCTGCCCGTCGTCGGCGACGGTGATGGTCACGCGATCGCGGCTCCAGGCGAGGCGCACCCGAGCGTCACCGGTGCCGGCGTGTTTCGTCACGTTGGTCAGGGCCTCCTGGACGATGCGGTAGGCGGTGAGGTCCACTCCCGGCGGCAGCGGCCTGGCCGTGCCCTCCTGGTGCACCGACACCTCCAGCCCCGCGCGGCGGAAGGACTCGAGGAGCGCAGGAAGCCGGAACAGCCCGGGCGCCGGTTCGCCGGGCGTGGCCGCGTCCCCGGACTGACGCAGCAGACCGACCGTGGCCCGCAGGTCGTCGAGCGCGTCGGCGGTGGTCGCGACGAGCTCATCGAGGCTCTTGCGGGTCTGCTCCGGGCGGGTGTCGAAGAGATGGGCGGCGACCGCGGCCTGTGCGTTCGCCAGGGTGATCTGATGGGCCACCAGGTCGTGCAGTTCCCGGGCGATGCGCACCCGTTCCTCGGCCACCCTCCGGCGCGCCTCGCTGTCCCTGCTCTCCTCGGCCCGCCGGGCCCGCTCCTCGACGGCCGCCAGGTAGGCCCGCCGGTTCCGCACCGAGTGACCCAGTACGCCGGCCACCAGCGGGAACACCGCCACCACCGCCATCCTGCTCGCGTCCTTCCACGAGAAGTCCCCGAACAGAGGGACGGAGGCGGCCGGCGCCGCTGAAGTGAGCAGCACCGCGATCGCCGCGCGCCGTTCGGTGCGCGCGGCGAGCGAGTAGGAGTAGGCGGTGATCACAGCGGGGGCCACGATGAGCGGGGTGAGCAGGAGGCCCAGGGGCGGCACCAGCACGCCGACCGCGGTCGCGGCCGCCAGGGCGGCCAGGGGTGCCCGGTGCCGCACGGGCAACACGGCACACGACACCACGGCGACGACGTAGGCGGCGGCAGGCGGCGCGGCCAGCGTGTCCTCGGGCTGGATCACCCCGCCGAGCAGGCAGAACGCGAACGCCGTCGCGGTGATCGCGCCCTCCCGCCACCACGCGCCGCGTGGACGCGGGCCACCGCCACCCGGGTTCGTCATGGCCGGCTCGGTCCCGGCCGGCAGGGCAGCCGGCGCACCGCCGCGTCGGGCGCGGTCGCGGAGGCCGGGACATGCCTGCTCAGCGCCTCACCCTCGACATCGGCCTGCGACACCACACGGTTCAGGATACGGGGCAGCCACCAGGCCCGGTGGCCCGGCAGTGCCAGGACGGCCCGCGCGTCCAGTTCCGGCGCAGCCGGTACCGTGCCGGGGCCCGCCCTCCGCCAGGCGCACGGGGTGCCGGGGACTCGTGGGCAGAGCCCGAGCTCCTGCCGGCCGTGACTGCTCGGGCGGAGATCGGCAGCCGGACGGCTCGCCGGGGTCATCCGCACCTCATCAGGCGGATGCGCAAGGGAAGTTGAGCGTCAGCATGCCCCTGCTACGGTGGGCCGATGGCAACGATCAAGAAGTTCCAAGTCACCTTCGACTGCGCACGACCCGAGCGGGTCGCTCGCTTCTGGTGCGAGGTGCTGGGCTACGTCGCACCCCCGCCGCCGGAGGGGTTCGCGACCTGGGACGATTTCAATGGCTCGCTGCCGCCCGAGGACCGGGATGCGTGGTTCGCGTGCAGTGATCCCTCGGGTGTCGGCCCGCGACTGTACTTCCAGCGCGTTCCCGAAGGGAAGACCGCCAAGAACCGGGTGCATCTCGACGTGCGGGTCGGCACCGGACTCGTGGGTGAGGAGCGCCTGGCCACGCTGGAGGCCGAATGCGCACGACTGGTCGCGCTCGGCGCGGTACGTGTCCGACTTCTGCCCGCAGATGACGAGAACGAGTCGTGCATCGTGATGCAGGACGTCGAGGGCAACGAGTTCTGTCTCGACTGAACGAACCGGAGAACTCGCTCACTCTCTCCCGCGACACCCTGTTGTCCACGCCCCGCGACGCCTGGCGCTCCTCCTGGCCTGTTCCGCCGCGCTCCACCTCGGTGTCGCGGCGGTCTTCACCGCCTGGCGCGGGGGAACTCCCGCCCTGCTCGCCCCGCTCGTCGACGGTGGTGCCACGGGCCGTGCCGCCGCCCTCCGCGTCACCGCGGTGAGCGCCTACCGCGGTTGAGCCGTCAGGCGGGTGACGATCTCCTCGCACCACTCGTGGGTGATGAGCGCGTCCCCCGCGTCGAGCCGTTCACCGGTGCGCACCGCGTCCAGGAAGCGCAGGCACATGGCCTCGAAGCCGCGGCGCCGTCCCACGGGCTCCCAGTCGGACCCGCGGCGCAGCGAGGGCACGCCGTCGTGCTCGGTCACGTCGGTCAGGTTGACGACGTCGCGACGGCGGTCGGCGCCCGCGGTCTGCAGCACCTCGCCCGCCGAACCGCCGGACCGGTTCATGACGGCCAGTCCGGTGAAACCCGGAGCCGCGGCCCGTAGGACCACGTGGTGCAGCTGCCCGTCCACGACCCTGCCGTGCACGTCGAGATCGGCCTGCCGGGGGGCGAGCATGCGCAGCGTGTCGACCAGGTGGATGAAGTCGTCCAGCACGATGGTGCGTACGTCGCCGGTGCCGGCGTGCCGGTCCTTCTGCAGCACGACCAGGTCGCGCGGACCGTCGAGCGCCTGGGTGTAGGCGGGGGCGTAGCGGCGGTTGAAGCCCACCATGAGGGACCGGCCGCGTTCCCGGGCCAGTTCGGTCATCCGCCGGCTCTCGGTCAGGGAGTACGACAGCGGCTTGTCCACGAGGACGTCGATGTCCGCTTCGAGGAGGCGGGTGACGAGGGCGTGGTGGAGTTCGGTGGGCGCGTGCACGAAGGCCGCGCGGATGCCGGAGGCGATGACGTCGTCCAGGTCGGTGAACAGGTGCCGGACCCGGTAGGCGTGGCCGATCCGGGCGAGTTTCCCCGGATCCCGGGTCATCAGCCGCAGGTCGAGTCCCGGCAGCGCCCCCAGGACGGGCAGATACGCCTTCTGCGCGATGCCCCCCAGGCCGATCACGGCCACCGGGAGGCTGCCGTCGGCTGAGGTGTGTGCTGTGGGTTCCACGGGTTCCACCGTGCGCCCTTCCGCCAAGATGTCTAGACCAATGGTCACCCTATCCTGCGCGAGCCCGGGCGTCCGGGAGACGCACGGGCTCTGCGAGGAGGCGGGGCCGGTCGGACGAGGTGGCTCGTGCCTCCCCAGCCCTGGCCGACCCTCACCCCGGCCTTCAGGCTGTCGCTCTGGCCGGCGTAGAAGTGCAGGTCACCGGTGAAGGCGGTGGCGGCGACGACGTGGGCGCGGCCGTCGCTGTCGATGTCGGCGAGGGTGCCCCTGTCCTTGCCGCCCCAGCCGCCGCCCACCTCGTGCGAGGCGAACTCGCCGTCGCCGTCGCCGGCGTGCATGCGCAGCTCGTCGTCGGACGCGCTGACGCCGAGCAGGTCGTCGTCGAGGTCCCCGGTGAAGTCGCGGTCGCCCTTGCCGCCCCTTGCGGAAGCCCGACGGGCGAAGGGACGAACCGGCCCCGCATCCCGCGGTGATGCCGTCCCATTCGTTCTCACCGGTCGGTCCCCCTCTCGGCGAGAACCACTTTCGCCGCTGGTCGGAGGAGGCTTGCGGTCCTCCGCCGTGAGCACCCTTCCCGGTTCACCTGCGAGACGCAGGTCACATTCGCCGCTGTCACGTCTTGGGCGGGCGCTCCGTCATAGGGGTGAAGTCATCGAGAAACGCAGAGGGGAAACACCATGAGCGCCCGTATGAACCTCTTCACCAACCCCACCACGAGCGGCACCCTGAAGCACTTCGTCGCGGCGGGCCAGGTCATCGCCAAGTCGTCACTGCCCTCCGCGGCGCAGGAGTTGGTGAAGATCCGCGCGAGCCAGATCAACGGGTGCGGCTTCTGCACCGACATGCACACCAAGGAAGCCGCCGCCGCCGGCGAGTCGGCGGTGCGGCTCAGCCTGGTCGCGGCCTGGCGGGAGGCCACGGTCTTCACCGACGCCGAGCGTGCCGCGCTGGAGCTGACGGAGGAGGCCACCCGCATCGCGGACGCCGCGGGCGGGGTCCCGGACGAGGTGTGGGCGAATGCCGCCAAGCACTACGACGAGGAGCAGCTCGGTGCGCTCGTGTCCCTGATCGCGCTCATCAACGCCTTCAACCGGGCGAATGTCATCGTCCAGCAGCCCGCGGGGGACTACCGGCCCGGCCAGTTCGCCTGACGCGCACCACACCTCGCGCGCCGCTCGCCGGCCGCCCGTCCGCCGTACCGAGGTCCGGTGCGGCAGGCGGGCGGCCGGCATGTCGCCCCACCCGTAAGGGTGTTGACGAGGCCGGGGTCGGCCGCCACTCTTTTGATGATTTCCTCAGTTCTATTGACTGTCGTCAACTCCGGAAGTGAGGATCCCTGCAGGAGGTGGTGACCATGGCTGCTCACCCCGGTGCCGAACCCGCTCCGCCCGACGGCCGTGAAGGCACGCACAGCGGCCTGCACTCCGAGCGCGGCGCACTGCCCGGAGAGCACCCGGGCCGGGCGGCGAACCCCGTGATCAAGGTCCACGACATCGCGTGGCTGGAGTTCCTCAGACCCGATCTGCGCCGGGCCGAGGCCTTCGCCCGGGCCTTCGGGTTGGTCACGTCGTACCGCGACGCCCGTGAACTGCATCTGCGCGGAACTCAGGCGGGCCCGCCCTGCGTGCTCATCCGCAAGGGCCGCACGTCGCGGTTCCTGGGCCCGGCCTTCCGGGCCGCCGACACCCGCGACCTGCTGCGGCTGGCGGAGGCCACCGGCGCCCGGGTGCAGCCGCTGCCGCCGGTCCTGGGCGGTTCGGCCGTGCGCCTGCTCGACCCGGCCGGCCTGCGGGTCCGTGTCGTCGCCGGCACCGACGACCTGCCGGCCCTGCCGAACCGGGAGCCGCGCCGGTACAACACGGGGGGCCATCCGCTCCGGGTGAACGCCACCCAGCGCCCGCCCCGGGAGCCCGCGGGCGTGCGGCGCCTGGGACACGTCGTCCTCCAGACCACCGGCTACCTGCGCACGCTGAACTGGTACCTGGAGCATCTGGGCCTGATCGTCAGCGACTTCCTCTACTACGAGGGGCAGCGGGAGCGGGGCCCGGTCATGAGCTTCGTCCGCTGCGACCGCGGCCGGACCCCGACGGACCACCACACCCTCGCGCTGACGCTCGGGCCCTGCGACCGGTATGTGCACTCGGCCTTCGAGGTGACCGACCTGGACGCGCTGGCGGCCGGCGGCGAGTATCTGCTCCGCGAGGGCTACCGGCGCTCCTGGGGCATCGGCCGGCACATCCAGGGCAGCCAGATCTTCGACTACTGGCGCGACCCCGACGGCTTCCTCGTCGAGCACTTCACCGACGGCGACCTGTTCGACTCCACCCTGGAACCCGGCTGGGCGCCCATGACGGCGTCCGGGCTGGCGCAGTGGGGGCCGCCGGCCACCAAGGACTTCCTGGGCATCGCCCCCGGACGCGCATCGCTGGCCGAACTGCGCTCGATCGTCACCGCCCTCCGCTCCGACGACAACGAGTTCGACCTCGGCCGCCTGCGCGGCCTGCTGAAAGTGGCTTCCTCATGACCCTCACCGTCCTCCGCACCCCCGATGCCTGGTGGGTGGCGCTCGACGCGCACCGCGCCGTCCCGGTCGACACCTCCGCGACCACCACCGCCGGCCTCCTCGCCGACCCGGCCCCGCTGCACGCGGCCCGCTCCGGCGAACCCGCGGCGCGGCCGCGCGAGATCCGCACGCTGCCGCTGGTCTCCCCGGTCACCGCGCCGTGCCGGGTGGTCGCGCAGATGACCAACTTCGTCTCGCACGTGCGGGACTCGGGGATGGACCCCGGCCGAGTCCCGCTGACCTTCTTCCGCAAGACCTCGGGCTCCCTCAGCGGCCCTTTCGACGACATCGTGAAACCCGCCCACGTCCGGTTCCTCGACTACGAGATCGAGCTGGGCCTGGTCGTCGGCCGCCCTCTGGAGGCCGGCGCCGCCGTGACCGCCGCCGGCTGGAAGGATCACATCGCGGGGCTGGTCATCACCAACGACGTCTCCGCGCGCGACGTACAGCTGCCCAAGACCCAGTTCTACGAGGCCAAGTCGTACCCGACCTTCACCCCGGTCGGCCCCGCCCTCGTCCTGCTCGACGCCGGCGAACTCGACCGGCTCGCCGAACTGCGGCTGGTCCTGAAGGTCAACGGCGAGATCCGCCAGGACAGCGACCTGACCGACATGATCCACCCCCCGTCGCGGGCCCTGAGGGAACTGTCCCGCTTCCAGCGCTTGGAGACCGGCGACCTCCTGCTCACCGGCACACCCGGCGGCACGGCCCTCAAGGCGCCGCCCAAGCCGGTCGAGCTCATCGGCGCGCTGCTGCCACCGGCGATGAAGTGGAAGGCGTTCTTCACCTCCCAGGCCAGGAACCCGAAGTACCTCCGGGACGGCGACGTGCTCGAGCTGTCCATCCGCACCCCGGACGGAACCATCGACCTGGGCACCCAGCGCACCACGGTCAGGTACGCGTGATGGCGACGGCCCCGCGCCCAGAGGGCCCAAGGAGCGCCTGCGGGTGGCGCAGGGCGTACCGCAGACCGAGGGCGAGGGACACGGCGATCACCGAGAGGCAGCCCCAGAACACCGTCTGGGCGCCCGTGGCGAGGTCGTAGGTGGTGCCGTCCTCCCAGACGCAGTACGCGCGCGGGGGGAACGCCGCCGACACGCCCCGGACGGCACCGTCCCCGATGATGCCCTTCCGCAGCGGCTCGGCCGGGCACGGGGCGGTCTCCGGGAACAGGAAGGCGTCGTCCGCCGTGACGACGGCCAGCCACGCGAGGGCGGCGACCGGAGCCGAGCAGAGAGCGACGGTCTTCGCCCACCCCGGCAGAAGGGGATACGTCAGGAAACCGCGCAGCGCGACCCAGCCCACGACGAGCGCCACGAAGACCGGGAGCAGTGTCACGCCGCCGCCGTGGAGAGCAGGGCGTACGGCAGCAGCACGGCGGGCAGGGTCAGCAGCCACGGCGTGAGCGGGCGCCGGCGGCTGCGCGGCAGGAACACGTCGGCGAGCAGGACGAGCAGCAGGACGAACAGGCCGGTCACCACGAGCGCGCACAGCACGAGGTCGCTGTTCTCGATCTGGTCGTAGGTGCATCCGTCCAGGTCCGGCCGCCTGAGGTCGTCGAGGTCGCAGTGCCCGTGGGCGGTGTACCAGCGGGCGCACAGCATCACGGCGATCATCGGGATGCCGATCAGCAGATTCACCAGCAGCGGTGCCCGGTAGCGGCGTATCAAGACGCGTCCTTCCCCGGTGCGCGGGCAGCCGGTTCGATCGAGGTCGGGCTGCCAACTCCACCAGGAGACAGGAGAGTCGAGCTGTGGCGTGGACCACTTGCCGGGTCACAGCAGTGTCACAGGACGGCCGCCCCGGTCGATGCCGGAGCGGCCGTCGGGCCGAAGCCGTCAGTTCTTCACCAGCAGACCGCGGCCGCGCAGCACCCGTCGCTCCAGCGGACTGAAGATCAGCAGATCGATGGCGATGCCCACCAGCAGGATCAGGAAGATCGCCAGGAAGACCTGGGACATGCTGGCGTTGTTCCGCCCGTTCTCCAGCAACTGGCCGAGGCCGACGCCGAGGTCGGGGGAGGAGGCGATGATCTCGGCGGCCATCAGCGACCGCCAGGAGAACGCCCAGCCCTGCTTCAGTCCCGCCAGATAGCCAGGCAGCGCGGCCGGCATCACGATGTGCCGGGCCCCTTGCAGCCCGGTCGCGCCCAGCGTCCGCCCGGCGCGCAGGAACAGCGGCGGGATCTGGTCGATGCCCGCGACCAGGCCGTTGGCGATGGACGGGACCGCGCCGAGCAGGATCACCGCGTACATCATCGAGTCGTTCAGACCCAGCCAGATCACCGCCGGGGGCACCCAGGCGACCGAGGGCAGGGACTGCAGCCCGGACAGGATGGGGCCGATGGCGGCCCGGACGAAGCCGATCCGGGCGACCAGCAGGCCCAGCGGGGTGCCGATGGCGAGCGCCAGCAGGAAGCCGAGCAGGCCGCGCGAGACGGACGTCCAGATGTAGTCGAGCAGGGTGCCCTGGAGCCAGGAGGCCTCCACCTCGTCCCACACGGCGGCCGGAGAGGGCAGCTTGTAGTCGGGCGCCACCTTCGCCCACACCAGCAGCTGCCAGACCACCAGCACCAGCGCGACCGCGGTGACCGGCGGCAGCACCTTGCGCAGCAGCGTCTCGCGCAGTGGCGTACGGCCGACCTCGACCGAGTCGAGGGCGTCGAGCCCGGCCTCGAGGCCGGCCAGGTCGCTGCCGTCCTTGCCGGGGGCGTCGACGGGCGTGTCAGTGCTGGCCATGGCGGCGGATCTCCCCACGCAGTTCTTCGGTGATCTCGGCGGACAGTTCGGCGACCGCGGTGTCCTCCAGCCGGCGCGGCTGGGGGATGCCCACGGTCCACTGGCGGGCGATGCGGCCCGGGCGGGAGGACAGCAGGACCACGCGCTGGGCGAGCCGGACCGCCTCGCGGACGTTGTGCGTCACGAACAGCACCGACAGGCCGGTCTCGCGCCAGATGCGGGTCAGCTCGTCGTGCAGCACGTCCCGGGTGATGGCGTCCAGCGCCGCGAACGGCTCGTCCATCAGCAACAGCCTGCTGTCCTGGGCGAGGGCCCGCGCCAGCGCCACCCGCTGGCGCATGCCGCCGGACAGTTCGTGCACCCGCTTGCGGTGCGCGTCCCGCAGCCGGACCAGCTCCAGCAGACGTTCCGCCTCGGGGCGCCGCTGCGGCTTGGCGACGCCGCGCAGCTTCAGCGCCAGCTCGATGTTCTGACCGGCGGTCAGCCACGGGAACAGGGCGTGCTCCTGGAACATCAGGGCGGGCCGGCCGTCCGTGGCGATGGAGCCCGCGGACGGCCGGTCCAGCCCCGCGACCAGGTTGAGCAGGGTGGACTTGCCGCACCCCGAGGCCCCCAGGAGGGTGACGAACTCGCCCGGTGCGACATCGAGGCTGATGTCGTCCAGGACCAGCTGCTGCCCGGCCGGGCCCGGGAACGATTTCGAGACGTGCTCGATCCGGGCGGCATGCCGCACCGCTGCTGTGGCGTGCTCCTCGACCGGGGCCGACACGGTGGCCATGGTCGTCACCTCCTGGGAACTGATCGGGATGGGGTTAACGGACGCCGAGACCGGCGTCGTCGACCGCTGCCTTGCCCTCGGCCTTCAGGACCTTGTTGAGCAGGGTGAGGTCGTAGATGCCCGTCAGGTCGGGCTTCTCCAGCAGGCCGGCCTGCACCGCGTGCTCGGCCTGGCTGTCGAGGGTGGCGGCCAGCGGGTCGTCGAGGAAGGTGATCGACTTCCAGGCCGGGTCGATGACCTCGGCGGGCAGCGCCTTGCCGGAGTCCCGCTTCAGCGCCTGGTTGGCGACGGCCTTCGCCTTGTCGGGGTTGGCGTTGATCCAGGCGTTGCTCTTCACGGCGCCGCGCAGCACGGCCTCGACGACGTCCGGGTGCTTGTCCAGGAACTCCTGGGAGACGATGATGTTCGTGATCACGAACTTCTTGTCCGGCCACAGGTCGGCCTCGTCGAGCAGGACCTTCGCGCCCTCGGCGACCAGCTTGGACGCGGTCGGCTCGGGCACCCACGCACCGTCGATCGAGCCGGCCTTGTAGGCGTCCGGGGTCACCTTGTTCTCGGTGCGGACGACCGAGACGTCGCCCTTGCCGCTCTGCGCGTCGACCTTCCAGCCCTGCTCGGCGATCCAGTTGAGGAACGCCACGTCCTGGGTGTTGCCGAGCTGCGGGGTGGCGATCTTCTTGCCCTTGACGTCCTTAAGGGACTTGATCTTGTCGGGGTCGACCACGAGCTTGACGCCGCCCGACGCCGAACCGGAGATGATCCGCAGGTTCTTGCCGCCGGACTTGGTGTAGCCGTTGATGGCGGGGGAGGGGCCGATCCAGCCGATGTCGATGGATCCCGAGTTGAGCGCCTCGATCTCCGACGGGCCCGCGTTGAAGGTGGCGTACTTCGCCTCGGTGCCGCCCAGTTCCTTCTGGAAGAAGCCCTGTTCGGCGCCGACCAGGGCGGTGGCGTGCGTGAGGTTGGGGAAGTAGCCGATCCGCACCTCGTCGGTGGACAGCTTCTCGGCGTCCGCCGCGACCTCGGCGCGCTGGTCGTCGTCCGTGGAGTCGGCGCCGTAGCCGCAGGCGGTCAGCAGCAGGGGGAGGGCCGCTATGGCGGCGAGGGCGCGCAGGGCGGTGAGCGGTCGTGCGGCAGACACGGAGGTGTCCTCTCAGGGAAGGGCGATCACGGAGGTACGCGGGTGCGAAAAGAGCGAGGGGCGGCCCAGGGCGAGCACGACAGGGCTCCCGCAGGGTGCCGTGGTGCTGCGGACGGTCTCAGACGAGCCGACAGATGGCGCTGGACGTGCGGCCGAGATCGATGTGGCGACGCGAGGTCAGTCGCGGCAGGACGAGATCCGTGTGGCTGTGCGTGCGCATGCCGGGCCCCCCACGGATTCCTAGTTTTCCTACCTGGTTGCTAGGGATCGTGGCAGAAGCAAGCCCCCGCCCCAAGAGGGCGTTCACATGGTGGACTTTGTCATCCCGAAAGGTGGGATCAGGGGTTCACCCAGGCGTCCGGCGCATGGGTCAACTCCGAGACAGTCGAAGGTAGTTGGGCTGATGCGACATCGGCGAGCGAGACACCTTCCAGGATCTCCCGCACATTGGACCGCAGCGCGATCCACAGGGGCAGCAGTGACTCGGCGGGCCCGGTGTAGGACAGCTCGGGGGGCCGGACCCCGCGCACGGAGACCAGGGGGCCGTCCACGGTGCGGATCACGTCGGCGATGCTGATGGACTCGGCGGGCTTGGCCAGCCGGTAGCCGCCGTTGCCGCCGCGCTGGCTGAGCACCAGACCGCCGCGGCGCATGTCGTTCAGGATGCTTTCGAGGAACTTGTGCGGAATGTCCTGGGCGGCCGCGATCGCCTCGGCCTTCAGTGGCCCCGCGTCGCGTGACGCGGCGAGCTGCAGTGCGGCACGTACCGCGTAGTCCGCCCTGGCTGAGATCCGCATACGTCCATTATCCCGCAGGTCCCGGCCGTGCTCCGCCGCGGGTGGGTCCTCGTACGGCCGGGGCGGGCAGGCCCGCCCCCCGGGAGCCGCCGGCCGGTCAGAGGGGGAGGACGAACGCCGGGTGCGCGCCGTTCAGGAAGTAGTCCCCGACGTCGCGGAGGCGATGGGCGACGGGCTCGTACAGGGTGTGGGTGCGCGCGTTGCGCCAGAAGCGGTCCAGGCCGAGCCGCGCCGGGGTCGATCGGGCGCCGACGATGTCGAGGGCGCGGGCGGTGGAGTCCTGCGCGGCCCGGGCGGCCGCGGCCTCGGCCATGGCCACCAGGACGGCGATGTCCGCATGCTCCTCGAAGGTGAGGTCGTCGCCGAGGGCCAGCCCGGCGCACACGGCGGCCAGCGCCTGGTCGGCGAGGGCGGAGGCGGCGCGCACGAGCACGGTGAGTTCGCCGAAGGCGGATAGCACGTGCGGGTCGTGCGGGGAGCCGACCGGCCAGGCGGGGTGCCAGGGCGCGCCCGCCCGGCTGTAGTCGCGGGCCTCGGCGAGCACGCCCTCGGCCATGCCGAGCCGCAGCTGGACCGAGAGCAGTCGTCCGACCGGCGAGATGAGCGCGGCCCGGGGGGACAGGGCGTCCTCCTCCGTGGACAGCGAGCCGAGGATGTCGTCGGCGGCGACCGGGACGGCGTCGAACTCCACGCTGCCGCCGGCCGCCAGCCGCTGGCCGAAGGTCTCGGCATCGTTGTCGACGCGCACGCCGGGCGCGGCGGGGTCGACCAGGACGGCGACGGGCTCCGCGCTGTCGGCACGCACGGCCCGGACGGCGATGCGGTCGGCCACCAGGACCCCGGTGACATAGCTCTGCCGCCCGTCCAGCACCTGGCCGCCGGCGGTCGGGGTCAGGGCGAGCGCGGGTTCCTGGCGGGCCAGGCCGCCGCCCCAGCACCACTGCTCGGCGGCGGACCGCAGGTCGATGCGGGCGGCGAGCGCGGGCTCGCCCAGGAACCGGGCACTCCACGACAGGAAGGTGTGGGAGCCGAGGAGCTGGGCGATGGCGCCGTCGGCGGCGGCGATCTCCCGCACGGCGGCGTAGGCCGTGGGCCAGTCCGCGCCTCCGCCGCCGAGTTCGGCCGGTATCAGCAGGGTCAGCAGCCCCGCCTCGCGCAGCCGGGACACCTCGTCGAACGGTGCCTTTCCGGCCTGCTCCCTTTCCACCGCGTCGGTGGCGAGGTCGTCCGCCGTCTCACGGGTCACGCGCAGCCAGTGCGCACGGCCGGGCCCGGTGCGCCGGGGCTCCGCGGTCGGTTGGGGCGGTGCGGGGGCAGTGGCCATGTGCCTCATCCTGCGCACCCCCTGAACCACCGTCAATACTTTCCTAGTAAATCGATAGGAAATCTAGGAAAGATGGCTGAGCAGGGACGGGGCGGAGGCCGAAGCCGAACCGTCCGTCATCCGGGCCGCAGTTGACGGGACGCGCGATGTACTGCTCAATTAATCGCATGAACGCCGAGCAGCGCCTGGTCACCCGTGACCACATCGACTTCGGTCGGGTGTGGTCCGCCGCGTGTCGCGCCTGATGCCGCGACGGGCCGTCTGACCGGCCCGCTTCCGCTCTCGGCCGGCCCGTGACGGGCCTGCTTCCGCCCTTCCCGGCTTCCGGTTTCCGGCTTCCCGGCTTCCGGTTTCCCGGTCCTCCGGCTTCTCGGCTTCCCGGTTCTCCGGCGACACCTTGACGCCGACCCCCTTCCGGCCGTGCCGCACCTCCTCGCCCGGGCGACGTCACGCCCGTTCACATCCGTTCGCACCCGTTCACCATCCGGTTCCGCACCGGGGGCCCGCTCGGCCGTGCCCGCATGCCCGCATGCGAGGGGCACGTGCGCCCAGCGCCCCCGGCGAACCCGAGGAAAGGCCATCTCCCATGCCCGTGGAGTTCCTTGGCATCGCCGCCACCAACGACGGCTCCGAGACCACCCCGCGCTCCGGCGCCGCCTTCGACAAGGAGTACACACTCCGTCTCGCTCGCGCCCACGAGGACCACGGCTGGGACCGGGTGCTGTTCGCCTACGGCTCCGGATCGCCCGACCCCGCCCCCGCCGCGGCCTACGTGGCGAGCAGGCTGGAGCGGCTGCAGATCCTGCTCGCCCACCGCCCGAACGTCTCCTACCCGACGTTCGCCGCGAAGACCTTCGCCACCCTCGACCAGATCAGCGAGGGCCGCCTGACCGTGCACTTCATCACCGGCGGCAACGACCACGAGCAGGGCCGTGAGGGCGACACCCTCACCAAGGACCAGCGCTACGAGCGCACCCGCGAGTACATCCGGATCGTCAAGAAGATCTGGACCACCCACGAGCCCTTCGACCACGAAGGCGAGCACTACCGCTTCCACGACTTCGTCAGCGATGTCTTCCCGGTCCAGCAGCCCCGCCCGAACGTCTCCTTCGGCGGCTCCTCGCCCGCCGCGTACGCCGCCGGCGGCGCGGAGGCCGACATCTACTGCCTGTGGGGCGAGCCCCTGGAACGGACGGCCGAGCAGATCGAGGCCGTGAAGGCCGCGGCGAAGGCGGCGGGCCGCACCGATGTGCCCCGCATCCAGGTGGCGTTCCGGCCGATCATCGCCCCCACCGAGGAACTGGCCTGGGAGAAGGCCCATCGCACGGTCGGCGCGATCCGCGGGCGCCGCGAGGCGGGCCTGGTCCGCCACCACCGCGAAGCCGCCCCCCAGAACACCGGCTCGCAGCGGCTGATCGCCATCGCGGAGGCGGGGGAGCGCTACGACCGCGCCCTGTGGACCCCGACCGCCGCCGCCACCGGGGGTGCCGGCAACTCCAACGCCCTGGTCGGCACGCCGGAGACGGTCGCCCAGGCCCTGCTCGACTACTACGACCTCGGTGTCGACATCCTCTCCGCGCGCGGCTACGACCTGCTGGGCGACGCCATCGACTTCGGCCGGCACGTCATACCGATCGTCCGCGAGGAGGTCGCCAAGCGCGACGCCGAACGCGAAGCGGCACGCGAGGTCCAGCCCCTGGCGGCGGTGCAGGGATGACCTCCGCACCGGAACTGACGGTCGTTCACGTCGCGGTCTCCGACCCGAGAGTACGGCCCCTGCTGCGCGAACTCGGCGACGAGTACTCCCGCCGGTACGGCAAGGACGCCCACGAGGAGCTGGCCCGCTACCCCGACGAGGAGTTCACGGCGGCGCACGGAGGTGTCCTCCTGCTGCTCCTCGAAGCGGGCGAGCCGGTCGCGGGCGGTGCCTTCCGCCGCCACGACTCGGCCACCGCCGAGCTGAAGCGGATCTGGACGCACTCCGCGCACCGGCGGCGCGGCCTCGCCCGGCGGGTCGTCGCCGAGCTGGAACGCGAGGCCGCCGACCGCGGCTACCGGCGGGTCTTCCTGACCACCGGGCCCCGCCAGCCCGAGGCACGCGCCCTGTACCTGGCGACCGGCTACACCCCGCTGTTCGACACGGGCGCCGACCCGGAGACCCTCGGCCCGCTGCCCTTCGAGAAGCACCTGCCGCCGGCCCCCCGTACCACCGCACCGACCCGAAAGGCGGCCACCCAGTGAACCTCCGAGGCACCGCGATCCGGCTCGGCGGCGCGCTGCTGCCGGTGCTGGCGCTCACGGCCTGCGGCTCCGGCGGCACGCCCGGCACGTCCCCGGTGGGCGCCCAGGCGTCCCCCGCGCCGACCGACGACCCGGTGGCCGACGTGCGCGAGGTGGAGTCCATCGCCGCGCTGCTGCCCGCCGACGTACGCGCCGCGGGCACCCTGCGGATCGGCAGCTCCGTCGGATTCCCGCCCGGCGCCTACTACCCGAACGGCTCGGGCCGGGAGCCCGAGGGACAGGACATCGACCTCGCCGACGCGGTCGCCAAGGTCCTCGGCGTGCAACTGGAACGCCAGGAGGCCTCGTTCGAGTCGATCCTGCCCGCCCTGGGCAGCGGCAAGTTCGACGTCGGCACGGGCAACTTCGGCGTCACCGCCGAACGCCTGAAGCGGGTCGACTTCGTGACGTACATCAACGACGGCCAGGGCTTCGCGGTCAAGAAGGGCGGAACCGCGCTCAAGGGCAAGGTCACCGACCTCGCCCAGCTGTGCGGGCTGACCGTCGGCACCGGTGCCGGCACCACCTTCGAGGCCACCCTCGAAGCGGAGAAGGACGTGTGCGCCAAGGCGGGCCGCGAGCCGTACGGCGTGAAGGTCTACTCCGAGAACGCGGCGACCCTCACGGCCCTCCAGCAGGGCCGTATCGACGTGATCATGTCCACCATCAACGGACTGCGCCACCAGGCCGCCCAGCCCGCGTCCGGGACCGTCTTCCTCGGCGAGTACCACCGGCTCGACGTCGGCTTCGCCTTCAAGAAGGGCTCCCCGCTCACCAAGGCCTTCCAGGCCGCGGTCAACCGGCTGATCGAGGACGGCACCTACGCCCGGATCCTGGCCAAGTGGGGCACCACCGCCTCCGCGATCGACGCGTCGCGGATCAATCCGCCCGAGCACAGGTGACCCATGAGCAGCGACACCCTGACCCCGCCCGCGGAGCGGCTGGACGGCCGGCCGTCCGAGTTCACCGTCGTCCCCGCCCGCCACTACGCCCGCTGGGCCGCCGCCGTCGCCGTGCTCGTGCTGGTCGCCCAGTTCACCCACGGTCTGGCCACGAACCCCGTCTGGGAGTGGCACGTCTTCGCCGACTACGTCTTCTCCGAGACAATCGTGCAGGCCGTGTGGGTGACCCTCCAGCTCACCGCCTACGCCACCGTGCTCGGCTTCCTCCTCGGCACCGTGATCGCCTTCATGCGGCTGTCGCACAGCCCGGTGCTCCAGACCGTCGCCTGGACGTACATCTGGATCTTCCGGTCCATCCCGATGATCGTCCAGCTGGTGTTCTGGTTCAACCTCAGCGCCCTGTACGAGCGGCTGGGCGTCGGCATCCCCTTCGGACCGGTGTTCTGGTCCGTCGACAGCAACAGTCTCATCGGCACCATCGGCGCCGCCGTCATCGGACTGACCCTCCACCAGGCCGCCTACGCCGCCGAGATCGTCCGCGGCGGTGTCCTCGCCGTCGACCCCGGCCAGCGGGAGGCCGCCGCCGCGCTCGGCATCCCCCGGCTGCGCCAGATCCGCCGGATCGTGCTGCCGCAGGCCATGCGGGCCATCCTGCCCACGGCCGGCAACGAGATCATCGGCCTGCTCAAGGGCACCTCGGTGGTCTACGTCATGTCGATCGGCGAGCTGTTCTACCAGGTGCAGGTGATCTACGGCCGCAACGGCCGGGTCATCCCGCTGCTGCTGGTCGCCACCGCCTGGTACGTCGTGCTGACCTCCCTGCTCTCGGTCGCCCAGTACTACGTCGAACGGCACTACGCCCGCGGCGCCGACCGCACCCCGCCGCCCACCCCGCTCCAGCGCGCCCGGCGCGCCCTCAAGACCCTGGGAGACAGCCGATGAGTCAGGTGATGGTGGACGTCCACGGCGTCCACAAGAGCTTCGGCCCGCTCCAGGTGCTGCGCGGCGTGGACCTCCGGGTCCGCCCCGGCGAGGTCACCGTGATCCTCGGCCCGTCCGGCTCGGGGAAGTCCACGCTGCTGCGCACCATCAACCATCTGGAGAAGGTCGACCGCGGCTGGATCAGCATCGACGGCGAACTCATCGGCTACCGCCGCTCCGGCGACAAGCTGCACGAGCTGAAGGAGAAGGAGGTGCTGAAGCAGCGCACCCACATCGGGTTCGTCTTCCAGAACTTCAACCTCTTCCCCCATCTGACCGTGCTGGAGAACGTCACCGAGGCCCCCGTCTCCGCCCTGCGCCGCCCCCGCAAGGAGGCCGCGGAGACGGCCCGCCGGCTGCTCGCCCGGGTCGGTCTCGAGGACAAGGCCGACGCCTATCCGCGGCAGCTCTCCGGCGGTCAGCAGCAGCGCGTCGCCATCGCCCGCGCGCTCGCCCTCGAACCGAAGGTGCTGCTCTTCGACGAGCCCACCTCGGCGCTCGACCCCGAGCTGGTCGGCGAGGTCCTGGAGGTCATCAAGGACCTGGCCGCCACCGGCACCACCATGATCGTCGTGACCCACGAGATCGGCTTCGCCCGTGAGGTCGCCGACACCGTGGTGTTCATGGACGGCGGCCTCGTCGTGGAGCAGGGGCCGCCCGCGGCCGTCCCGGACACCCCGCGCCACGAACGCACCCGCGCCTTCCTCTCCAAGGTCCTCTGACCACCCCTCTGACCGTCCTCAGCCCGTCCCGCAGCAAGGAGAACCACCGTGCCCGCCCTCACCCGCCGTACGACCGCAGCGGCCCTCGGACTCGCCGGCGCTCTCGTCCTCGCCGCCTGCGCCAACCCCGACGAGGGCGGCACCACCGAGGTCGCGGACGCCAAGGGCACCACGACGAGGATCAACACCAGCCCCGACCAGGACCGCGTCACCACCGAGAAGGTCGACTCCATAGCCGCCCAGGTACCGGAGGAGATCCGCGCGAGAGGCACCCTGGAGATCGTCGACTCCTCCGGCTCCGCCGCGCCGCTCACCTTCCACGCCACCGACAACAAGACCGTGATCGGCGTCGAACCCGACCTCGCGTACCTGGTCGCCGACGTGCTCGGACTGAAGCCGCACTTCAACACCGTCTCCTGGGAGAACATCTTCGTCGGCCTCGACAGCGCCAAGTACGACGTCGGCTTCAGCAACATCACCGTCACCGAGGAACGCAAGGAGAAGTACGACTTCGCCACCTACCGCGAGGACAACCTCGGCTTCGAGGCGAAGAAGGGCAGCGGCCTGAAGGTCGACGGCCCCGAGGACGTGGCGGGCCGGACCGTCGCGGTCGGCAGCGGCACCAACCAGGAGAAGCTGCTGATCGAGTGGAGCGAGGCGAACGAGAAGGCCGGCCGCGAGCCGGTGGACATCAAGTACTACCAGAACGACAGCGACACCTACCTCGCCCTCCAGTCCGGCCGGATCGACCTCTACCTCGGCCCCAACCCGACCGCCGCCTACCACGCGGCCACCTCCGGCAGGACCGAGGTCGTGGGCACCTGCTCCGGGGCCGGCGCCGGCCTTCAGGGCCTCATCGCCGCCACCACCAAGAAGGACAGCGGCCTGGTGAAACCCCTGGCCGCCGCACTGAACGAGGTCATCGAGAACGGCACCTACGCCCAGGTCCTGGCGCGCTGGGGACTGTCCGACGAGGCCGTGACCAAGTCCGAGATCAACCCGCCCGGCCTGCCCAGGACCGGCGGCTGAACCGTCCCGCCCGTCCCGCACACCGAAGGGTTCACCATGGCCACCGTCCTGTCCGTCTCCGGAAGCCCCTCCGCCACCTCCCGCACCGCCCGGCTGCTGCGCCACCTCGACCGCCGGCTCATCGCCCAGGGGCACGAGGTGATCCCCCTGGACGTCCGCACGCTGCCCGCCGAGGCCCTGCTCGGCGCGGACGTCCGGCACCCGGCGATCGCCGAGGCGGCCGCCCTGTTCGACCGCGCCGACGGCATCGTGATCGGCACCCCCGTCTACAAGGCCGCCTACTCCGGGCTGCTGAAGTCCCTGCTCGACCTGCTGCCGCAGTACGCCCTGGCCGGCAAGACGGTCCTGCCGCTGGCGACCGGCGGCACCACCGCGCACGTCCTCGCCATCGACTACGCGCTGCGCCCCGTGCTCAGCTCCATGGGCGCCGGACACATCGTCCAGGGCTGGTTCACTCTGGACACGGACATCGCGGTGACCGACGACGGCCACCTCTCCGTCGCCCCCGGCGCGGCGGAGGCCCTGGCCCAGGTCGTCGACCAGTTCGCCGCGGCCCTCGACAGCCGTACGACCCTGCTGGCGGCGGCCGGATGAGTGGTGCCCCGCGACCACCGGTGACGGGCGAATGGCCGGAAGCGCGCGTGAGCCCCGCCTTCCACTGGCCGGCTGAACTTCCTGGTCGCCTTCCGGCCGGGCCGCGTCTCCCCGACGCCGGCCGCGCACGTGGCGTCCACCTTCCAGCGGCACAGCGGCGGCCGGCTGCTGCTCGACGTGGTCACGGGCGGGGAGAGCCGGGAGCAGCGCGCGTACGGCGACTTCCTCGACGAGGGCGCCCGTTACGCCCGCACCGACGGATTCCCGCACATCGTCCGGGGGTGGTGGGACGGCCGGTCCGCGGACCTGACGGGGCGGCACCTGCGGGTCGAGGAGGTGCGGCTCGCCAGGCTGCCCGACCCACGGCCCGAGATCTGCTTCGGCGCCTATTCGCCGGTACGCGTCTTTCCGGCATGTGAGACGGCGGGCGGGATCCGGGACGGCCCTCTTGACGGGCTCTCAGGCCCGCCCGACACTCCCTTACAGATTCCCTAGCGGATGGGTAGGAAATGATGGAGCGTCCGGAGTCGTCCACCGGCCGCGCCGTGCGCGCGGGGCGGCCGGCCCTGCTCCTGACCTCCCGCCGCCACATCGATCTCCTGCGTGTCTGCAGCGCGGCGAGCGTGCCGGACTGACCGACGGTCCCCACGCCACCACACCCCCGCGCGCACGGGCGGACGCTGACGCCGTCACGCGTCCCCCGCCCCCCTCCGTGCGCCGCTCGCGCTCCGCTCGCCGCACTCCGCGTACCCAGAAGCCGGCCCAGGATCCAGGGAGACACATGCCCGCCGCACCCTTGACCAGCCTGCCGCCCGCGCCCTCGCTGCGCGGCAGGATCGGCTGCGACGCGAACAGCGGCTACTACGCCGTCGCCCGCCGCTACCGCCTCCACCTCTCACCGTCCTGCCCGCACTCCCTTCGGCTCGCCATCACCCACAGCCTGCTCGGTCTGCACCACACCCTCCCGGTGACCCTGCTGCCGTCCGTGCCCGACGGGCCCGACGGCGGGCACACCGCCCTGCGCCCGCTGTACGAGGCCACTTCGCACCGCCACCCCGGCCCCGCCACGGCACCCGTGCTCAGCGACGACTGGACCGGACGGATCGTCAGCACCCACGCCCCGGACATCCTGCGGGACCTGGCCCGGCACTTCGGCAGCGACCGCTGCGGGCTGTACCCGCGTGGTGCCGAGGCGGAGATCGCCGCCGTCGAACACCTCTGTGAGCACGGCGTCAACGACGCCGCACAGCGCGCCGGGCGGCCCGGTGCCGACGCCGGCGAGCGCCGGACCGCCCTGGCCGTGCTGCTGGGCACACTGCGGCAGTGGGAGGGACGGCTGGGCTTCCAGGAGTTCGTCCTGGGCGACCGGATGACCGTCGCCGACGTCCACGTCTGGGTGACCCTGGTGCAGCTCGACACCGTGCACCGCCGGCACCTGGACGCCGCCGCCGTCCACCGCATCGCCGGCCACCCGCGGCTGTGGGCCTACGCCCGGCGGCTTGCCGCCCACCCCGACTTCGGCCGCCACCTCGACCTGCCGGGCATCGCCCGCCGCCACCACGCCCGCTGCCAGGGGCTGGAGGCCGCCGGTGCGGCGGTGCAGATCCTGGACTGGGCGTCGCACATCGCGGACGGCACCGGCCGGCCCTCCGCGCTCTGTTGTCCCTGATCCCCGTCCCGCCGGGCCCTCCGCCCGAGGGCCCGCCCCCACCCCA
>NZ_MUND01001081.1 GCF_002154375.1 Streptomyces glaucescens | reverse complement strand
TCTGCTTCGGCAGCCGGGCGTCGCCGACCACCGCCGTCCCCTCGGTGGCCTTCATCCGCCCGGTCAGGGCGAGCAGCAGACACGTGCGGCCCGAGCCGGACGGCCCCTCGATCGCGATCAGCGAGCCGGGGTCCGCCTCGACGCGGACGCCCCGGAACGCCCAGCCCCGGGGCCCCTCGACCCCTAGGTCCCGGGCGCTGACGGCGAGTCCGCCCGCCCCATGCTCTGCCACAGCACGTCCCCCACAGGTGAGCCGATATTTGAACTGACTGGTCAGTGCAAAAACTAGCCCGAACCTTCGATCGAGGCAAAAGCGCAGGTCAGATCGGATTGTCAGTGCCATACCGCACGATGGGCACATACGGCACCCGTATGAGGACGTGCCGTCACCCAGACGACAGGAGGTTCGTCATGGCCCACTCGTCCGCCGCCGCGCGCCGGCGCCGCGCCACCGGCCCTGCTCCCTCGCTGACCGGACCCGCCGACGATGTGCACCCCGTCCTCCGCCGGGCCGCCGCCCCGCCCGCCGCACTCGACCTGCTCGCCCAGGCCCACGCCGGGCTCGACGAGGCCGCCGTCCTGGAAACCCCGAACGAGCGCTATGCCACGGCCCACCTCGCCGCCCTGCGCACCGCCG
>NZ_MUND01001080.1 GCF_002154375.1 Streptomyces glaucescens | reverse complement strand
ACCCCCGTGGTCCTGCTGACCACTGAGAACGACGACGGCACGACCAACCTCGCCCCCATCTCCTCCGCGTGGGCGCTGGGGCAGTACGTCGTCCTCGGCCTGGGAAGCGAGAGCCAGACCGTGCGCAATCTCGCCGAGCGGCCCGAGCTGGTGATCAACGTCGCCTCGCCGGAGCTGTGGGAGCAGGTGGAGCGTCTGGCTCCGCTCACCGGAGCCCACCCGGTGCCGGAGAGCAAGCGGGCGGTGTACCGGTTCGAGCCCGACAAGTTCGCCGCCGCGGGGCTCACCCCCACCGACTCCGACCTCGTGGCGCCGCCGCGGGTCGCCGAGTGCGGTCTGCAGCTGGAGGCGCGGGTGCGGGCGCTGACGCCCGGCGGGGGAGGGCTCTTCTTCGGGGTGGAGTGCGAGGTGCTGCGCGTGCACGCGGACGAACGCATCGTCGTGCCGGGAACGCACCACATCGACCCCGCGCTCTGGAGCCCGCTCATCTACAACTTCCGCCACTATCACGGCCTCGCTCCGGAGGTGGGCCACGGGTTCCGCTCGGAGACCGCGCGGA
>NZ_MUND01001079.1 GCF_002154375.1 Streptomyces glaucescens | reverse complement strand
AGCGCACCGCCGGCCTCCTCGTCCACCACCCACCAGGAGATCTCCGCGTCGGCGCCCCGCTTCTCCGGGGGGTCGATGTAGACGCATCCGCGCAGGGCGGTGCGGTCCGGGCTCTCCACGGTGTAGTTGAACGACTGGTGGGCCTCGATCTCGGCGGCGTGCCGCTCCAGATCCGCGAGGTTCGCCTCGTACGACATGGTGGCCGGAGGCCAGCCCCAGGCGGGGCCGAACGTCGACCACAGCCGTTCTCGCGAGCCCATCACGGCCGGGTAGTCGAGCGGCGCGTCCGCACCGCTGATCGGCCGCAGCCGATGGCCCCCGCCGCCGGGTATCCCGACGTGCAGGGGATGGACGAAGTCGTGCGGGAGCCAGGTCATGCCGGCGAGCCAACCACGCGGGCCGCCCCTCGCGCACGGCGAATTCCCCGCGCTCAGCCGCCGTTCCAGCGCCCGGACCCGGCGGCGTACCGCTCGCCCGCGGCATGCCACCAGCGAGGAGGCGGCACCCCGGCCGGTCCGGCCGTCGGCTGACGGGGGTGCAGCCCGAGCCGCCACAGCGCCCGCGCGGACACACT
>NZ_MUND01001078.1 GCF_002154375.1 Streptomyces glaucescens | reverse complement strand
CCCGGCCGGGCCCCACCGCGCTGCTCCTGCCCGGCCCCGGACGGCCTGCCCGCCCGGGACGTCCGGGTGCGCGACACCGTGCGCGCGAGGGGGGCTGGAGCGCGTGGGGTTCCTGTGCCGCCACGCGCGGGCCGGGGACGGGTGCGACGGCGAGGGCGCGTTCGTCACCTGCTCGCCGTGGTACGCCGACGGGTCGCCGCGACCGGTGAGCCCGGCCGGGCGCGGTACGCCCTCGAACGGGTGCTGTCGGTCCGCACCGACGCGGGGCCGTCGGCGGAGCGGTGGGACCCCGGCCACCGGCCGTCAACTGGGCGACGGCCCGCAGGTGTTCAGTTGGATCGCTCTGGCCGAGGTGGCGGCGTTCACCCTCGGGCACGCGGCGCCGACACCGCGGTGAGCAGCACCATCCCGGTGTCCCGGTAGTCGGGCAGCGTCGGATCGGCGTCGATCCGGGTCACGTCGAGTTGCTCCGTCAGCGGCTCGAACACCTCCCGCACCAGATCGGTGTCGACCGGGCAGCCCGGCCACCGCGACTCGGGCCCGATCCGGTAGCCTGGCATGTTCTCCGTGAACGCGGCCACCAGATGCCCGCCGGGCACCACGCAGCGCACGAAGACCCGGCAAAAGTCGGCGAACTCGGCGTGGTCCTCGGTGGCGCTCTCGGCGACGAAGTGCATGGACGCCAGGTCGTAGGAGCCGGGCGGCAGCGAACGCACATCGGCGTGCACCACCTCCACCGGCGCCAGCGCGGCCGCGAGGGTGGCCGGCACGGCCGGGTTCAGCCGCCGGCACAGCGCGTGGAACGGCAGCCAGCTGGTGTCCGGGTGGTCGAGGATCTGGTGCCGCAGATAGGCCACGTTGCTCGCGCCCGCCTCGACCGCGTCGATCCGCCGGCTCACCGCGGAGGCGAGGATCAGCGGGTAGAGATTGGGCCCGGCACCCAGCTCCACGCTGCGGGCGAGGCCATGGGGCGGCAGCCGGCGGCAGTAGGCGGAGTGGTGGGCGATGACCGCGGCGTCCGACGGGTGCACGGTGCGGTAGTTCTCGGCGAGATAGTCCGCCACCGGCCAGCGGTCCCAGTCCACGTCGTCGTTGTGCGTGCGCATACCGGTCACCTCCTCACCGCACGGCCCGCGCGGTTCCTCGACCGCGGCGGGTGGCATGCCGCCGGCCGGGTCAGCACGGCGGCGAGCCGGCCGGTGTCCTCGTCGGAGCCAAGGGCGGTGATCCGGACACGGAAGCCGGCCCGGTCGCGCGGGATCAGCGACGAGTACGGCTCGGACGCGTAGTACTCCTCCAGGACGTCGTCGTACGTGTCGCCGCTCACGAGCGTGACCGGTCCGGCCGCCGGACCCACCGCGGCGAGGAAGGGGCGGGGCGGTGCGGCGGGACGCCGGTCAGGACGGCCGCGGCGCCCGCGAGACCGAGCCCGGCCCGCAAGGGGGTGCGGGCCGCGGGGACCGTCGGTCGGACGACGGTGGCGATCGCGACCAGGGCGACATCGGCGGCCATCAGCCGCCGGGCCGACAGCAAGGACAATGGACAAGCGCCTCCTCGCGTCCCGAGGAGACCGGGCCGTCGACCTGGTCCGGTGCGGACTCCGGGTCCCTCTCGATCGTAGGCATCGCCCGTCGGCACCTGCATCTCGGCGCGCACGGCGGTGCGGCGCCGATGACGGACGGGGTGGACAGGGGGCGGCCGAAGAAGTCCTTGCCGTCCGGATCGATGTCGGACAAGGCGCGTGTGTCCGGACCCTCGCCAGCCGGGCAGCCGGGCAGCC
>NZ_MUND01001077.1 GCF_002154375.1 Streptomyces glaucescens | reverse complement strand
TGGCCCCGGAGCCCCGGCCGCGCGGGAGACGCGTGCGGCCGGGGCTCCGGGGCCATCGGATGGGCCATCGGACCCGGCCCGCCCCCGGGACGACGCGGCGGGGCGCCCCGGGCCGATGGCCGGGGCGCCCCGCCGGTCGTGCCCGGTGGGACGTGCGGTCTCGCTCAGGCCGCCGTCTCCAGGGCCGGTCGCCGCTCCTCCGTGAGCAGGGGCGTGACCGGCGTCGGGGTGCGGCGCTGCCGCAGGAGGTGGCCCGTGCCGATCGCGCCGGCGATGATCAGGCCGCCCGCGACGAGCGCGCCGCGGGCGCCGGCGAGTTCCATGAGGAGGCCGAGGGCGGGCGGGCCTGCGAGGCCCCAGCCGGTGCTGATGCTGCCCCACACACCGAGGACTCGGCCGCGCAGGTGGGCGGGCGGATCGGTCTGCAGGACGGTGGTCCCGGCGGTGTCGGAGACGGACTCCACGACGGCCATGGGCAGCACCAGGAGCAGCAGCACGGCCAGCGACGGCGACAGGCCCGCCACCGCCTGGAGCAGCCCGCCGGTCGCGGCCAGCGCGCCCACCAGCCGCACGGACGGCTTGCGCAGCCGCGCGCCGAGCACCGCGCCGACGATGCCGCCGACGGCGAGCACGGTGGAGACGGTGCCGAAGGACCCGGCGCCGCCCGCGAGCGGGCCGGTGACGAGGACGGCGAGGGTGAGTCCGTAGTTGCGGCCGAAGACCGCGCTGACGCCGGTGATGCCGGCGAGCGCGACCAGCCGGGGGCGCCGGGCGAAGAACGCCAGGCCCTCGCGAACGGTCATGTCGCCGCCTTCGGGATCCTTGCGCCGGGCGGGGGCGGTGCCCCGGGGGAACACCTCCTCGAACGAGCCGCGGTCCAGTTCGCCCTGGCGGGGGCCGAGGCTGCGGCGGGCGGCCTCGTGCACCTGGCCGGAGACCTTGGCGGCCAGCCGGCGTACGGCGGTGCCGCGCAGGCCGTTCTCGGCGGCCAGCCGG
This sequence comes from Streptomyces glaucescens, assembly GCF_002154375.1. GTDB lineage: Bacteria > Actinomycetota > Actinomycetes > Streptomycetales > Streptomycetaceae > Streptomyces > Streptomyces glaucescens. The sequence goes on along the minus strand of NZ_MUND01001077.1, from coordinate 348 downwards.
ACGGCGACGCGCAGGGACATCAGGTCCAGGTAGGCGGAGAAGACGTCGTGGTGGTCGAGGGGGACGGCGCAGGGCGCGCCGGGGGCCGCGGCGCGGACCTCGGCGAGCAGCCGGAGGGTGAGCGGGTGCCGGGCGTCAGGTTCGGCGAGCACGGCGTCGGCGATGCCGTAGCGGGCGCGGGCCTGCCGGGCCTCCGCGTCGGTGAGGTCGCCGAGGGGAACGCACGGCGGCAGACCGGGCGGCGGGGTCTCCCCCAGGGGCGGCACACCGGTCGCGGGCGCGGACGGCAGCTCCCGCACCGCGGGCACACCGACCGCGGGCACTGCAACCGCGGGCACTGCGACCGCG
>NZ_MUND01001076.1:230-807 GCF_002154375.1 Streptomyces glaucescens | reverse complement strand
CGCCTGCTCCGTCGCCGCGCTCCAGGTCCACCGGCTGCTCGACCTGGCCGACGACCCCGACTCCGTCGAGGCCCGCCGCACCGGCCGCACCGAGGGCATGTCCCCGCTGGTCGCCGCCGAACTGCGCCGCCAGATCACAGTCCTGGAACTCCTCGCCGAACACGGCACCGGCGGCCTGCGCCGCGCCCTCGACGTCTCCACCGAGGGGCGCCGGGTGCTGCGCGCCGTGGTGTCGAGGCGGGCCCGGAACGCGTAAACCCCCGACGGCGCGGAAATCCTGTGACCGTCCCGGGGCGAGTGGGGCGGTCCTGCGCCGGTTGCGGGAAGCCGCCGGATCCGGGTGACGCATCGCCCGCCCGGAGCGCTCTTCCCGATGTGACGACGACACAGCAGGAGATCAGGCCCTCCGCCGCGGCCAAGCCGGCGCGATGGGCGGCGGACACCGTCGCGGCGATGCGGGAGGGGGCGCGGATACGCCTCGACTACTCCGCGCAGAGCCTGTGGCGCGTCGACCGGTTCATCGACGAGCTGCGCCGCGAGGGCACCCCGTACGCCGCCGCCCAGACGGTGCTGCGCG
>NZ_MUND01001076.1:0-193 GCF_002154375.1 Streptomyces glaucescens | reverse complement strand
GCGGATTCGGGGCGTACGCCGGTGAGGTGATCGTCCGGCAGACCGGCGCCGAGTGGTGGGCGACCGGCGGCGACCACTGGGTGCGCACCCCGGACGGCCGTCTCTGGGACCCCGTCGACGAGGCCCGCCGCTGCTTCGCGGGCGACGGCTCGCTGCGGCTGCTCTGCCGGGACGCGACCACGGGGAGCGAGAC
>NZ_MUND01001075.1 GCF_002154375.1 Streptomyces glaucescens | reverse complement strand
GTCGCCCCCGGCCCGCAGCGCGACCGAGGGTCAGGCACCGGGGTCCCGTTGCCGGGCTAACGCGCCCGGTGACGGTCCCAGAAGTCGGCCACCGCACGGGCGGTCACCAGCGGCCGGTCCAGGTTCGGCGAGTGCTCGGCGCCCGTCACCACCGTGCGGTGCGCGCCGAGCCGCGACGCCATCTCGTCCAGCAGCGGCACCGGCCAGGTCCCGTCCCGTACGCCGGACAGCACATGAAACGGCAGCGACACGGCGGCCAGCTCGTCCACCCGGTCCGGCTCCGTGCACAACTGGTGCCCCGTGGCGGCGAGCTGCGCCGGCGAATGTCCCAGCCAGCGGCGGCGCAACTGCTGCGGACCGCCCAGCCCCCGGGCCGGACCGCCCACGTCCTCCGGGGCGCCCATCGCCAGGATCGCCTCCCACACCCGGTCCATCGACATCACGGCCAGCGCGTCCCGCAGCAGCTTCACCCGGGCCTGCTGTGCCGTGGAGATCTCCGCCGGGCCCGAGCAGACGAGGGTGAGGGAGGCGAAGGGGGAGGGGTCGAGGAGCACGGCCGCGCGCGCGATCTGCCC
>NZ_MUND01001074.1 GCF_002154375.1 Streptomyces glaucescens | reverse complement strand
GGTGGGACACGCGGGGCCGGCGGGGGCGCGTCGCCCGTTCGGCGGCGGCGGTCGTACGGGTGGGCGGAAGGCCGGGCCGCGAGGCCGGGCCGTTGTCGGTGGTCGCTGCGAGACTGAGGGACGTGGCGGTCGCGGCGTGCGCCGGCGGTCGCCGGTGCGCTCGATGCCGGGACAAGGGAGTGATCGATATGGCAGGCACGGCCGACGGGCGTCCGAGCATCTTCCCGACCCTGCTCTACGCGGACGCGAAGGCGGCGATCCGGCAGCTCACGGAGGCCCTGGGCTTCACCGAGCTGTCGGTGTACGAGGGCGAGGACGGTGCGGTGCTGCACGCCGAGCTGGTGCAGGGCAACGGCGCGGTGATGATCGGCTCGAAGGGCCGCGGCGGCGTCTTCGACTCGGCGATGCGGGACGCGGGCCCGGCCGGGGTGTACGTCGTGGTGGACGACGTGGACGCACACCACCGGCGGGCCGTGGACCACGGCGTGGAGATCCTGATGCCCCCGACGGACCAGGACTACGGCTCGCGGGACTACATGGCCCGGGACGCCGAGGGCAACATCTGGAGCTTCGGCACCTACGCCCCGCAGACAACGGGCTGAGCCCGCCCCGTCGACTGCCCTCGGCCGCCCTCAGCTACCCCCGGTGTGCACCTGGAAGGCCGCCCGCCGCACCGCCTTGGCCAGGGCGGGGTCGGGGTGGGCCGCGGCCAGGGCGACCAGCACCTGCACGGTGCGGGGGTGGCCGACGGCCCGCACCTCGTCGAGCAGGGCGGGCACGGTCGGCTGCACCGCGGACTCCAGGTGCCGGACCAGCATCGGGGCCTCGCCGTGGTCGGCGACCGCGGCGGCCGTGTCGACCCAGAGCCAGGTGGCCTCCTCGCGGGTCAGCAC
>NZ_MUND01001073.1 GCF_002154375.1 Streptomyces glaucescens | reverse complement strand
GGTCCCTTCGACCACCGCATGGCCGTGCACGGGTCCGACGAGGAGTTCCTGGCCACCGCGCTGCCGTTCCTCGCCGAAGGCCTCACCGCCCCCGAGGAGCCCCCGCCCGTGGCCATCGCCGCGCCCGCCAAGCTGGAGCTGCTGCGCGACGCCCTCACCGGGGACGCCGCGCGGCGGGTCGTCACCATCCCGCACACCGACTGGTACACCGGCTCCGCCGCCAACGCCATCGCCCAGGCCGCCGGCTACCTCGCCGCGCACGCCGGCCCGGACGGCCGCAGCCACCTCCTCATGGAGCCCGACTGGAGCGGCCGCGCCGGCCGCTCCGCCCGCGAGTCCGCCGAGTGGATCCGCTACGAGGCCCTCGCCAACCTCCTCTTCGCCCCGTACGCCAGCACCGCCCTGTGCGTCTACGACACCCGCACCGCGGGCCCGGCCGTGATCGCCGCCGCCCGCCGCGCCCACCCCGACACCGAGGTGTACGCCGACCCGCTGCTGGTCGCCGCCGAACTGGACGCCGTACCGCTGCCCCCGCCCCCACGGGACGCGCACCGGCTGCCCGCGCCCGAACCCGACGCCGTCCGCGGCTGGGCGCACGCCCGGGGGCTGGCAGCCGCGGAGGCGGACCTGTTCGCCAAGGCGGTGGCGGAGGCCGCCGTGGACCCGGTCACCGACGTCCTGCTGTGGGGCGAGGCGCCCTCCTGCGTCTGCGAACTGCGCACCGCGCGCCGCGTCGGCGACCCGCTCGCCGGCTTCGTCCCGCCGCCCGCCGCCGCACCTGCGCCCGGGCAGGGACTGTGGTTCGCGCGGCAGGTGTGCGCGTACGTCGACGTCCGTGACGACGCCACGGGGGCCTTCGTCCGCCTGCAGTACGCGTGACCGAACGCGGCCCGTGCCGCCACGCAGGTATGGAAACGGGTAGTCCTCCCCGTGTGCCGCCCCCGCCCCCGGGACAGGCTG
>NZ_MUND01000108.1 GCF_002154375.1 Streptomyces glaucescens | reverse complement strand
GCCGAGCCGAGCCGAGCCGAGACCGTTCCCGGCCGGGCCGGGCGGGTCCCGTGGGCACCGCCGCCGGGGCCGCCGGGCCGGGGGTCAGCTTCAGACACCCGGTCCGGCCCGGCCCGTCGGCGTGGTGCCGGGTGCCGCGGGAACGGCTCAGCGGTCGAAGTCCAGCTCCACCCGTTCGGTCACCGGATGGGACTGGCACGCCAGCACGTACCCGGCCTCCGTCTCCTCCGTCTCCAGCGCGTAGTTGCGGTCCATGCGCACCTCACCGGAGACCAGGAAGGCCCGGCAGGTCCCGCACACGCCGCCCTTGCAGGCGTACGGCGCGTCGGGCCGGTTGCGCAGCACCGTCTCCAGCAGCGACTCGCCGTCCCGGACGGGCCAGGTGCCGCCGCGGCCGTCGAGCCGGGCCGTCACCGTGCTGTGCGCGGGCGCGGGTCTCGCCGGCCCTCCGGTCGGGACGGCGTCCACGTGGAAGATCTCCTCGTGGATCCGGGCGCGGGGCACGGCCAGGTCGCGCAGTGCCCGCTCGGCGCCCTGGACCAGCCCGAACGGCCCGCACAGGAACCATCCGGCTACTTCCGCCACCGGCAGCAGTGAGGGCAGCAGCCCGGTCAGCCGCTCCCGGTCGAGCCGTCCGGACGGCAGTCCCGCCTGTTGTTCCTCCCGGGAGAGCACCGTGACCAGCTGGAGCCGCTCGGGATAGCGGTCCTTCAGGTCGGCGACCTCCTCGAGGAACATCGTCGAGGCGGTCGTACGGTCGCTGCGGATCAGACAGAACCGGGCCCCGGGTTCGCGCGCCAGGAGCGTGGCGACGATCGACAGCACCGGGGTGATGCCGCTGCCGCCGACGATCGCCGCGTAGAGGCCGGGCGCCGGATCGACGGTGAAACGGCCGGCCGGAGTCATGACCTCCAGCTCGTCCCCGATGCCGATCTCCTTCAGCGCGTACGTCGAGAACGCCCCGCCCTCCACCAGCCGCACCCCGACCCGCAGGGCGCGTGGGCCGTCGTCGCCGGGGGCGGGCGCGGGGGAGCAGATCGAGTAGGTGCGCCGGATCTCCGTGCCGTCCGCCCGGCGGCGCAGGGCGAGGTGCTGGCCGGGGGCGTGCCGGTACTCCTCGCACAGTTCCGGGGGCACGGCGAGGGTCAGGGCGACGGAGTCGTCGGTGAGCCGGTCGACGGCGGCCACGCGGAGTGTGTGGAAGCGGGCCATCACAACTCCTTGAAGTGGTCGAACGGTTCACGGCAGGCGAGACAGCGGCGCAGCGCCTTGCACGCGGTGGAGGAGAAGCGGCTGAGCAGCTCGGTGTCGGCGGATCCGCAGTGCGGGCAGCGGACCGGTTCCAGTTCCGGGGCCGACGGGCCCGTGGTCCGGTCCGGGCCGGAGACCGCGGTGCGGGTGGGGCCCAGGGCGACGGTGACCGGTCCGTGCTCGTGGCGCGTCCGCGGCGGGGCGATGCCGAACTCGCGCAGTTTGCGGCGGCCTTCCTCGGTGATGTCGTCCGTGGTCCAGGCAGGCGAGAGCACCGTGCGTACGGTGACCTCGCGGATGCCGTGTTCGTGCAGCACCCGCTCTATGTCCAGGGCCATCGCCTCCACGGCGGGGCAGCCGGTGTACGTGGGGGTCAGCTCGACCTCGGCGGTGCCGGCGTCGCGCAGCCGCACCGCGCGCAGCACGCCCAGCTCCCGCAGGGTGAGCACGGGCAGCTCGGGGTCGGGCACCGACCCGGCCAGCTCCAGCAGTTCCGCCTCCAGGGGGGTGACCGTCACCATGACGCCCCCGGGTGGCTGCGGTGCAGGTGCTGCATCTCGGCGAGCATCCGGCCGAACGGTTCGGTGTGCAGGCCCTGCCGGCCCGCGCCCGCCGACCAGGCGCCGGTGCGCGGTCCCTCGGGCACGCTGAGGGTGACCCGGCGCAGTACCTGGCCGACGGATTCCAGCCAGGCCGCCTCCATGCCGGCCCAGTCGACGTCCACGCCGTCCACCGGCTGGAACATCTCGCCGGTGAACCGCCACAGCGCCTCGCAGGCCCGCCGCATCCGCTCGCGACTGATCTCGGTGCCGTCGCCGAGCCGCAGGGTCCACTGTTCGGCGTGGTCGCGGTGGTAGGCGACCTCCTTGACGGCCTTGGCGGCGAGACCCGCGAAGGGGCCGTCCCCGGCGGCCAGCCGGTCGTACAGCAGGTGCTGGTAGGTGGAGAAGTACAGCTGGCGGGCGATGGTGTGGGCGAAGTCGCCGTTGGGCTGCTCCACCAGCTGGAGGTTGCGGAAGGCGCGTTCCTCGCGCAGATACGCCAAGTCGTCCTCGTCGCCGGCCATCGACAGCAGCACCCGGGCCTGGCCGAGCAGGTCCAGGGCGATGTTGGCGAGGGCGACCTCCTCCTCCAGGACGGGGGCGTGGCCGGCCCATTCGCCGAGCCGGTGGGAGAGCACCAGGGCGTCGTCGCCGAGGGCGAGGGCCGCGGCGGCGGGCACGGTCGTCGTGTCGGCGGGTGCGGTCGTCATGTCCGGGGCCGTGGTCTCGGGGGCCGTCGTGTCCGGGGTGGTCACAGGTGCTGCACCCCCTCCGGGATCTCGTAGAACGTCGGGTGCCGGTACGGCTTGTCGGCGGCCGGTTCGAAGAACGGGTCCTTCTCGTCGGGTGAGGACGCGGTGATCACCGCGGACGGCACGACCCAGATGGAGACGCCCTCGCCGCGCCGCGTGTACAGGTCGCGGGCGTTGCGCAGGGCGAGTTCCGCGTCCGGGGCGTGCAGGCTGCCGGCGTGGGTGTGGGAGAGTCCGCGCCGGGAGCGGACGAAGACCTCCCACAGGGGCCAGTCGTTGGTGGTCATGCTCGCGCCTCTCCGTTTCCGCCGGCGTGCTTGTCCGCGTAGGCCGCGGCCGCCTCACGCACCCACGCGCCCTCCTCGTGGGCGCGCCTGCGCTGCTCGATCCGCTGTTCGTTGCACGGCCCGTTGCCCTTGAGGACCTCCCAGAACTCCGTCCAGTCGATCGGGCCGAAGTCGTAGTGCCCCCGCTCCTCGTTCCAGCGCAGCTCCGGGTCGGGGAGGGTGAGGCCCAGGGACTCGGCCTGCGGGACGCAGATGTCGACGAAACGCTGGCGCAGCTCGTCGTTCGAGTGCCGCTTGATCTTCCAGGCCATGGACTGCGCCGAGTGCTGCGACTCGTCGTCGGGCGGGCCGAACATCATCAGTGACGGCCACCACCAGCGGTCCACCGCGTCCTGCGCCATCGCGTGCTGCTCCGGGGTGCCCTTGCTGAGCGCCAGCAGCAGTTCGTACCCCTGGCGCTGGTGGAAGGACTCCTCCTTGCAGATACGGACCATCGCGCGGGCGTACGGGCCGTAGGAGCAGCGGCACAGGGGGACCTGGTTGGTGATCGCGGCGCCGTCCACCAGCCAGCCGATGGCGCCGACGTCGGCCCAGGTCAGCGTGGGGTAGTTGAAGATCGACGAGTACTTCTGGCGGCCCGCGTGGAGCTTGTCCAGCAGCTCGTCGCGGCTGGTGCCGAGAGTCTCCGCCGCGCTGTAGAGATACAGGCCGTGCCCGGCCTCGTCCTGGACCTTGGCCATCAGGATGGCCTTGCGGCGCAGCGAGGGCGCGCGGGTGATCCAGTTGGCCTCCGGCTGCATGCCGATGATCTCGGAGTGGGCGTGCTGGGCGATCTGCCGGACGAGCGCATCGAACCGCGTGACTGGATGCCCGACGCCTACCGCGCGACGCTCGTCCGGCAGATCGCCC
>NZ_MUND01001072.1:412-865 GCF_002154375.1 Streptomyces glaucescens | reverse complement strand
GCGGCGGGCGGCGTCGGCGAGGGAGGTGTCGTCGCCGTGGAGGTCGGCCCCGCGCAGCCACAGCGTGGGCGCCGGTTCGGCGCCTCGGCCGCGGCGGGCGGCGAGAGCCGCCAGTTGCGTCGTACGCCCGCTGCCGGGCGGGCCGACGAGGGCGAGCACCGGGGCCGGACCGTGTTCGAAGGCGGCGAGGTCCCGTACGGTCGCCCGGCGCTCGACCGGCTCCACGCCGGCCGGCCCTGGGCAGCCGTCCGGCACTCCGGGCGGGCCGTCCTGGCCCAGCGAGGTGGCGGTCAGCTCCAGGACACCCGCAAGGTTCAGATCCTCGCCGTAGGCGGGCACCGTGGCCGCGTTGCGGGCCAGCAACCCGGCCAGTGGGCCGTCGGCGGCGGGTCGCAGGGACATGGCGAAGCCGCTGTCGCGCTGCCCGGACCGCAGGGCCGTGCCGACCACGGC
>NZ_MUND01001072.1:0-398 GCF_002154375.1 Streptomyces glaucescens | reverse complement strand
CGTCGCCGAACCGGTGGACGCGGTCGGTGGCGGTGTACGTCACCTCGGTCGCGCCCAGCACCCGGGCCTCGCGCCGGCAGCCGGCCACGATCCGGACGTAGGCGCCGGTCTCGACGCGTTCCCGCGTGGTGAGCGGGAGCGGGTCGACGCCGAGGCCTTCGGTGCGGACGAGGGCCAGGTTGCGTTCGGGCAGCGGGGTCACCGCGTCGGCGGTCACCACGCAGCTGCGGTCGCCGGTGGCGGTGCGCAGGACGATGCGGGGCAGTCCGTCGACGGTCTCGTGGCTGGTCAGCACCGTGCCGTCGTGGTCGGCGACGACGCCCAGCCCGCGCGGGCGCCCGGCGAGGTCGTGGACCCGGACGAGGCCGCCGTCCAGGGGCGGGGGCGGCGGCGGTGCG
>NZ_MUND01001071.1 GCF_002154375.1 Streptomyces glaucescens | reverse complement strand
CGGGGTGGCCGAGGGCGCCGTCGTCACCGCCGACGAGCACGCCGCGGGCACCGCGGCCGCGGGCACCGGCCTGGGCGGGACCGTTCCGCCGCAGGGCGTCCCCGCGTCCGATGGCCGGCGCGCCCACCGCGGCCCCGAGGAGCAGCACGCCCTGCCGCCCGCGCTGCCCGCCGCGACGGAGGAGAACACGCAGCCGACGGGGCGCCGTCGCCGGGCCCTGGCCGCGGCTCAGGAGCGCGCGGCGGCGCAGGAGGCCGGGCCGCGCACGGTGTTCGCCCTGCCGCCGGCCGACGCGGACCGGGCGTCCGACGGGCCGGAGCACGAGAACCAGGCGGGACAGACGGGGCAGCCGGTGCCGACGGGGCAGCCCGTGCCGCCGGGTCGGGCGGTTCCGCCCGGTCAGCAGGGGCTTCCCGGGCAGGGGCTTCCCGGGCAGGAACGTCCGGGGCAGCAGGGCGGGCAGCTCCCGCTCTCCGCGCAGGCCCCGGTCGGGCCTCAGGCCTCCGGGGCGCCCGGCGATGCCGCCGCGCAGCCGGTCCCCGCGCCGATGCCGATGCCCATGCCGGTCCCCGTTCCGGCCGAGGCACCGCAGAACCAGCCTCATGGGGGCGGCCCTGTCCCGGCCGCCGGGGCGGCACCGCCGGGACCCGCCCCGCAGCCGCTCCCCGGCCAGTCGGGCCAGCCCGTTCCCGCGCCGATGCCGGTCCCGCACCAGGCGCCGCATCAGTCCTCCCCGGGCGGTGCGCCGGGTTCTCCGGGCGCCCCCGGCTCCACGACTGTGCCCGGCGCGATGACTGCGCCCGGCTCCACGCCTGTGCCTGGCGCCCCGGCGGATCCCGGTGCCGACGACCACGGCCGGCACGACGCCGTACCGCACGACCAGGCCGACGACCACACCCCGCCGCAGCCGCACCCGGTGAGCGCGCCGACCGGCCGGCGCCGGCGGGCCGTCGCCGTGCCGCCGGAGCCGGCCGGGACGCCCGCGCAGGGGATCCCGGCTCAGTCCGCCGCCGCGCGGCCCGGCCGGGTCGGCGCCCCTCAGGGTGCGCCGCAGCCGCCACCCGCCCAGGCGCTTCCCGCGGCGCAGGGCCAGGCCGTTCCGGCGAGCCCGGCGGGCGCCTCCGCGGAGCCCGCGTCCGGCACGGGACACATCACCGTGCCCCCGCAGGCCGCGTCCGGCACCGGTCAGGTCACCGTGCCCCCGCAGACCGCGTCCGGCACCGGTCATGTCGCGGTGCCCGCGCAGGTCACCGCCGCGCAGCCGGTGGCGCACTCGGTCGCCCAGCCCGCCGTCCAGCCGGTCGCCCACCCGCTGCCCGGTCAGCCGCTTCCGGCCGAGTCGGTCGCCGGGCCCGGGACGCCCGCCGCGGGCACCCCGGCACCCCAGCCGTGGCCGGCCGCCGACGGGGACACCTCGGGCGCGGGCACGGCCGTACCGTCCCCGGTCGCCCACCCCGCCGTACC
>NZ_MUND01001070.1 GCF_002154375.1 Streptomyces glaucescens | reverse complement strand
GGCCACGGGGCGGCGGGTGAGCAGGGGCGCGCCGAGGTCCTGTTCGAGGGCGGCGATGTGCTGGGACACCGCGGACTGGGTGTAGCCGAGTTCCCGTGCGGCCTCCGAGAACGAGGCGAGACGGGCGACGGTGACATAGGTGCGCAGCAGGTGCGGGTCCATGCGGGCCAGCCTCTCATCAGCAGCGCTTATGGAGAGTGCAGAGATCATCGTTGGACGTGAACGACAGGCCGCGCGGAGGATGAACGCATGACACAGACCGCACCGCGTACCGCGCGGGTCGCCCTGGTCGGCGACCGCACCCCCAACGTCGTATCGCACTCCCGTGTCCCGCGGTTGCTCGACGCCCTCGCCCTGCGCGACCGGATCGTCCTCGACCCGTACTGGATCCCTTCCGAGGACGCCGAAGCCGACGGCGCGGTGCGCGGGTTCGACGCGGTGTGGGTGGTGCCCGGCAGCCCGTACCGCAGTGAGGCGGGCGTGCTCGCCGCGATCCGCACCGCACGGGAGGAGGGCATTCCGTTCCTCGGCACCTGCGGCGGGTTCCAGCACGCGCTGCTGGAGTTCGCCCGCACGGTGTGCGGACTGACCCATGTCGCGCACGCCGAGAACGACCCGGACGCGGACGACTTCCTGATCGAGCCGCTCGCCTGCTCGCTGGCCGGTCACGAGGCCGCCGTGCGGCTGGAGCCGGGTTCCCTGGCCCATTCCCTCCTCGGCGGCGAGCGCACGGTCGAGCGCTACTCCTGCAGCTACGGGCCCTCCCGGCACCTCGACACGCTGCGCGCGCACGGGCTGCGGTTCTCCGGCCACGACGAGAGCGGCGCCGTCCGGATCGCCGAACTGCCGGGCCACCCCTTCTACCTGGCGACGCTCTTCCAGCCGGAGCTGTCCGGCGACGGCTCGCACCCGCACCCGGTGATCCGGGCACTGGCGCGAGCCGCTGCCGAGCACGCCGCCGCGCGGGAGGCCCGCCAGCCCGCCTGACTTCTGCGGGGAAGCCCGCG
>NZ_MUND01001069.1 GCF_002154375.1 Streptomyces glaucescens | reverse complement strand
CCCTGTGACAGCCCCGCCCCCGTGACGGCCCGGTCCTCCCCGACGGCTCAGTCCTCGCGTACGGCGAGCACCAGGAACCGGGCGTCCTCGTCGACGTACGACGTCATGCGCCAGCCCGAGGCGGCGAGCAGCGGGCGCAGGTTGGGCTCCGCGCGGAGGTCGTCCGGTGTGATCTGCCGACCGTGACGGGCCGCCAGGGCGGCGCGGCCGATCGGATGGAACAGGGCGAGCAGGCCGCCCGGGCGCACCACGCGTGCCAGCTCTCGCAGATCGGCGGCCGGCTCTGGCAGGTGGGAGATCAGGCCCGCCCCGAAGACCGCGTCCAGTGCCCCCGTCCGCAGGGGGAGCGCGGCCACGTCGGTGAGCAGCAGCCGCCCGTGCCGGTCCCGGCCGGCGCGTACGGCGGCCTCCAACATTGCCGGAGTCACATCGGCCCCCAGCACCACCCCCGACGGGCCCACGGCCGCGCGCAGCGGCGGCAGGGCGCGTCCGGTGCCGCAGCCCGCGTCGAGGACCCGGTCGCCCGGGCNNAGTCGGCGGCGCGGGCGGTGAAGAACTCCTGGACGTGCGTGCGGTCGTCGCTCATCTCCGCATGATCCCTCACCGGGCCGGAGGACGCCTCGGTGCACATGTTCGAGCGGGGGCGATCGTTCAGGTACATCTGTGCGTCATATTCCGGCACCTTTCGAAATGCGCCCCCTTTGTGCACCCGTGCCCCCCTAGCGTCCCGGGGCCATGGGACACCTGGACCACGCCGCCTTCGGCTGGCTGACCCCCGTGCTGTCGTACGTCATGGCCTGCACCGGCGCGGCACTCGGACTGCGCTGCACCGTGCGCGCCCTCGCCGCGACCGGACGCGCGCGCCGCAACTGGCTGATCACGGCGGCCTCCGCCATCGGCACCG
>NZ_MUND01001068.1 GCF_002154375.1 Streptomyces glaucescens | reverse complement strand
AGCCGGTGTGCGTCGGTGGCGTCGGCGCGGGCGTAGCGGACCTCGCGCAGCTCGCGCAGGGGGGACAGGACGAGGGGCGCGGGTTGCGGGTGTGCGGCGCACGGTGAGCAGCCGGGTGCCGGGGGTGCGCAGCAGATGGGCGGCGATCTCGGCGCCGATCGCCGCCCATCTGCTGCGCACCCCCGGCACCCGGCTGCTGATCGTGGGCCGCACACCGGAACCCGAGGCCCTCGTCCTGTCCCGCCTGCGCGAGCTGGGCGAGGTCCGCTACGCCCGCGCCGACGTCACCGACGAACACCGGCTGCGGGCCGCGGTGGAGGCCGCCACCGAGGCGTGGGGCGTGCCCCTGGCGTCGGTGCTGCACCTGGCCGGAACGCTCGTGGAACGCCCCGTGGGCGAACTGGACGCCGAGACCTGGCGCCGGGCCCTCGCGGCGAAGACGCGCGGCGCGTGGGCGCTGCACCGGCTCACCGCCGACCACCCCGTCACCTCCTTCGTCACGTTCTCCTCGGTGAACGGCTGGTTCGGCGGCGCCATGAACGCCGCCTACGCCGCCGCCAACGCCTACCTGGACGCCCTCGCCCTGTACCGCCGGAGCCTCGGCCTGCCCGCCCAGTCGCTGGCCTGGAGCATGTGGCGCGAGCGCGGCATGAGCCGGGGTTACGGGCTCACCGCGCTCACCGAGGCCCGCGGCTACCGGCTGCTCGACGCCCCCGCCGCGCTGCGCTCGTTCGACCTGGCCCGCACCATGGACGAACCGCACCTGCTGATCGGCGCCGACCGCACCGCCCCCTGGGTCCGCAGCCACGTCGTCGCCCCCGTGCGCCAGACGCGGCGCCTGGCCGCCCGCGTCGGCCTGGAGGACGGCACCGACCTGGGCGCCCTGTACCGCGCGGCGGCCGACGGCGCCCGCGCGGCCGGGCTGTCCGACGACGCGTGGACGCTGCGCACGGCGGGCACCACCGCCCGCCCTGACGAGGCGGAGGCGGGGGAGGAGCTGCGGCGGCTGGAGAGCCGGCTCGCCGAGGTGTGGTGCGGCGTCCTGGGGCGCGACCGGGTGGGCCGGGACGAGAACTTCTTCGACCTGGGCGGCAACTCGCTGCTCCTCGTCACCGCACAGACCGCCGTCAACCGCGCCTTCGGCACCGACCTGTCGGTGGTCGACCTGTTCGCCCACCCCACCGTCCGGGACCTGGCCCGTCACCTGTCGGCCACCGGCGCGGGCTCCACGGCGGTCGCCGAACAGCCGCCACGGCAGGAGGCCGGCGGCCTGGACCGCGCCAAGGAGCAAGCACAGCGCCAGCGCGCCGCCCGCGCGCGCCGCACCGCACGGCACGGCAAGGACCGGGGCCGTGCCTGACACCACCGAGCCGGGAGAGGACGAGGCACAGGCCGTGCACGACACCACCGCACCCCACGACGAGGAGTTCCCCGAGTTCCCCGCCGTCGCCGTCATCGGCATGGCGGGCCGCTTCCCCGGCGCCGACGACCTCGACGCCTTCTGGGAGAACCTCGCGGCCGGCCGGGAGGCGATCCGGCCCGTCACCGACGAGGAGTTCCTCGCCGCGGGCGGCGACCCGCGCGACCTCGGCGACCCGACGCTGATCCGGATGGTGTCGGCCGTCGAGGGCATCGACCGCTTCGACTCCGGCTTCTTCGGCCACAGCCCCGCCGAGGCCGCCGTCGTCGACCCGCAGCAGCGGCTGCTGCTGGAGACGGCCTACCACGCGCTGGAGGACGCCGGCTGCCTCGGCGGCGACCGTACGGCCGAGGCGTTCGGCGTCTACGCGGGCGCGGGTGACAGCCGCTACTACCCGGCCCACGTGTACCCGCGCTTCGCCGGGCAGCCGGGCTCGGTGGAGCTGGTCCACGCGGCCACCGCCAACTCCCTCGGCACCCTGGCCACCCGTATCTCCTACGAACTCGGCCTCACCGGGCCGAGCGTGTCGCTCCAGACGGCCTGCTCGACCGCGCTGGTCGCCGTGCACACCGCCTGCCAGGACCTGCTGGACCACCGCTGCGACACCGCGCTCGCCGCCGCCGTCTCCCTCAACCCCTCGGCCGCGCTCGGCTACCGTCACGTGCCCGACGGGCCGTTCTCGCCCGACGGCCACTGCCGCGCCTTCGCCGCCGACGCCGCCGGCACCTCCTCCGGCGACGGCGTCGGGGCGGTCGTGCTCAAGCGGCTGGAGGACGCCCTCGCCGACGGCGACCGCATCCGCGCCGTCATCCGCGGCAGCGCCGTCAACAACGACGGCCGCCGCAAGGTCGGCTTCAGCGCGCCCAGCGCCGCCGGACAGACCGAGGTCATCCTCGCCGCGCAGGCCCAGGCGGAGGTCGACGCCGGCACCATCGGCCTGATCGAGGCGCACGGCACCGCCACCAAGCTCGGCGACCCGATCGAGGTGTCCGCGCTCACCGAGGCGTTCCGGCACAGCACCCGGCGGACCGGCTTCTGCGCGCTCGGGTCGGTCAAGACCAACATCGGCCACCTCGGCGCCGCCGCCGGCATCGCCGGACTCATCAAGGCGGTGCTGGCCCTCGAACACCGGCAGATCCCGCCGAGCCTGCACTTCGACCGCCCCAACCCGCTCATCGACTTCGACGCGAGCCCCTTCCGCGTGCCCACCGCACTGGAGGACTGGCCCGCGGCCGACCACCCGCGCCGGGCCGCCGTCAGCGCCTTCGGCATCGGCGGCACCAACGCCCACGTCGTCCT
>NZ_MUND01001067.1 GCF_002154375.1 Streptomyces glaucescens | reverse complement strand
CGGGCCGTCGCCCACTACCTCGCCGGTGAGCTGCGCTACGCCGTCTACCTCCTCGAGACCACCCTCGACGAACTCAACCGCGGCGGCCTCCACGACCCGGACGCCCTGCTCCTCCTCTACGCCGGCGTGATCGGCCCCTACATGGACATGGGCGCCCACGCCCGCGCCGCCCAGGCCGCCGAGTTAGCCCTCGCCCTCGCCCCGCGGGCCGCCGACCCCGCCCTCGTCGCCCGGATGCACCGCTCGGTCGCCCGCACCCTGCTCGCCGAGGGCCGTATCGCCGAGGCGGACGCCTCCCTCGCCAAGGCGGCCGAGATGTACCGCCAGCTCCAGATCCGCACCGAGCTCGCGAACTGCCACTGGATGCGCGGCTACGTCTACGCCCAGAACGGTGACCTGGAGCGCGCCGAGGCCGAACTGCGCTCCGCCCAGACCATGCTCTCCGCCCAGCGCGCCGCCCTCTACAGCAGCCAGGTCGCCGTCGAACTCGCCGACGTCCTCCACCGCCGCGGCAGGTCCGACGAGGCCGCCGCCCTCCTCCACGACGTCCTCGGCGACCTGTCCTCCGAGCGCGGCGCCGTCCACGCCGCCGCGGCCCACCGCCTCCTCGGCCGGATCGCCGAGGCGGCCCGCGACACCGAGACCGCCGAGGAGCACTACGTCCGCGCCCTCAGCCTGCTGGAACGCGCGGGCGCCGCGGGTGACCTCGCCGACCTGTGCCGCCTCCTCGGCGACCTGCTGCGCCGCACCGGCCGCATCGAGGCCGCCCTCGACGCCTACCGCACCGGCCTCGGCCACCGCACCGCCCCCGGCACCACCACTCTCGGCCCGGCCCCCGCACGGCCCCCGCTCTGACCGCGCCCGGCCCGCGCACGACCCCGCCGGTTAGCCTTCGGGACGGCAACAGCGGCAAGGGGCGGCGGGGACCTGTGGAGAACGACGTACACATACGGCGACTCGCCGACGGGCTGCGCCTCACCGTCCGCGCGCTGCTCCACGCCGGTGTCGGCGGCGCGGCCCTCATCACCATCGCGACGGTCGCCTCCGTCCTCGGCCCGCTCGTCGCCCTCGACCTGTACACCCCGCCCGTCGCCGCCTGGTGGACGGTCTTCACCGCGATCACCGTCCAGGGCGTCCCCTTCCTCCTCCTCGGCACGGTCGTCTCCGCCGCGATCGGCGCGTTCGTCCCGCAACGCGTCTTCACCCGCCTCCTCCCCCGCCCCCCGGCC
>NZ_MUND01001066.1 GCF_002154375.1 Streptomyces glaucescens | reverse complement strand
CACCCCTCACCGCACCCCTCACCGCACCCCTCACCCTGGCGGAGCACGGGCTCTGGCAGGGCGAGGGGTGTCCGCGGTTTCAGCGGCGCCTACCGCTCGCGGCCGGTGTCACCCGGTCCGGCGACGGCGGCTACCAGGTCCGCAGGGCCCGGCGCCCGGTCGGGGGAACGGCAAGGGAGCCGGCCGGCGGTGGCGGCCTGGAACGGTTCGCGGCGGGCCTGAAGCGGTTCGCGGCGGCCCGGAGTGCCCGGCGGTCGTGTTCGACGGCGAGCGCGGGCCGGCCGCCGGGGCGGGCGACACGCTCGCCGGTGTGGTCGCCGTCGAGCTGCGGGACGGTCTGATCGCGGATGTGCGGGTGGTACTGAACCCGGACAGACTGGGCTTTGCGCGCCGCCGGCCGGCCCGGCCTCGGCCGTCCCCTGTCACATTCGACGGCGGCTGGCCTGTCTCTGCCGGCGAGGGGCGCTCCGTCCGGGAGCGCCCCGTGTCCGAAGGGGCTGAACCCATGACCACGATCCTGGTGACCGGCGGTACCGGAACCCTCGGCCGGCTAGTCACCCGGCGACTGCGGGCGGACGGGCACGAGGTAAGGGTGCTCAGCCGGCACGCCCAGCCGTACGCCGTCGATCTGCGGGCCGGCGGCAGCGGGCTGGACGCGGCCGTCGCGGGCGTGGACACGGTCGTGCACTGCGCAAGCAGTCCGCGCGGCGGGGACGAGCAGGCGGCCGGCCATCTGATCGGGGCGGCGCGGCGAGCCGGGGTGGGACACCTGGCGCACATCTCCATCGCGGCGTCGACCGGGTACCGCTCGGCTACTACCGGACCAAGCTCGCCGTGGAGCGACGGGTCGAGGAGTCGGGGCTCGGCTGGACGATCCTGCGCACCACCCAGTTCCACGACCTGCTGGCGCAGGTCTTCCAGGTGCTCGCCGAGCCGCCGGTGATGGCGCTGCCGGCCGGGGTGGCCGACCAGCCGGTCGAGGTGGCGGAGGTCGCCGGCCGGCTGGCGGAGCTGGCGCTCGGCGGGCCCGTGGGGCGGGCCGAGGACATGGGCGGGCCGCAGGTGCGGTCGCTGGAGTCGCTGGCCCGGGCGTATCTGTCGGCGACGGGACGCCGCAGGCCGCTGCTGCGGGTGCCGCTGGCGGGCGCGGCGTACCGCGGCTTTCGCGCGGGCCACCATCTCACCCCCGGACTGGCCGTGGGCAAGGGCACGTTCGAGGAGTATCTGGCGGCGCGGTTCGCGGGTGCCCGCCCCGGGCGATAGCGCCCCGGGTCAACGCTCCGGCGGCGCGAACAGCTCGTCCTGGGCTCGGTCCCGGGCGGTCAGCAGTGCGCCGCGCAGGACCGCTCCGCCGCCCAGAGCGCTCGGCCGCACCTCGGTGGCCAGCGGTGACATCCGCCGGATCCGCGCCTCCACCCGCGCGGCGAGCACCGCTCCCCCGGCCTGCCCCACCTCGCCGCCCAGCACCACGCACCCGGGGTCCAGCACGGCCACGACGGAGGCCACCCCCACGGCGAGCCGGTCGGCGA
>NZ_MUND01001065.1:370-607 GCF_002154375.1 Streptomyces glaucescens | reverse complement strand
AGGCGGTCCTCACCGGCTGGCACGGCAGCAGTGACTACGGGGCCGCGCTGGGCGAGTTCGCGGAGCGGTACGGCGACGCGGTGGGTCCGCGTACGACGGTTTTCGTGCTGGGGGACGCACGGACGAACATGGCCGATCCGAACCTCGCGGCGCTGCGGCGGATCGCCGGGCAGGCCCGCCGGGTGTACTGGCTCAATCCGGAGCCGCGCATCCAGTGGGGCACCGGGGACTCGGCGG
>NZ_MUND01001065.1:0-347 GCF_002154375.1 Streptomyces glaucescens | reverse complement strand
CGTCCATGCGGATGTGCAGATGACCTTGCACGACATAGCCGTTGTGGTTCATCTGACAGCTCTCGGTGCCCGCGATCGGTCCCACGTCCTGGGACCAGCGCCAGCCCGGCTCGAAGGTCGCCATGGCGAAGTCGCACCCCGCCAGGTGCACGGCTTCCAGGTGTCCGTGCGGGAAGTCCCGCCGCTCGTCCGGTCTGTCGAGCGTCTTCATCTCCAGCATGACGCTCCTCCCTTCCGGCCGCGTCCGCCGCGGCCGGGGCCGGTCTCCGTCTCCCCTGCGGCGCAGGCGGCACCGGCGGCGGCCCGACCCCTTCTCTTCATCGTCCGCCGGGGGGTCGGGCCGCCGC
>NZ_MUND01001064.1 GCF_002154375.1 Streptomyces glaucescens | reverse complement strand
GCCCACCACCGCGCCGGAGGCACTGCGCGAGCTGGCCGCCGGGAACCGGCGCTGGCGCACCTTCCGGGAACGGCACCCGGACGAGACCCCGGCCGTGCGGCAGGCGCTGACCTCGGGCCAGCATCCGTTCGCTCTCGTGCTCGGCTGTGTCGACTCCCGGGTGCCGCCGGAGCTGGTCTTCGACCAGGGGCTCGGCGATCTGCTCACCGTGCGCAGCGCCGGTGAGGTGCTCGACGAGGCGGTGCTCGGCAGCATCGCGTACGGGGTGCTGGAGCTGGCGATACCGCTGGTCGTGGTGCTGGGCCACCAGTCCTGCGGGGCCGTGCGGGCCGCCGTCGAGGCGGACGGGGCCGGGGGGCGGCTGCCGGCGCACATCCAGTACCTGGCCGATCAGATAGCCCCGGCCATCGACCGGAGCACGCAGGGCGACGCCCGCGTGGACGCGACGATCGACGCCAACGTCCGGCTCGTGCGGTCCCGGCTCGCGGCGGAGCCGGATCTCGCCGAGCGGGTGGCGGACGGGCGGCTGGCGATCGTCGGCGCGCGGTACGAGCTGACCAGCCAGCTGGTGCATCGCGTGGCCTGAAGCGGCGCTCGCGCGTTCATGGCGGCGGAGCCCGGGCATCGGCACGGTCCCACCCGGTCCTCGTGCTCCCCCCGGTTCTCGCGCGCTCCCCCGGCCCTCGTGCTCCCCCGGGTCCTCGCAC
>NZ_MUND01001063.1 GCF_002154375.1 Streptomyces glaucescens | reverse complement strand
GCGGGGGCGGCCGAGGGGGCGGCCGGGGCGCGGCAGATCGTCGCCGTCGGGCCCGGCGGAGTGTGGGCGGGGACCGTGACCGTGCTGGTCGAGGAGGCCGGTACGACGGACTGGGCGGGGTTCCCGGTCGAGCGGCGGCAGGGACATGTGGTCGGGGTGTTCGTCCGGCCCGAGTTCCGCGGGCGCGGGCTGACCGAGCGGATCTTCGCGGCGGCGCTGGCCTGGTCGTGGGAGACCGGTGTGGAGCGGGTGCGGCTGATCGTGCACGAGGACAACGAGCGGGCGCAGGGCTTCTACCGGAAGGTGGGCTTCGCGCCGAGCGGGGTGGTGGTGCCGATGGCCGGCAAGCCGGACGACCGGGAGCTGGAGTTCGTCCTGGAGCGGCCCGCGGCCTGAGCTGCCGGACGGGCGGTGTCCGGCAGCTCAGGACGGCGGTCGTGGACGGCGGTTGCGGACGGTGGTTCAGACGGGCAGCTCGGAGTGCGGCCAGCGGGTGCGGGCCTGTTCGCGGGAGCGGAGCAGGGCGAG
>NZ_MUND01000107.1 GCF_002154375.1 Streptomyces glaucescens | reverse complement strand
TGCTCAGCCGGCACCGTCGAGCAGGGCCCGGCGCCGGCTGAGCAACTGATCCTTCTTCATGCACTCATCAGTCGCCCGGCCCGGACCCGGCGCACCACGGCGGCACCGGTGCGGCGGCATGAATCCACCCGGGCGGCCCATGCCGGGCCGTCAGCCGGCACTCCCCCCGGGCCGACGGCGGGAACCACTGGTTCCGGTAGCCTCGGGCCGTGACGGAACAGCACTCCCACCAGTTCGAACGGGGCACGGACGGGCCGAAGGTCATCCTGGTCGGCGTGGACGGCTCGGAGTCCTCGCTGCGGGCGGCGGCCTACGCGAGCGGGCTGGCCCGGCGGCAGCGCGCGCTGCTCGCCGTGGTGTACGTGCAGCCGGTGCTGGCGGCGGGCGCGGCGCTCGGGGCGCCGGTCGCCGCCACCACCGACGAGATCGCCGAGGACCTGGTGGCGCAGATCCGCGAGGCCGCCGAGCGGGTCAAGGGGATCTTCGAGGTGCGGTGGGAGTTCCACACCTTCCACGGCGACCCCTACAACGGCCTGGTGACGGCGGCGGACGAGCTGAAGGCCGACGCGGTGGTCGTCGGCGCCTCCGAACAGGCGGGCCACCGGATCGTGGGTTCGGTCGCGGTCCGGCTGGTCAAGGCGGGGCGCTGGCCGGTGACGGTGGTGCCGTAGCCTCCGCCGTTCGCCGCCGGGGCGTCCTGCCCGCGTCTCTTCCGTGCCTACCTGCCCGGTCCGCCGTGCGTGGCGTCTTCCCTCGGGCCGTCGGCTGAGCCATCATGATCCGCCGTCAGCCGTTTGCCGATCGCGAAGAGGTGAGGCGCATGGCCGGGCTCCGGGCGGGCGAAGGGGTTCTCCGCCGCAAACCCATCGAACACATCGAGGAGACGGAGGTCGGTGAGGGGACCCGCCTGGACCGCTCCCTCGGGCTGGGGCAACTGACCGCTATCGGGGTCGGCGGCATCATCGGCGCGGGCATCTTCACGCTCGCGGGCACGGTGGCCAACGGCACGGCGGGGCCGGCGGTGCTCGTCTCGTTCCTCATCGCCGGTGTGGCGAGCGCCGCGGCGGCGCTGTCGTACGCGGAGTTCGCGGGCCTGATCCCGAAGGCGGGCTCCGCCTACACGTACGGCTACGCGGTACTGGGCGAGCTGGCGGGCTGGTTCATCGGCTGGGACCTGCTGCTGGAGTACACGGCGATCGTGGCGGTGGTCGCCATCGGCATCTCCGGCTACTTCAGCTTCCTGGTGAACGAGTTGGGCGCCGATCTGCCCGCGTGGATGCTCGGGGCGCCCGGCACCGGCGAGGGGCACCGCATCGACCTGTTCGCGGCGCTGCTGTGTCTGCTGATCGCTTATCTGCTGACCCTCGGCATCAAGAACGCGGCCCGTTTCGAGACGGTGGTCGTGGTGCTGAAGGTGCTGGTGGTGCTGCTGGTCATCGGCGTCGGCGTGTTCCACATCGACTCGTCGAACTACAACCCGTTCTTCCCGTACGGGGTGAGCGGCGCTTTCACCGGTGCGGCGACCGTGTTCTTCGCGGTGTTCGGCTACGACGCGATGTCGACGGCGGCAGAGGAGTCGAAGGACGCCCAGCGGCACATGCCGAAGGCGATCATCTACTCGCTGGTGATCTCGATGGTGCTGTACGTGGCGGCCTGTCTGGTGCTGACCGGCATGCAGCACTACAGCGAGATCGACAAGGAGAGCGGCTTCTCCACCGCGTTCAAGTCGGTGGGGCTGGACGGGCTGGCGAACGTGATCGCGGTGGGCGCGATCATCGGCATCCTCACCGTGATGTTCACGTTCATGCTCGGGGTCACCCGCGTCTGGTTCGCCATGTCCCGGGACGGGCTGCTGCCGACGTGGTTCGCCAAGACGCACCCGACCCGGCACGTGCCGACCCGGGTGACCTGGATCGTCGGGGTGGCGTCGGCCGCCATCGCTGGGTTCCTGCCGATCGGCGAGGCGGCCGAGCTGACCAACATCGGCATCCTGCTGGCCTTCGTGGTGGTGTGCGTGGCGGTGATCGTGCTGCGCTACCGGCAGCCGGAGCTGCCCCGCACCTTCCGGACGCCGTGGATGCCGTTCGTGCCGGCCGTGGGCGTGCTGTTCTCGATCTGGCTGATCACGTTCCTGCAGTGGCAGACCTGGGCGCGGTTCGCCGTGTGGTTCGCGGCCGGGCTGGTGCTCTACTTCGCCTACTCGTACCGCCACTCCAAGCTGGCGACCGCCGCTAGAGAGAGCTGAGGAAGTCCAGCAGGACGGCGTTGTACTCCTGCGGCTTCTCCAGGTTGAGGTAGTGACCGACGCCCTCGATGGTGACGGAGCGGCCGCCGGGTGTCGCGGTGGCGAGCCGCTCCGCCGCGGCGAGCAGGTCGGCGGGCTCCAGGGTGCCGTTGACGGTGAGCACCGGGACGCGGACGCCGGGCACGCGGGACCAGCTGCCGGCCGACGGGACGCGCCAGTCCTTCTCGCCGGGCGTGTGCTTGGAGACCGTGTGCAGGGCCATCTCGCGCAGCCGGCGCGGGATGGCCGGGTCGATCGCGTCGGCGCTGCGGTGCTCACCGGGGACAACCCGGACGAAGACGTCGAGCCAGCCCTCGATGTCGCCCGCGCTCAGGGTGCGGGCGTACTCGGCCAGGATCTCCTGGTGCCAGGGGTCCGTGTACTGCCAGTCGGCGGTCGCGGAGCCGCTGACGACGGCCGCCCGCACGAGGTCCGGGTGCTCCAGCAGGGTGTCGGTGACGATCGCCCCGCCCATCGACACCCCGACCAGGACCGCGGGCCCGGCGTCGAGGTGGCGCAGCAGGGCGGCGAGATCGCCGGCCCAGGTGAACGGCTGGGAGGCGTTGGCCGACCAGCCGTGGCCGCGGACGTCGGGGGCGATCACCCGGTGGCCGGCGGCGAGGGCGGGGATCTGGTGGTCCCAGAACCGGTGGTCGGTGAACCCGGAGTGGACCAGGACCACGAGATCCCCGGAGCCCGTGTCGAGGTAGGCGAGGTCGCCGTCGGCAGTGGGGAAGGAGCGGAGGTCCGCAGCAACAGTCATGACAACCAAGGTGTCATCTTCTGCGTGGTTTGACAACCGGGATGTCATGATGGCGGGGTGAGTGACACCGGCAAGCCCCTCCCTCCCGACGAACTGGGCCATCGCCTCACCGAGGTGTTCGACCTGGTCGGCCCGCTGTACCGGCGGGTTCAGCGCGCGGTCGAACAGGGCGAGGCCGTCGAGGGCCTGTCCGTCGGCGTGCGCGCCGTACTGGACCTGCTGCACAAGCACGGGCCCATGACCGTCCCCCAGATGGGCCGCGCCCAGGCCATCAGCCGGCAGTTCGTGCAGCGCATGGTCAACGACGCGGCGGCCCGCGGCCTGGTGGAGAGCATCCCCAACCCCGCCCACCAGCGGTCCTCGCTGATCCGGCTCACGGACGAGGGCCGGTCGGCGATCACCGCCGTCCTCGCCCGGGAGCACACGGTGATGCGCGAGGCCGGGGGCGAGCTGACCGAGGCGGAGGTGACGGCCTGCCTGCGGGTGCTCGGCGAGATGCTGAAGATCTTCGACCACGTGGACGTGAACTGACCGGCGCCCGCCGCACAGGGCCCCGGGAGACCGTCGCGCCGGGACCTACTCCCCCATCAGGAGCCCGTCCTCGGCCGCGCCCCGGCTGAGCGCCACGTCCCGGATGCGGTCGCGCACCCCGCGCACGTCGGCGCCCTGGGCGAGGGCGCGGTTCAGGTCGACCACCCGGCCGGCGTCGATGTCGAACAGCTGGGGCACGAACTCCGCCCGGGTCACCTCCCAGCGCCCGCCGGGCCGGGCGGGCGGTGGGAAGGTGACCCGGGCGACGGTGGACTGGTTGCCGCGCGGGTCGGGGGCGCCCGCGTGGTTGTACATC
>NZ_MUND01001062.1 GCF_002154375.1 Streptomyces glaucescens | reverse complement strand
TGGGCGAGCCCATGTCGCTCGCCGTAGCGCCCGACCGTTCCGTCCTGCACACCGCACGCGACGGAACGGTGCGCCACACCGACGCCGCGGGCAACACCAAGGTGGCCGGCAAGCTCGACGTCTACACCCACGACGAGGAAGGCCTCCAGGGCATCGCCGCGAACCGCGGCCCCGGCGGTCAGGTCGAGTCCGACCGGATCACCGGCCTGGCACCGACCGGATCGCAGGCATTGGGTGCTGGCCCGCCGCAGCGTCAGCCGCCCGGACGAGATCTCCTACGGCATCGCCTAATGCCCGACCGGGGTCTCCTGGCGTGACCTGTCGGAATGCTACGGACCGTGGCAGACGGTACACCCGCTTCCGTCGCTACGCCCTGCCGGCCTCCTCGGCCGGCGCTGGGCCACGTGAACCGGCAGACCCCAGCGTGGGTGGCACAGCCGTTGCAGGAACTGGTCGTGCCAGCGGGCACGAGGGTGTGCGGTGCGGGCGTCGATCTTCCAGATGCCGTGGCCGTCGGAACCGAGGCGGCCCGAGACGTCGGTCTGGGCGGCCAGCGCCAGGGCGAGCAGCCGGGTGCCGGCGGTGGCCTTGGTCTTGCGGAGCTTCTCGTCCGAAACGATCTTCCGGGCCCATCCGGAGAGTTTGGGCCGCATCTTCTTGCCGAACGTGAACGGGCCCGTCCCGTCCTCGCGGGGCGACAGGGAGGGGGCGGTGATC
>NZ_MUND01001061.1 GCF_002154375.1 Streptomyces glaucescens | reverse complement strand
GCGCAGCAGCGCCACGGCGGCGCGGTCGAGCGGGACCTCGGCGAGGGCCATCAGCCGGTCGTGCCGCCGGGCGCGGGTGCCGAGGTAGGTGATGCGGGTGAACGCCCGCTCGATCTCGGCGACTTCGGGGGACGCGGGGGCGGCGGGCGGCGGCGGTGTGGGCATGCGGTTCACGTTACTCTCTCATTGCCTTACTCAAGTAATCTCCGGGTCGACGGGGCGGAGTGCGGCGCGGGCCGGGCGTCCGAAAACGGAGTGCGGCGGGCCGGGCGTCCGGAACGGAGTGCGGCGCGGGCCGGGTGCGCGGCGCCGTTCAGGCGAAACCGCCGGGCGACACGCGTGACCGTGTCCGCCGCCGTCGACATCTCAAGCCGTGACCCTGCCGCTGATCGCCCCCATGCTCGCCACCTCCGGCGCCCTGCCGCCCGCCTCCCAGGACGCGCGCTGGGCGTACGAGACCAAGCAGGACGGCCAGCGTGTGGTGGTGTATCTCGCCGGGGACGGCGGCGTGGTGCTGCGTGCCCGGTCCGGGGAGGAGATCACCGGCGCCTACCCCGAGCTGCGGCCCCTCGGCGCCGCCCTCGGCGGCACGCCCGCGGTCCTCGACGGCGAGGTGCTGGCGCTGGACGAGCGGGGCCGCGCCGACTTCCAGCTGCTGCAGTCACGGATGGGCCTCGCCCACGCGCCCGCCCGGGCGGCCCGCCGGGCGGCCCAGGTCCCGGTCCATCTCGTGCTGTTCGACGTGCTGCACCTCGCGGGCCGCTCCCTGATCCGCCTGCCGTACGCCGAGCGGCGCGCGCGACTGCTGGAGCTGGAGCTCGAGGGGCCGTTCTGGTCGACGCCCGGAGCACTGGTGGGGCACGGCGAGGAGGCGCTGCGGGCCACCCGTGAGCACGGTCTCGAGGGGCTGGTCTGCAAGCGGCTGGACTCGGTGTACGAGCCGGGGGTGCGGTCCCGCGCCTGGATCAAGATCCGCAACATGCGCGGTGAGGACGTCGTCGTGGGCGGCTGGCTGCCCGGCAAGGGCCGGCTGACCGGGCTGCCGGGCGCCGTACTGGTGGGCCAGCGGGCCGCGGGCACGCTGCGCTACGTGGGCAGCGTGGGCACGGGCTGGAGCGAGGCCGAGCGCACCGAGCTGGCCGCGCTGCTCAGCGAGCTGGCGACCGACGTCTGCCCGTTCCGTCCGAGGCCGGCCGCGCCGGGCGCGCACTGGGTGCTGCCCCGGCTGGTGGGCGAGGTGCGGTACAGCACCCGCACCCGGGCCGGGATGCTGCGCCAGCCGTCGTGGCTGCGGCTGCGGCCCGACCTCACCCCCGAGGAGTCGTCGGCCGACCTGCCGGACGACATGGTCTGACGGTCCACCGGAAGCCGTTTCTTGAACTGCCCTTCACCGCCGGGACATCTGTGCTCCCTTGGCACGGGCGGAATTCACCGGGATCCTGAACTGCCTTTCCCTCCACAGCCGTTGGGCTGCGCCCGGTTTCCCCGAGGAGGACGCAGTGTCGTCGCAGAAGTCCGTTTCGCACCGCAGGAGATGGCTCGCCGGTCTCGCCGGGGCCGCCGCCCTCGTGG
>NZ_MUND01001060.1 GCF_002154375.1 Streptomyces glaucescens | reverse complement strand
GACCGCCATGGCGGTCCTGTATGCCCTCGCCAACCTGGGCCCGGCGGCACCCCTGCGGTTCTCCGCGGCCTACGCCCAAGTGCCCGAGGTCGTAGCTCTGCACGCCGTCTACTGGACCGCGCTGATCTCGACGATCGTGGCCACCGTGCGCGAGTGCCGGTCGCTGTCAATCCCCGGCCGCCCGGACCTGGTCGAGGACCTACAGCAGTCGCTGCGGTTCTTCGCGCTCGCGCTCAGCCTCGACCTGGTCAACGTCGCACTGAACGCGGCCGCCCTGATCGGGTCGGCCATCGGCCCGCGCCCCCTGTACGGACTCGCCGAGACTGCCTGGCTGGCAACGATCGCCAGCTGCGTTGCCGCCAACATCGCCCTGGGCGCCCTCGTCCTGCGCTCCCGCCGCGCCGAGCGCCGAGACCTACGCACCCTGTGGGCCCTGCACGACCTCGTGGTGGGAGACCTGGCAGGGGGTCGGGGTGCTGTCAGCGAACCGAACGGCCCGCAGGTGGTCCTGGCGCCCGGGCAGTCCTGGTGGAGCCGCTTCGACACCAGTCTCGACCTCACCTCCATGATGGCGGAGATCCACGACGCCGCCGGACGGCTCAGCCCTTGGTGGAGCCCACTGCCCTCACTGGCCGTCGAGCGTCTGGCCAAGGACGCACCGGAAGCCGGATCTGCCGACCGCGGCAACGGCCCAGGCCCAGACTGGGACCTGACCGCTGCTCAGGCCGCCGCGACGCTGCTCCATGCGGCCCGCGCCCGCGACAGCGCCCGCCCGCCCCTCGCGCCCCAGCTCCGCGTCGTCAGGCTGCCCGGCGCCGACACCGAGCCTCATGCCGAGCGACAGCACCTCGTGAACGTGGCCCGGCACCTGCCCCATCCACTCGTCACCGAGGCCGTCACCCTCGCGGAGAAGGCGCAGGCCACTACGAACACCTCCTGAACTACGGCAAGGAGCCCTTCACCCTCGCCGGC
>NZ_MUND01001059.1 GCF_002154375.1 Streptomyces glaucescens | reverse complement strand
GAGCGGAAGCGGTCGATGACGCCTTTGCCGAGGTCCTGGGTGACGGAGAGCATGGTGGCTTCGAGGCCGAAGGCCATGGTCATGGTGAGCATGCCGGGGACGAGGTAGGACTTGAAGTCTCCGTTGATGTCCTGTCCGCCGCCGATGAGGTAGCTGAACATCAGGAGCATCATGACGGGGAAGACGAGTCCGACGACGACCTGGACGGGCTGGCGTGCCCAGTGGGCGAGTTCGCGGCGGGTCATGGTCCAGGAGTCGGCTGCGGCCCAGCTGAGTCTGGAGCGGGTGGGGTGGGGTGCGGCCGCGCCGGTGGTGGTGAGGTGGTGGGTGGTGCTCATGCGGCGTCCTCCTTGGTCAGGTGGATGAAGACCTCGTCGAGGGTGGGGCGGCGTACGGCGATGTCCTCGGCCTGGATGCCGGCCGTCTGCAGGGCGCGCACGGTCTGGGTCAGTGCGGCCATGCGGTCGGTGACCGAGGCGCTGATCATGCGCCGGTCCTTGTCGACGACCGCGTCGGGGGACAGGAGGGAGGCGGCGCGGGTGAGCTGGGCGGTGTCGTGCAGGACGATGTCGATGCGGTCGCCGCCGGTCTTGGTCTTCAGTTCGTCCGCGGTGCCTTCGGCGATGACCTTGCCGTGGTTGATGACCGCGATCTGGTCGGCGAGCTGGTCGGCTTCTTCGAGGTACTGGGTGGTGAGCAGGACGGTGGTGCCGCCGCCGACCAGGGAGCGCACCGCGTTCCACACCTCGGTGCGGCCGCGGGGGTCGAGCCCGGTGGTGGGTTCGTCCAGGAAGAGGACCTGGGGCTGGGAGATGAGGGAGGCGGCCAGGTCGAGCCGGCGCCGCATGCCGCCGCTGTACTGCTTGACGGCCTTGCTGCCGGCGTCCGTGAGCCCGAACTGTTCCAGGAGCTCGTCGGCCCGGGTGCCGGCGCGGCGTGCGCCGAGGTGGTAGAGGCGGCCGAACATCTCCAGGTTCTGGCGGCCGCTGAGTTCCTCGTCGACGGCGGCGTTCTGGCCGAGCAGCCCGATCCGTGAGCGCACCTCGTCGGCCCGGGTCCGCACGTCCAGGCCCGCGACCTGCACGCGTCCCTCGTCGTGGCGCAGCAGGGTGGACATGATGCGTACGGCGGTGGTCTTGCCGGCGCCGTTGGGGCC
>NZ_MUND01001058.1 GCF_002154375.1 Streptomyces glaucescens | reverse complement strand
GGGCGGAGGCGGAGCGGCTGCGCGCGTGGGTGGGGGCGACGCGGGTGACGCCGCGGTTCCGGACGCCGCTGGAGCGGGAGTTGGCGGGGTGAGCTCACACGCGGACGCCGGGCGCCGTGAAGGACAGGGCGCCCGGCGTCGCACGCCACCTCAGCGGCTGTACTTCATCAGCGCCCGCACCATGTGACACGTCGTGTCCGACGGCGGGTGGACGCCGATGAGCCGCGCCGCGTCACGGATCGTCTCGTTGCGGGCCTGACCCGGCAGGAAGACGCCGGAGTCGAGCAGCGCTATGGCCAGGCGCATGGCCTTGAGCCGGCGGTTGTGCGAGATGTACCACTCACGGGGCCGCCCGGCCGGCAGCGGGCTCTTGAGGACGGGGGCGTACGGCAGGTCGAGCTGGACGGCACGGCGGGCGGTGGACTGGGTGGGCAACGGCTTCGGCTTCAGTGCGGCAGCGGGCACAGGCATCCTCCTGTCGCGGTCAGGGAACCACCCGGAAGCCCCCGGCGATCCCCTCGAACACTGCTTCAATTCTACTGCCCGCCACTGACAATCGGGGGTCCGTACGCCCCATCAAAGCCCCAGGTAGGAACGGGAATTGCTGGTGTGTCAGACCGGCCTGGCGAGGCTCGTGGGACCCCCCGCAAAAAATCGAACAGGCCGGGGCGCCGATGCGGTGCCCGGGCGCCCCCGGCGTACCGTGTCCGGCATGGAAATCTGGATCAACCCCGCCTGCTCCAAGTGCCGCAGCGCGGTTCAGCTGCTCGACGCCGAGGGTGCCGACTACACCGTCCGCCGCTACCTGGAGGACGTGCCGACCGAGGACGAGATCCGCGGCGTGCTCGACCGCCTCGGACTCGAGCCGTGGGACATCACCCGCACCCAGGAGCCGGCCGCCAGGGAACTGGGCCTGAAGGAGTGGCCGCGGGACGCGGCCTCGCGCGATCGCTGGGTGACGGCGCTGGCCGAACACCCGAAGCTGATCCAGCGCCCGATCATCACCGCGGACGACGGCACGGCGGTGGTCGCCCGCACCGAAGAGGCCGTCCGGGACGCCTTGTCCCGCTAGGGCACGTGCCCCTCCGGGACGCTTCACCCCACAGGACACCGCACCCTGCCAGGACCTTCGCTCCCATGGGGCACATTGTCCCGTCAAGGCGTGTTCTCTCCCCTTTGTCGGGCGGCGGGTGCCGGAGCGGCCCGCGCTGTTACCCTCCGCCGCCATGACCTTCGGCGATCAAGGAATCGACCCGTGCGCCCGGCGGGTGGTCGAGCGGGCGGGCCCGCGCGGACGCCGTCGCGCCCGGCCGGGCACGGCCCGTGTCACCGGCGCCGTGCTGCTCGCCGCCGTCGCCGCCGGGACCGTCACGCACACCGGCGGCGACGACGGCGTGACGACTGCCCCCGCGCCCGCGACGACGGCAACCACGGCCGACGCGCCGCCGGGCCCCGGCGGCGCGTCGGCCGTGGTT
>NZ_MUND01001057.1 GCF_002154375.1 Streptomyces glaucescens | reverse complement strand
GCGGCGGCGGATCTCGGCGGCAACGGATTCGACGGCGAACCGGCCGTAGCCCTTGCCCTGTTCCCCGGCGGCGATGTTCAGCCGCCACAGGCCGGAGCGGTGGACGGTGCCGTCGCCGTGCCAGTCGATGCCGAGGAAGGCCATCAGGAAGCCGACCGGGCGGCCCTCGTCGGTGATCAGGCGGGGCCAGGCGACCCCGTCCGGGTGGACGTAGGCCTCGGCGAGGGACTGCATCACCGGGGAGACGGCGTGTTCCTGGTCGGGGCGGACCCGGATACCGGTGGCGGCGTCGAAATTGCCGGGCGTCAGCTCTTCGAGGGTGATCATCCCGGCACCGTAGGGAAGGCGGCGACCGCGCGGCGAGCGGTTTTCGGCGGTGCGGGTCCGGGGCCCGCGGCCGGGTTCCGGCATTCCGGTGCCGCCGTCCGCAGGTGGTCAGCCCAGCTGCCGGTACCGGCCGCGGAAGTACGCCAGCGGCCCCCCGTCCGCGCTCGGGACCCCTGCCGTGAGGACCCGGCCGATCACCAGGGTGTGGTCACCGGCCGTCACGCGCTGTTCGGTGTGGCACTCCAGGGTCGCCAGGGCGCCGCCGACCAGGGGCGCGCCGGAGGCCTCGCCGCGCCGGTAGGGGATGTCGGCGAAGAGGAGGCGGTCGCTGACGCGGCCCTTCATGGCGAACCGGCCGGCGATGTGGCGCTGGCTCTCGGCGAGCACGGAGACGGCCCACCGGGGCTGCTCGGCGAGCAGGTCGTCCATGCGGGAGCCCTCGCGCAGGCTGACCAGGACCAGCGGCGGGTCGAGGGAGACCGACATGAAGGCGGTCGCGGTCATCCCGACGTCCTCGCCCGCGGGCCCCGCGGGGTCGTCGGGGTCCAGCGGCGGCTCCACCGCGGTCACCAGGACCACACCGGCGGCCAGCCGGGACATGGCGGCCCGGAACTCGTCGTTGCTCACCCCCTCAGCATGCCCGGCGGGGGAGGGCTGAACGGGTACGGCCGGGGTGGCTGTCACTCATACACATCT
>NZ_MUND01001056.1 GCF_002154375.1 Streptomyces glaucescens | reverse complement strand
GGGCGGACGTGGGGGGTAAGGAGGTTGCACGGAAAACCATTTCCTTCCGCACTTACATGTGCCTGGCCTTTTCCTTCCCGCGGGGTGCCACACCTTCGCACAGAGGCGCCATGGGAAACAAGGAGTTCGAGTAGTCAGGATTCAACCGGCTGAGAACACAAGGACGTTACCGCCGGTATTCGCACCGGCCTTCGAAATTGCGGCCCTTTTCCAGGCGACTTGGGCACGCGTTCCCCGTGACTCGCACACACGACGAGGGCCCCGGCCGTGACGACCGGGGCCCTTGTCGGCCATGGCACTCAGCTGTTGGGACGGAGCGTCCACACCACCGTCATCTCGCTCGTGACGGCGCCGTCCTCGCGCTGGATCGCGACACTCACCGGGAACTCCGGACGCTCGCCCGCGTCGAGTTCGGCGATGACGTCCGCGATCGGACGGCCGAGGGTCGCCGTGGCCTTCACCGGGCCCAGGGCGATCTTCTTGAACGCGATGTCGGCGTGGACCGGGAGCGGCACCGCGCGCGAGAGCTGGTCCCCGAACGCGGCCAGGACGATCGCGCCGCTGGCCGACTCACCGAGGGTGAACATGGCCCCCGCGTGCGGTCCGCCGACGTGGTTGCGGTACTCGCTCTGGTCCGGGAGGGCCAGTACGGCCTTCTCCGGGGTGGTCTCCAGGTACTCCAGGTTCAGGGTCCGAACCATCGGCACCGTGGCGGCGAGCAGTTCGCCGATCGACATCTGGTCTGCGCTCATGACCGAAGGTTACCCACGAGTAGCCTCCACTGGCCAGGCCGGTGTGATGATCGCCGTATCCTTGCCGCCCATGTGGCATGGAGAGCAGCCGCCGACGGGCGGTCCGAATCCGCGGGGCCCTCAGGGCGGCCCGCAGGGAAACCCGTACCGGCAGCCCGGCCACCAGCGGCCCGCCCCCTACGGGTCCCGCAC
>NZ_MUND01001055.1 GCF_002154375.1 Streptomyces glaucescens | reverse complement strand
GAGGTGCTGGCCGTCGCCGAGCGCCGCGGCCAGCGCGCCCCCGAAGCGGCCGGGGAGCGCCGCGCCTGGCTGTACGCGCTGGCCCGCTGGGCCTGTCTGCGCAAGCTGGCCGAGGCCAAGCAGAAACGTCAGGCCACCCACGCGGCGGGCCGCCACAGCCCCGCCCGCCGGCGGACCGGGCCGCCCGCCGCGCCTCCGGTCGCCGAGGAGGTGCGGGAGGAGCGCCGCCGCGAACTGGCCCTGCTCGCCTGGCCGGAGGCGGCCGGCACCACCCCGGAACAGCGCGAGGCGCTGGAACTCGCCGTACGCCATCACCTGGCCGCCGAAGAGGTCGCCGCCGTGCTCGGTC
Organism: Streptomyces glaucescens; assembly: GCF_002154375.1. GTDB lineage: Bacteria > Actinomycetota > Actinomycetes > Streptomycetales > Streptomycetaceae > Streptomyces > Streptomyces glaucescens. The sequence continues at coordinate 306 of NZ_MUND01001055.1, read as the reverse complement.
TGGAGCCCGCCGCGGCCCGTGAGCTGCTGGCCGCCGCCGCGTGCGAGGTCGAGCGGACCCGCGCGGCGCTCGCCGTCGTCGAGAGCGGGACCTGCCCGGGCGTCGCCCGGCTCAGCGGCGACCACCAGCTCGTGCTCAGCCCCGCGCTGCGCCGCGAGCTGGTCCGGCACGTCGACGACTGCCCGCGCTGCCGGCGCGGCGCCCAGCGCGCGGTTCCCGGCCGCTGGCCCGGCGCCACCCTCACCCCCGCCGAGCTGCCCGTCCTGACGGCACCCCGCGCGGAGGGCCGCGCGGGGTGCCGTCAGG
>NZ_MUND01001054.1 GCF_002154375.1 Streptomyces glaucescens | reverse complement strand
CAGCCGGGGCACAAGGCCCCAATGGCCCCCGTCACCGCCGCAGTCCTGAACGCCCTGACCCGCCCGCTCCGCATGCGCGGCACGTCCCGCACCCCCCGGTCCGCCCCCAAACCGGCCTCCCGGCCCCGCCCCTGGGCCCGCGCCCTCGGCATGGTCGCGGTCGTCCTGCTCGGCGGCTGGCTGGGGCTGCTGGCCGTCGGGCAGGTCCGGGTTCCGGTCGGCCCGATGGACACGACGATGACCCTGCGCCCGTCCTTCACCGGCGGCACGAAGATCAACGTCTCGCCGCTGGGCGCGCTGCACCTGGACAGCCACATCGCCCCGGTCCGTCTGGACGTCGACGTCGACCAGCTCGACCCGGTCCGCTCGCAGGCCCTGGTCGACCACCCCGAACGCCTGTCCGGCCTCCAGGACGAGGTGACCCGAGACATCGGGCAGGGCACGCTCGACCTGGCCGTGCGCTCCTGCGTCGCCGTGGTCGCCGGGGCCACCGCGCTCGGCCTCGCCGTCTACCGCCGCCCGGGCCGCGCCCTGGCCTCCGGCGGCCTCGCCCTCGCCCTGCTGGCGGCCTCCGGAGCGACCGCGTACGCCACCTGGAACCCGAAGTCGGTGCTGGAGCCGCGCTTCTCCGGCCTGCTCTCCTCCGCGCCCTCCGTGGTCGGCGACGCCCGCAGCATCGTCACGGAATTCGACGTCTATCAGAAGGAGTTGGCGCGCCTGGTGACGAACGTGACGAAGCTGTACGACGCCACCTCCACCCTCCCCGCCTACGCCCCCGAC
>NZ_MUND01001053.1 GCF_002154375.1 Streptomyces glaucescens | reverse complement strand
CGGCGCCCGTGGTGTCCCGGGGTGTCGTCGGTACGGCGGGGACATGCGCGGTCACGGCTCCGGACCGGGCCACCAGCGCACCGTCGGCGCCCTGCTTGACCACCACCAGGGGGATGCTCCGGCTCAGTTCGGCCGCCGCGGCCGCCGCGTCGCTCCGCCCGGTCAGCAGACAGGCCTCGTCCCGGCTGGGCAGCAGCACCTCGACGCCGGCGACGAGCGTCAGGAAACGGCCGGCTCCCAGCTCCTCGAGGAAACCGGCCGACGCCGGGTCCAGACTCACCGGCACCCCACGCGCGCGTGCCGCCGCCAGGGCCACCGCCACGAGCGCCCGGCTCGGCTCGGAGAACAGCAGATAGCCCGACAGGTGCAGGCGTACGACACCGTCGAGCAGCGCGTCCGACCAGTCACCGGGGCCGAGCCGCAGGGAGGCCCCGCTGTCGGTGAGGAAGGTCCGCTCGGCCGCCGCGCCCGTGTCGACGAGGCAGATCACCGTCCCCGTGGGCGCCTCGGGATCGACGACGAGCCGCG
>NZ_MUND01000106.1 GCF_002154375.1 Streptomyces glaucescens | reverse complement strand
ATCGCTGCCCCCAGGTCAGCAAACGGTCAGCATCGGTCGCGGAGCGTTTGCTGACCTGGGGGCAGCGATGACGGGGGACCTGGGCACAGGTGCCTGGCTCCCGCTGGGGACGTTCGCTGCGTAGCTCGACAGTTACCTGAGTGAGTGGGCTGCATGCGGAGCCGAAGCGGCCTGCCCTGTGGATGCCGCCTGCCCCCTCCGGCCGCTACCGCGACCTCGCCCGCCCCGGTGTCCTTCTCGTCCATTGCGCCGGCGTCATGGGCCTCGGCTTCGGCAACGTCGTCATTTCCGACACCGAGATCGAAGCCGCAGCCGACTCCACTGCGGCGGCCCTCCGCGTAACCTGCTGCGTCATGATCACCCGCGCCCGCGAGCGGGGCTGGTCCCGGGTCTGCAGGGCAGCCGGTTGCCGCGCCACCTGGGGGCCTGCACGGGTAGGCTATGACGCGCTGCGCCCACTGGGTGAGATGTCCGAGGGAAGGGCGGGCGCCCGCCCGACGTACGTACGTACGACAGGGGACCCCCGTATCCCGCCATGCCGCCGCCTCCCAGCAGTGATACTGGATGCATGGACACGACGACCACCGCGCCCCGCGCCGAGGTGCTGCGGGACCGCTATCGCAGCCGACTGCCCGAGTGCTTGCAGGAGCTGGCCGGCCCCATCGAGGGCAACGTGGACCTGCCGCTCCACATCGTCTGGTCCGGGCGGACGAGCTACAGCCTGGACCGTCCGAAGTCCCGCATGACGCTCTACCGGACCGTCCTCGCCGAAGGGCTGCGCGAGGACCTGGTGACCCTCCTTCACTACCGGCTGCTCGCCGAGCAGTGGCCCGTGCTGCGGCGCTTGATCAGTCCCTACATCCGCGAGGTCTGGGAGGACGCCTTCCCCGAGCTGCTCCGCACCGCTCCGGCCGACACGACCGCCGCGTGAAGCTCACTCCGCTCCACGAGCGTCTCCTCGCCGACATCCTCGACCTCGGCTCCCCCTACCCTCTGGTCCTCACCGGCGGATACGCCGTGCAGGCCCACGGCCTGGTCGAACGCTTCAGTCGTGACCTCGACGTCGCCACCGAGAACCCCGCTCCGATGCAGGAGATCGTCGCCTCACTCACAGCCGGCCTCAGCGCGCGCGGATGGCGGACCACGCACGTCCAGACCGATCCGCTCAGTGGCCGGTTTCTCGTCACCGATCCGGACACCGGCGAGGAGTGTGAGGTCGACGTCCTCAAGGAGGCGTTCTGGGCTCCGCCCGCCCAGACCCCCTACGGCCCCGTTCTTTCCCTCGACGACGTGATCGGCACCAAGGTCCGTGCCCTCGCCGACCGCGGCACCGTCCGCGACCTCATCGACGTCCAGGCTGCCTCCCGCCACCGCTCCACCGCCGACCTAGAATCCCTGGGCCGCCGTCGCGCCCATGACGAGTTCAGCCTCGAAGACCTCCGGGACCGGCTGATCGGCGCGGACTGGTACGAGGATGAGGACTACACCGCGTACGGGCTCACCTCCCGACAGATCCAAGAACTCAAGGCGTGGGCGCTGGAGTGGGCGGAGGATCTGGGTGCGCGGATCCATGACGAGAACGCCTGAGAGGCGGTCATCGCGTCCATCCCCTCTACCGCCGTTGCAACAAGAGGATGCGGTGTAGCCGGCAGGTTCCAACCCCGAGCCGTCCACGGTGGGTGGCTGCCCTGCACGACGGATGTGCATGGCAGCCGAGCGATACCCGCAGTGGACTCACGGCGAAACCGGGCTGCGGTAACGGTCAAACACTGCATCCCGCTCCCACTCCCATGTCCAGTCCGGGTCTCGACGGTGGAATTCGGTAACGGCCAGCTCGACGAATTGGTCGGAAGGCTTCCGGCTGGATCCATTGACTACCAGTGCTGACAGCATCGGCTCGGGACCGGTGCTGTCCCGGCGGCAGACGTCTGCCAGCAGAAGCGACATCATCCGGCCGTGGTAGTGCACCCGGTGCTCCGGTGCCACGGCCTCGCTCAGCGCCTTGTAGGTGTCGGTCCGGCCCTCTCGGGCCCACCCCTTCAGAATCACTACTATGGCGTCCCGGGCAGCCATGTAGTCCGCATCTCCATACTTCATGTGAGCCCCCTCCAGTCGACTGGAGCGACACGGTATCGAGTCGGGGCGGTGGCGAGGTTGGATCTGAGAAGTTGCCCGCGCGCCGCCTCGGAGACGGGGGAGCGGGGACGTCCACCGCGACGTCCGGCTCGCCCTTCGAATGTTAGTGCCGCCTCCTACGATCGCCGCTGATCAGCCCGCAGTAACGGAGAGGGTGTGATGGACGAGATCCGTTCCTCCAGTGGCGCCGTAGGTTCGCCCGAGCCGCTGACGACCTCGCCAGTGACCTCGAACGCGGGCAGTGGCCCGAGCCCACCTGCACGGCCGAGGAACTTGTTCTTCATCTCGCTATTCGTGACGCGGCCGACCGCGAGGTTGAAGACGATGCTGCTGGTGACCATGGGAAGCTGCCCAGCCACCGTGACGACTACGACTTCGGCATGTGCTCCGAAGTGTTCTTCCAGGACACCGACGTGCTGATGCTCTACAACGCTCGCCTCGACGGGATCGAGGACCCGGACGGCGAGACGAATCAGCACATGGGCATCGGCGATCTCCGTGCCGCAGCCTGGTTCGAACCGTTCCTGAACGTCCAAGCGCGAGACCCCCACCGCGGATTCCGCGGCTGACTTGCGGGCAGTACCGCAGCCGAGCCTGACCGAGGCCGCCCCGGGTCTTGGGCTTGAACGGATGGTTCATCGACGGCCCGACAGCTCGCCCGCGGCACGGGGTCCTCCTTCAAGGACTGCGGCTGTGCGAAGCTCACCCGCTGCCCCACCCGTTTCCGGGACGCGCTCGGCAAGCAGCGCGACGAGTCTTGATACGCCACGCAGGACGATGCGTTCGAACGCCTCACGCAGCTTTACGCGGAGAAGAAGACCACGACGCTGTCGGTGGCGGCGGCCCGTCGGAAACTTGGGCAGCTGACGGTCGAGGAGTACGCCAAGCAGTGGCGCCTCCGCCAGCGCAGGATGACGGACTATTTCACCGGCTGGCACGTCGACAGCTCGATCAACGTGCACATCGTCCCGCGCCTGGGATCACGGAGCTGAGTTCGGTCACGCCGATGGTGGTGGAGCGGTTCCTGGACGAGATGGAGAGCGACAGGGTCGGTCGGGGAAACCAGATGAGCATATTCCGGGTCCTCAAGACGATTCTTCAGGACGCGTACACCAAGGGGGCCATGGCGTCGCTGCTGTTCTTCGGCATGTTCGTAATCATGCTGTACGTGGCGACCGAGCGGACCAGGGAGCCGGCGGCGCTCTCCGCCGACCAGGTGGACGACTACGGGCTGAACCCGAATACGTCCGGAGCAGGTGGCCATTCCGTCGCTCGCATACGTGAAGAAGGCGCTAACGGTCGCCGACGAGGACTTGGCGCTGGAGATCGTCAAGATGGCGGGGTGCGGCCTGCGCAACAGTGAGGCGCGGGCGGTGAACATCAACAACGTGGTGGCGCAGGACATGTACCGGATGCGTGAGCAGGTCCATTCCAACACGCTGAAGTCGGCGAAGCTGAAGCACCGCAAGGTGGGGCAGTTCCGGGAGGTGCCTTAGCCGCGATCGGTCCACGAGGCGATCGAGCGGTACGAGGAGAAGCACGGCACCACGAAGGACGGCTACTTGCTGCGGGGCCCGGGCGGCTACTTCACCGAACGCATGGAGCGCCGGCGGGTGAGGAAGCTCTTCGCGGACCTCCCGCTGGGGGAGGGGGTCGGGATGTACGGCTTCCGGCGCTACTTCGCCTCGAACGCCCTCGGGAACGGCATCCCCATCACCGACGTCGCGGAATGGATGGGGCACAAGTCCATCGAGGAGACGTACCGGACCTACCGGCACCTGATGCCGGGCAGCATCACCAAGGCCCGCCCGGATCCTGGACGCCGGCCTCTGGGAAGCAGCTTGATTTCCGGATTTGAGGGAACAGCAGGTTCTTCGTCCGCTGGTGGTACAGCGGGGGGCCCACGCTGACCTGGCAAGACGGCACCCGCTGTGGCCTCCTGGCGTGAGCTGGTCCGGGAATTGTCCGGATCTTGGTGCGCGCTGGCCATCGCAGGGCCAACCCGGCAGGATAGAAATGCGCGGGCGCGCCGCATGGCTGTTCCCCTGCCCCGGTAGGCGATCGACAGTGCTCCTGTCACCGCAGGCACTGTGCGCGCCTTCTGTCGAGTGACGGCATCTCGCCATGCCGAGGCAACCTTCCGGTCCGGCGGCCAGGTGAAGCAGGCCGGTCCGGTCAGCGTGTCACCGCCCAGGGCTGGTCGGGTGCAGGGCAGGGAACTAGGTTGTCAGTGAGACTGGCAGCGCTTGGGGGATATGTGGACGAGCGGGAGTTCAACGAGACCGTTGCCCGGCTGATCCGTGAGGCGCGGATGCGTGCCGGGGTGACGCAGGAGTACGTAGCGCGTCAGGCGGGGCTGACGCGCGGTTCGATCACGAACATCGAGTCCGGAACCCAGTCCCCGCCTCTTTACCGGCTTGCCTTGATTGCCGCAGCGGTCAACGCGGACCCTGCGGACCTGCTTCCCTCGCTCCACTTGGATGAAGCGTCCGGACTTGCCGCGCGGCATGCCGCCGATGTTGCCGCGGTGTGGGCGCAGGCCTCAAAGAGGAGGGGTGTCCGTGGCGAAGGCTGACCTGGCGGCCCGCGGGCTGCTGCGGGAATTCCGGATCGACGCCCCGCCGGTCGATCCCTTCGCCCTGGCCAAGCACCTTGGCGTCCTGGTCGTCCCGCAGCACATGGACGACGACGTCTCTGGCATGCTCCTGCGTAAGGACGGAGCCTGCGTCATCGGCGTCAACCAGGCGCACTCCTTCGAACGGCGGCGCTTCACGGTGGCGCACGAACTGGGGCACCTGCGCCTGCACGAAGGACGCCCGCTTATTCTGGACACCGACGCGCGCGTGAACTACCGCAACGCGGTCTCGAGCATGGCCACGGACCGTGAGGAAATCGACGCTAACCGATTCGCCGCGGCGCTGCTGGCCCCGGAGGATATGGTCCGCCGGGCGGCACAGCACATCAGCTTCCGCACGACGGACGACCTCGTGCGGGTCCTGGCCAAGCGTTTCCAGTTGAGTGAGATGGCCATGACCTACCGTCTGATGAACCTCGGTATCGTTTCCGGCCCCGCTCACTGACACTACCTGGACCTGGCCGCCGGCCCGACCCTCTGCCGCGCGCTGCTCGTTCCTAGCGCCGCCCTGCCACGCCCGCTTGGGAGCCGTGCCCCTCTTGCCTCTCCCGCCCCAGTTTGCCAATGGCTGAGGGGGAGGAGCTGAACCAGCCACTGTCTGGCCTGCACTGAAGAGATGTCAGCCAGACTGACCCTCAAAAAAGGTCTTGCGTGAGTGTCGCTGCGTGTGGTGCACTTGTTACCGCAGGGAGTGACCGGTCTCTGTGTACAACGGGTGGCCCCCTGCTCGGCGTGAGGCTGACGGGACAATTCACCCCCGGGCGGTACCGCGTACGCGTGCCTGGCCGTGATGGCCGGCATCGTCGACCGGACCGCACCGGCTCCCCTCGATGGCCAGCCGTCACCCTAGGCCATCCGCTGATGCTGTGCATCGGCCGACCCTCTGCCCAGTGCCATGGCCGGCCCCCTCCGCGAGCCCACACCAGGCCCCTCGCGCAAGCACACCCATGTCCGCACCCCTGCGCCCCCTCGCGGGCAAGCCCACATGCCTTCGCGGTCCCTTCATGCCCTATGCCGTCACGTCTCCCGTAGGCATGCCCCACACCCATTTCGTCCACCCTGAGTCCTCAGCCGGCTCGCCGCAGAAAGGAACCCTCGCCATGCAGTGCCGCAAGAACTTCGACACCTTCCTCAAGAACACCGTGAACCTCAGCCAGGCCAAGCTCGCCCTCCTCGACGTACGCGTCGAGGCCATCTACAAGGCCCTCAAGGCCGACCCCGAACTCGGCTCGTTCATCCGCGGCAAGAAGCCTCAGGGCTCCTGGGCGCAGCGCACCATCATCAACCCCGTCGGCGACAGCGAGTTCGACGCCGACTTCATGCTCCACCTCACCGAGAACACCGAGTGGGCCGACAGCCCCAAGACCTACATCGACAAGGTCTACGCCGCGCTCCACCGTCACAGCATCTACGGCGCCATGCCTCACACCCGCAAGTGCCGCTGCGTGCAGCTCAGCTACGCCAACTCCATGCACGTCGACATCGTCCCCTACCTTCAGCTGGCCGACGGCCGCGAGGTGATCGTCAACCGCGACGCCAACACCTGGGAGCAGACCAACCCGGCCGGGTTTACCGCCTGGATGCAGAAGAAGGACGGCATCGCCAACAACAACCTGCGCAAGGTCATCCGCCTGATGAAGTACCTGCGCAACCACCGCGGCTCCTTCACCGGCACCCGCTCCATCATCCTCACCACCCTGCTCGGCGAACGCGTCGAGGAGATCAAGAAGCTCATGGACCCCGGCTGCTACAGCGACGTGCCCACCACCTTGCTCGCCATCGTCGAGGACCTCGACCGATGGCTGCAGGAGCGCCCCTACAAGCCCTCCATCGTCGACCCTTCCGGATCGGGCGTCACCTTCGACCACCGCTGGGACCAGACGACCTACAGCTACTTCCGGGCCCGCATCCACGCCCACGCCCGCGAGATCCGCGAAGCCTACGACGAGCCGGACTACGACCGCAGCGTGCGGCTGTGGCGCAAGCTGTTCGGCGACGCCTTCCCCGGCCAGCCGCGTGCCACCGCCTCCCTCACCCCCACGGTGGCCAAGTTCGCGACCCCGCTGCTCATCACCACGACCTCCCGCACCGGACGTGCCGGATGACCAAGCACAAGTCGCCCGCAGCCCGCCCCAGCCTCTCCCAGCGTCGCCTCCTGGAGGAGCTCACAGCGCTGGCAGCCGCGCACGAGCCGGATCTGCGCATCACCGGCCGCCCCCGTACCGACACTGACGGCCTGGTCACCATCCCCATCAGTGTCTGCACCGGCGGCATGCCCCATGCTCCAGGAGGACTGCGGCTCAAGGAGAGTGAGGACTTCCTCCTCACTCTGCCCGCCACCCCGATGATGCCGCCCCAGGTGCGCACCTCCCACATTCGGTTCGCCGGCACCCCGCACGTCCTGCAGGGTGATCGACTGTGCCTCTACCTCGACCCGGCCCGCGAATGGGACCCCGCTGCCGGAATCGCCCCCGTCATCAACCGCCTGTGGCAGTGGCTCACCGACGCCGCAGCCGGCAGGTTCGATCCCGCCACGGCGCTCTACCACCCCGTAGGCGGGGTCCTGCACCACACCCCGGGCACTCCCACCGTCGTCGTACGAAAACCTGTCTCCCACCGGTCGGCCACGGCATGGCTCACCCAGCGCACCACCGACCGGCTCGACCTGACCAGCGCCCCCGCAGACTCCCACAGCCACCGCACCCCGATCCTGCCAGCGGACGCGCTGCCCCTGGGCGCGGGCAACACTCTTGCCGAACTCCTCACCCTCACGCACTCTGCCACTGCCCACACCCCGCAACCGGCCGACGCCCCATCCCCGGCGCTGCTGACCGCACTCGCCGCCAGCGCCCTGCGTAACCCCGAAGGCACCGCCCAGTACTTCGTCCTGGCCGTCCGACACCCCGCCACACCCGCAGTGTCCCCCTTCCTCCTCGCCGGCCGCCTGCCGCCCCAGGCCGGCGACACGCTGCGCCGCCTCGCACGCCGCGCGACCCCCAGCCGCCTGGGCAGCCTGCCCGAGGACTTGGCCCACGCCCCCATCACATGGTGTTTCGTCTCCGACGAACGCGCCGAAGTCACCACCCGCCGTGACACCCTCCGCCCCGTCCGCGCCTTCCAGGACTGTCACATCCACATCTGGGGCTGCGGCGGCATCGGCTCCTGGGTAGCCGAGATGGTGGCCCGGGCCGGCGCCTCACATCTCACCCTCAGCGACCCCGGCCGTGTCACCGGCGGCCTGCTGGTGCGGCAGAACTACACCGAACACCACATCGGCATGACCAAGGCGACAGCACTGGCCTCCCACCTGCGGACCATCCGTGACGACATCCGCATCGACATCGCCACCCCGCCCCCCGACC
>NZ_MUND01001052.1 GCF_002154375.1 Streptomyces glaucescens | reverse complement strand
GGGGCGTCGCGTCGGGGTGCGCGGGGTGGCGGGCGGGCGCTCCGTCGCCGTTCAGCCGTTCACCCATGTCCGCTTCCCGTCCTGTCCGACCACTGCCCCGCACGCGGCCGGGTCTGTCGTCCTCGCTGTCGTCGTCACTGTTCATTTCGGCGTGCATCGTTCATTTCGCCGTTCTTTTTACATGTCCATGCCGACGTGCCCGCCGACGTTCATTTCGACTCCCCCAGCGTCCCGGGCCCGCCATCCGTCACACCCCGGTCCGCCAGCTGCCGGGCCAGCCGCTTCAGCCCCCGGTACGCGGCGGTGCGCACCGCGCCGGGACGCTTGCCGAGGACCCGGGCGGCGGCCGGGCCGTCGAGGCCGACGACGACCCTCAGCAGCACCGCCTCGGCCTGGTCCCGGGGCAGTGCCCGCACGAGTTCCAGGGCCTGCTCGGTGGAGATGGACTCCAGGGCCTGGTCGTGCGTGGTGTGCCGGCCGGGCAGGTCGAGTACGTCCTGCTCCAGCGCCGACGAGCGGGGCCGTACCCGCTGCCGGCGCAGATGGTCCAGCGCCCGGTGCCGGGCGATGGTGGCGGTCCAGCCCCGGAAGCCCGCCCCGTCCCCCTTGAACCGCCCGAGGTCGCGGGCGACCTCCAGCCAGGCGTCGGACGTCACGTCCTCGACGTCGTCGCCGACGAGCCC
>NZ_MUND01001051.1 GCF_002154375.1 Streptomyces glaucescens | reverse complement strand
CCTCGCGGCGCAGCGACTCCTCGCAGGCGGCGACCACGTCCGGCGTGCCCTCGGCGGGGCGCACCTCGAAGTGGCCCGGGTTCTCGCGGATCGAGGCGACGGGGGTGAGGCCCGGCGCGATGTGCGGGAGCAGCCGGGAGGCGTAGGCGATCACGTCCGTCGGCACGCGGAAACCGGCCGTCAGCTCCTCGATCACCGCGTCCGTCTTGCCCAGGTGCGCCAGCGCCTCCTCCCAGCCGCGGGTCGCCCACGGGGTGGTGCCCTGCGCCAGGTCGCCGAGCACGGTCGCGCTGCCGGTGGTGCAGCGGCGCCCCACCGCCCGGTACTGCATCGGCGACAGGTCCTGCGCCTCGTCCAGCACGACGTGCCCCAGCGAGTGCGTGCGCTCCACGAGGTCCGCCGCCTCGTCGATCAGCACCGCGTCCGCGGGCGACCACTTGGCCGACTTCACGCCGNNGCGTCCGTCAGCAGCCGCAGCACCAGCTTCGCCGGGTCCACCGCCGGCCAGACCGCCTTCACCGCCGCCTTCACCGCGCTGTTGCGGGCGACCGCGTCCTGCACCCGGTCGTCCGGCGCCTCGCCCGCCCGCTCCATCTGCACCAGCACCGCGTGCGCGATCCGCTGCGGC
>NZ_MUND01001050.1 GCF_002154375.1 Streptomyces glaucescens | reverse complement strand
CGCCGTCGCCGCGAGGCCCCGGCTGTAGGGCGCGTCGAAGTCCCAGATGAGGAAGAGCATGAAGGCGATCAGCGCGGAGAACAGCACGGCGAGGATCAGTTCCCGGGGGGTGCGCCGGATCTGCAGGGCGAGGATCATCCCGATGGTGATCACGGCCCCGGTGATCAGGCCGAACCACACCACGCCCGGCATGGTCGGCTCGGTCGAGTCCGCGCGGGCGTTGCGCGCCTGGTCGGCGGCGCTGATCTGGTCGATGAGCGGTTGGTAGGCCTGCGCCTCGAAGTCGTCGCGCGGCTCGTAGTCGGTGAGGTCCACGCGGATGCGCCGCAGCAGCTCGTCACCGCGCTCGGTGACCTTGCCCTGGTCAACCATTGCCTTCCACTCGGTGGTGACGACGTGTCCGACGTAGGCGTTGACATCGTCCCGGATCCGGTCGCGGANNNGCGCCGCGCGCCTCCCAGACTCCCGCGATGGCCAGGCCCAGGACGATGGCGTAGATCACGCCGATCCACATCGTCATGTACTCGATGACGTCCGGGGTCTCCGTGGGATCCTCGTCTTCGCTCGCGGCGCGATGGCGTACGAA
>NZ_MUND01001049.1 GCF_002154375.1 Streptomyces glaucescens | reverse complement strand
CTAGAGGCAGTGCGCCTCGGAGCAAGTGTGTGCCACTGCCTGACAACAGGAGCGAACCACGACGCACGCCCCCGGGACGCTCAAGGAAGCGATTTCGCCAGGTGACAACTGCGGGCAACCGCGAACGCCTACGGAACGTCCCTACAGGTCACCGTGGACTATCCGTGGTTGCGTGCCACAGTCGTGCCAGATGCAGGGGTCAGCCACGGTCACTATGGGTGCCTGGCGGACGCGCTCGTGTCCGGTAGCTCTAACAACAGAGCCGCAGGCCACCGGCAAGACGACCCAGCCTCTCTCCTAAAGTGGTTGTCCAGCGTGATCACCGCGTCCACACCCGCTGGAACTCCTCAGCCGGGATGACCTCCAGCGGATCCTCTTCAGGGTCGATCGCTTGGTCTGTCAGGCCGCCGTGTTCGTCCTCCAGGTGCTCCCAGCTGTACCGGTGGAGTCGGCCGGCCGAAGTCAGCTCGGCTTGCTTGATGACGATCAACTCGTCGCGGTCGGGTACGGCTTCGATGTACCACAGACCGCCCTCCTCGTCGGTATGGCGGAAGTGGTGCCGCCGGGTGGCGTTCTCATCGAGTGCTTGGAAGTACGCCACGGTCTCTGCTCTGATGCGCTCCAGGTCAACCACGCGACCATCGTGCCAGCGAGCGAGCGAGCGCGGGTGGCTCCGGTCTGCCATCCACGAGTGACATCAACGGCGCCGGACGCCAGCACTCCTCGGTGGTCCGGCACGGCTAGCGCGGCCGGGCGGTATCCCAGCAGAACCAGGGAGTGATCGAACTCCTAAAGCGGGTGTCGCAG
>NZ_MUND01001048.1 GCF_002154375.1 Streptomyces glaucescens | reverse complement strand
AACCGTTCGGCGAGCCCGCCGGCCGGTTCCGTCCGGCGGGCTCGCCGAACGGTTCGGGCTGTCGTCGCTGGACCTGGACCTGCTCCTGGTCGCGGTGGCGCCCGACCTGGACGCGCGGTTCGAGCGGCTCTACGGCTACCTCAACGACGACCTGACACGCCGCCGGCCCACGGTCGGGCTCGCCCTGGAGCTGTGCGGGCTCGCCGGGGCGGCGTCCGGCCGGTTCCGGCTCGCCCCCGGAGCGCCGCTGGTCGAGGGCGGCCTGGTGGAGGTCACCGAGCCGGAACGGCCGCCGCTGTCCCGCGTCCTGGTGGTCCCCGACCGGGTCACCGCGCACCTCCTGGGCCACGCACGGCCCGACGCCCGGCTCGCCGGCGTGCTCGACGAGGCCCACGAGGACCCGACCGCCGAGCCCGCGGACGTCACCCGGACGGCGGCCGCCGCCGGGACCGGCACGGGCCTCGTCCACCTGCGCGCCCGGGGCGGCGACGCCCAGGGCCTGGCCACCGCGGCCGTGCGCGCGGCGGGACTGAGCCCGCTCGTCCTGGACGCGGCGGCGCTCGCCCCGCGTTCCGGCGACGTACCGGAGCTGGCGCGGGTGGCCGCCCGCGAAGCCCGCCTCACCGGCGCCGGGGTCGTCCTCGGCCCGCTGGAGGCACTGCCCGCGGAACCCGCCGAACGAGCCCGCACGCTCCGGACGTTGTGCACGGCACTGCGCGGGATCCCGC
>NZ_MUND01001047.1 GCF_002154375.1 Streptomyces glaucescens | reverse complement strand
GCCGAACGTTCGGCGAGACCTGCGTTTCGAGGCCATCAGGCAGCACCCCGCAGAGCCAAAGGACGAAGGGTGACCGGCTCCACGGTGTTGGCAGCCACGAATGCCCTCACGGCGCTTTCGGGGATGCGCACGTGCCGTCCGACCTTCACGAAGGTGATCCGCCGTTCCTCGATGAGTCGGCGAGGAAACCTCACACCCGTGCCAAGGCGTTCGGCGACTTCCTGCACAGTGAGCAGTCGGTCCATGGTCACCAGTCGTCTCCTTCCGAATGGGCGTCGTCGAGCGCCTCGCGGGCGAGTTCGCGGCTTTGTTGGAGGTCGCGGCGGATGTTGGCGGCGAGCCAGGATTCGCCGGGAGTGTGGCCGTGGCCGGCGTAGGCCCAGTGGGCGAGGGTCAGGGTGGTTGCCTCCTGGTCGTCGGGGTCGGGCAGGCCGAGGGCTTCTCGTTGCTGGGCGGCGCGGTAGTCGGCGCGGACCTGGCGGAGGGCGCCGAGGGTGGTGGAGTAGCGGCGGGACTTGGTGGAGAAGTGGCCGCGGAAGCCGAGCATGTGGGCCCAGTCGCGGAGCTTGCGGTCGGGGTAGAGCGGGTGCAGGTCGAGGCAGGCGGCGATAAGCCTGGCCGGGTGGTCGGGGACGCCGAGGAGGGCCAGGGCCTCTTTGTTGCCGATGCGGCGGTCTACGGTGCCGGTGGTCTCGGCGGCTTTGGTGGCGTACTTGGCGACGTAGGAGGCGACGGCCTGTTCGGTGATCTCTGCGCCGTCGCCGAAGGCGCGGATCGGGCGTACGTCGAGCTGGGTGCCC
>NZ_MUND01001046.1 GCF_002154375.1 Streptomyces glaucescens | reverse complement strand
TGGGCAGCGGTGTAGGCGGCGGTGAGTGCGCATGCCCGCCGCTTCCAGCTCGGCGGCCAAGGGCTGGGAGCCGTTCGTCAGGTGGGCGTGCGCCTCGTGAAGCAGTACAGGGCTTCGTCGGTGTGGCCGGTACGGCGCAGTGGGGTCGCGGCCGCGCGGGCCGCGACGGCGAGCACCAGCGGAGCGGCGGGGCCGCGGCGCCGGCCCGTTGCGCGTAGGCGCCGGCTGCCTCCGTGCAGCCCTGCTTGACCGCCAGCTGAGAAGCGAGCACCCACACGCCGGCCGCGCGGGCGGCACCGGCCGGGCCGCATTCGGTGCTGTGCCCGGCGGCAGCCAGGAGCAACGGCAGCACCCCGTCGAGCTTCCTTGAGCCACTTCTCGACCGGCGCGGCCCGTGGGCCACCGTCTACTTCGATCCCGCTCAGAACCAGTCGGGACAGGCGGTGCGTGAGGCTCTGGCGAGTGTCAGGCCGCAGGAGGATCCCGCGGGCCGGGTCGTCTTCGCTTTTGGAGGCGATGTGGTGCTCAGCTGCCGCCTCTCCCGGCCGCCGCTTCAGCGTGCGGGCCAGGGCGCGGGCAGCCTGACCGCGGCGGCGGAGCCGCACCCCCGGGCGGACGACCAGGTCCAGCAGGGCCGCGCGGACGGCGGCGCCGTCCAGCGCGTGCCGGTCGAAGGAGCGGCGCACCGTGGCGGAGGCGGGCAGGGCC
>NZ_MUND01001045.1 GCF_002154375.1 Streptomyces glaucescens | reverse complement strand
TGGGGACGGCCGTGGTCGATCTCGTACGTCGCGACGACGACCCGCACGGGGCCGCCCGGTCCCGAGTCACCGGTGGTCATGGTCATACCCGTCATGATGCGGCATGCGCGTCAGACCGGTCCGCCGCCCGCGATCCGGCGGCAACCACCCTCCCCAATAGGCCGGTTCCTGTCCTATAGCGGGCCTACCCTGCTCCCATGAGCACTCAGGAGCCCCTCCCCTTCGAGACCGTCGCCGACCTCGACGCCTGGCTCTCCCGGCATCCCGCCCCGCATCCGGGGCTGTGGGTCGAGGTGGCCAAGAAGGGCTCGGGGCTGCCCTCCGTCACCGCCGCCGAGGTGAACGACGCGGCGCTCTGCCACGGCTGGATCACCGGGCAGCGCAAGGCGCTCGACGCCACCCATTACCTCCAGCGGATCACCCCGCGCCGGCCCGGCAGCCTCTGGTCCATGGTCAATGTGCGACGGGTGGCGGAGCTGACCGCCGCCGGGCGGATGCGCCCCGCCGGGCTGGCCGAGGTGGAGGCCGCCAAGACGGACGGGCGCTGGGCGGCGGCCTACGCGTCCCAGCGGGAGGCGACCGTCCCGGACGACCTCGCCGCGGCGCTGGAGCGCAGCCCCGCGGCGAAGGCGGCCTTCGACGCGCTCGGCCGGACGGACCGGTACCTCGTCGTGCTGGACCTGCTGCGCGCCCGGACGCCCGAGCGGCGGGCCGCCCGGCTGGCGGCGGCCGTGGCGAAGCTCGGGGACCGGCGCGCCCGGCCGGTCACCTGAGCGTGCCGGGCGGCTCAGGCGTTCTTGATCGCCGAGATGTCGAAGTTCAGCTTGATCTTGTCGGAGACCAGGAAGCCGCCGGTCTCCAGAGCCGCGTTCCAGGTCAGGCCGAACTCGGAGCGCAGGATCGTGGCCCTGCCCTCGAAGCCGACGCGCTCGTTGCCGAACGGGTCCTTCGCGGCGCCGTTGAACTCCAGGTCGATGGTGATCGGCTTGGTGACGCCGAGGATCGACAGGTCGCCGGTGACGCGGTAG
>NZ_MUND01001044.1 GCF_002154375.1 Streptomyces glaucescens | reverse complement strand
GCCAAGTGAAATGACGTCTAAGGCTCGTGGCCGGCCAGCATGGTTTTCAACGCGGCCCGCACCATCGTCATCCGGGCGCTGCCCAGCGGTGTCTCGCGATACGCGGGGGCATAACCGGCTGCCAAGAGCAGGCCGTTGCGGTCGCGCAGAGGTACGTCGAGGTGTTCGGCGAGCCGGAGCACCATCTCCCGGCTGGGCCGGGCACGGCCCGTCTCCACACAAGACAGATGCCGCATTGAGGTGCCCGCCTTGAGGGCAAGATCGAGTTGGCTGAGCTTTCTGCGCTGCCGCCAGTCACGCAGTAGCAGACCAACGCGGGGCAAGTCATCCGTCTCCATAGCTCCACCGTAGCCAGTACCCGAACACCGGCCATGACCTGTGAGGTCATGGAGTCCGCGACCCGGGGGGTGCCACGGTGGGATCACCGATCGACGAGGAGGAGATGCGCGATGACACACACCCCGCCCACGACCGACACGGCCGCGCCCCCGCTGGACGCGGCTCGGCTCCTGCGCCTGGTGCTGCGCGTGGACAGCGTGAGTACCGCCGTGATGGGTGTCGTGCTGATCGCGGCCGCGGGGTCGCTGGGCTCCGCCACCGGGATGCCGGTGGCGTTCTCGGTCGCGTTCGGAATTTATCAGATCGGCGGAGCAGCCGCGCTAGCGCGTGTCTCTTTGAT
>NZ_MUND01000105.1 GCF_002154375.1 Streptomyces glaucescens | reverse complement strand
CGCCGCCGGCTCCCGGCGACCCGGCGCACCCCCACCACATCGCCACCGACCGGGGCCGCGTCCACATCTCCGCCCAGCAGCGCCGTACCGACGCCACCGCCGTCGGCAACCTGCTGCTCTACCTGCCGCACTTCCTGTGCAGCCTCCTGGTCGTCGCCCTCCTCTCGCTGATCTTCGGCGACCTCGGCTTCCTGTTCGTGCTGGCCTGGCTGGCAAGCGGCGCACTCGTCTTCCACCGCCCGGCCGAAAGCGCCCTCGCGCGCCATCTGCTCCGTCTGCGCTACCCCACTCCGCAGGAACGCGCCAGACNNCGCCCGCGCGGGCGTCGAGGGCCGGAACTACGAGCTGTGGGTGGAGGACAGCGACCACCTGAACGCCGTCGCCGCCGCCGGCCACATCGTGGGCGTCACCCGGTTCGCCATGAACGAGCTGCCCAACGGCGAGCTGGCCGCCGTCATGGCGCACGAGCTGGGCCACCACGTGGGCGGTCACGCGTGGTCCTCGCTGCTCGGCTACTGGTACGCACTGCCCGGCCGGATCGCCTGGCGGGTGCTGCGCGCGGTCACCGGGGTGATGTTCCGGATCTCCCGTGCCTTCTCCTGCTTCGGCGTGGTCTTCTTCGGCCTGTTCGTCGGCGGCCTCGCCCTGGCCACCATCAGCAGCCTGTACGGCTTGCCGCTGCTGATCCTGGCCGTGCCGTACGCGCTCGCGGCGGTCGGCCGGCGCGCCGAGCTGCGCGCCGATGCTGGCCGCCGTACTGGAGAAGCTGCACCAGCAGGAGCAGCGGCAGGTCGCGGCCGTCACCGCCGCCCACGGCGGAGTCCCGGTGGCGGAGAGCCCGGTCAGCAGGCTGCTGGCCTCGCACCCGGACTACTACACCCGGCTGCACCACCTCCAGGCGTACCTCCAGCCGCAGCGCTGACACCCCCGGGCATCCCAGCCGCGGTCCGACCGGTCAGCCGGCACCCGCCGACACGGTCAGCAGTACGGCCAGCCCCACCACGAGCGCCCAGCCGGCCACGGACATCCAGCCCAGCACCAGCCCGATCAGCGCGAGCCCGTCCCCGCCCTCGTCCGAGCGCCGTGTCTCGGACCGTGCCGCGTGCCCGAGCACGACCGCCGGTATGCCGGTCAGGCCCATGGTGGGCAGGCAGAGCAGCCCGCACACGGCGGCGGCGACCGCCTTCCCGTTCGTCCGCGGCCGGGGCGCCGCCAGGAACGTCCGCGGCACGGCGGCGCCCGCCGCGGGCTGCGCCACGGGCCCCTGCGGCAGATCGGCGACCAGCAGTGCCAGCTCCCCCACCGTGCGGGCCGTGTAGGCCCGCGCGACCCGCTGCTCGAATTCGGCCTGCTCCATCCGTCCCTCCCCGTACCCGGCTCTGAGCACATCCACGGCGCGCTCGCGGTCGGCGTGCGAGGCGAGCATCGACGGACCGCTGTGCCCGCCCCACGGCTGCGGCATCCCGTTGACCTTCCCCTCACGGGGCGGCCACGGAAGATCTGGCGACGACTGCGACACGGGCACCTCCCGGAGCGCTCGGTGATTCCATCATCCGCCGAACCGGCATCCACGGCATCGGGGTCACACCCGGATAAATCCCTTAGAGGCGACCGTCCGAGATCCCCGGCCCGCCCGCGGGTACGTCACCCCTGAGTACGTCACCCCCGGGTACGCCACAGGGCGGCCACCCGAAGGTGACCGCCCTGTGGTTCAAGCGACTCGCTTACTGGTTGTACGGACCGTAGTCGTAGTCCTCCAGCGGAACGGCCTGGCCGGAGCCGGTGCCGAACGGCGAGTAGTCGATGTCGTCGTAGCCGACGGCCGAGTACATCGCGGCCTTGGCCTCCTCGGTCGGCTCGACCCGGATGTTGCGGTAGCGGGACAGACCCGTACCGGCCGGGATGAGCTTACCGATGATGACGTTCTCCTTGAGGCCGATGAGGCTGTCGGACTTGGCGTTGATCGCCGCGTCCGTCAGGACTCGGGTCGTCTCCTGGAAGGAGGCGGCCGACAGCCAGGATTCCGTCGCCAGCGAGGCCTTGGTGATACCCATGAGCTGCGGACGACCGGAGGCCGGGTGACCGCCCTCCTGGACCACACGACGGTTCTCCTGCTCGAAGCGGGAGCGCTCGACCAGCTCACCGGGCAGCAGCTCGGCGTCGCCGGACTCGATGATCGTCACGCGGCGGAGCATCTGCCGGATGATGATCTCGATGTGCTTGTCGTGGATCGACACACCCTGCGAGTTGTACACCTTCTGGACCTCGCCGACCAGGTGGACCTGGACGGCACGCTGACCCAGGATGCGCAGCACGTCGTGCGGGTTGGTGGCACCCACGGTGAGCTTCTGGCCCACCTCGACGTGCTCGCCCTCGCTGACCATCAGACGGGCGCGCTTGGAGATGGGGTAGGCCATCTCGTCGCTGCCGTCGTCCGGAGTGACGACGATCTTCTTGGTCTTCTCGGTCTCCTCGATCCGCACGCGGCCGGCGGCCTCGGAGATCGGGGCGACACCCTTCGGGGTACGGGCCTCGAAGAGCTCGACGACACGCGGCAGACCCTGGGTGATGTCGTCACCGGCCACACCACCGGTGTGGAAGGTACGCATCGTCAGCTGGGTGCCGGGCTCACCGATGGACTGGGCGGCGATGATGCCGACCGCCTCACCGATGTCGACCAGCTTGCCGGTGGCCAGCGAACGGCCGTAGCACATGGCGCAGGTGCCGACCGCGGACTCACAGGTCAGGACCGAGCGGGTCTTGACCTCGGCGACGCCGTGCGTGATCAGCTCGTCGATGAGCACGTCACCCAGGTCGGTACCGGCCGGGGCCAGCACCTTGCCGTCCACGACGATGTCCTCGGCGAGGCAGCGCGCGTACACGGAGGTCTCGACGTCCTCGGCCTTGACCAGCGAACCGTCGGCGCCGCGCTCGGCGATCGCCAGGCGCAGACCGCGCTCGGTGCCGCAGTCCTCCTCGCGGATGATGACGTCCTGGGAGACGTCGACCAGACGACGGGTGAGGTAACCCGAGTCGGCGGTACGCAGAGCGGTGTCCGCCAGACCCTTACGGGCACCGTGCGTGGAGATGAAGTACTCCAGCACGGACAGACCCTCACGGAACGACGCCTTGATGGGCCGCGGGATGGTCTCGTTCTTGGCGTTCGACACCAGACCGCGCATACCGGCGATCTGACGCATCTGCATCATGTTCCCTCGGGCGCCCGAGCTCACCATCATGAAGATCGGGTTGGTCTTCGGGAAGTTGTCGTTCATCGCCTCGGCGACCTCGTTGGTCGCCTTGGTCCAGATCGCGATGAGCTCCTGCGTGCGCTCGTCCTTGGTGATCAGACCGCGCTCGTACTGCTTCTGGACCTTCTCGTCCTGCGCCTCGTAGCCCTTGACGATCTCCTTCTTCGCCTCGGGAACGACGACGTCGGAGATGGCCACGGTGACACCGGAACGGGTGGCCCAGTAGAAGCCGGACGCCTTCAGGTTGTCGAGCGTCGCCGCCACGATGACCTTCGGGTAGCGCTCGGCCAGGTCGTTGACGATCTGGGAGAGCTGCTTCTTGCCGACCTCGTAGTCGACGAACGGGTAGTCCTCGGGCAGCAGCTCGTTGAAGAGCGCGCGGCCCAGCGTGGTCTTCAGGGTGAAGCTGTCACCCTGCTGCCACTCCGGCTCGCCCTCCTCGCGCACCGGCGGCTCCCAGCCCCGCGGCGGGATGGTGCCCACCGGGAAGCGGATGTCGACCGGCGCCTGGAGCGACAGCTCACCGGCGTCGAAGGCCATGATCGCCTCGGCGACGGACGCGAACGCGCGGCCCTCGCCCTTGATCTCGCGACCCTCGGCGTCGGTGGTGAGGAAGTACAGACCGAGGACCATGTCCTGGGTCGGCATCGTCACCGGACGGCCGTCGGCGGGCTTGAGGATGTTGTTCGAGGACAGCATCAGGATGCGGGCCTCGGCCTGCGCCTCCGCGGACAGCGGCAGGTGCACGGCCATCTGGTCACCGTCGAAGTCCGCGTTGAACGCGGTGCAGACGAGCGGGTGGATCTGGATGGCCTTGCCCTCGACCAGCTGCGGCTCGAAGGCCTGGATGCCGAGGCGGTGCAGGGTGGGCGCACGGTTCAGCAGAACCGGGTGCTCCGCGATGACCTCTTCGAGCACGTCGTACACGACGGTGCGGCCGCGCTCGACCATCCGCTTGGCGCTCTTGATGTTCTGCGCGTGGTTCAGGTCGACCAGGCGCTTCATCACGAACGGCTTGAACAGCTCCAGCGCCATCGCCTTCGGCAGACCGCACTGGTGCAGCTTCAGCTGCGGACCGACGACGATCACGGAACGCGCGGAGTAGTCCACACGCTTGCCGAGCAGGTTCTGACGGAAGCGGCCCTGCTTGCCCTTGAGCATGTCGGACAGCGACTTCAGCGGACGGTTGCCGGGGCCCGTCACCGGGCGGCCACGACGGCCGTTGTCGAAGAGCGCGTCGACGGCCTCCTGGAGCATGCGCTTCTCGTTGTTCACGATGATCTCGGGCGCACCGAGGTCGAGAAGGCGCTTCAGGCGGTTGTTGCGGTTGATGACACGGCGGTACAGGTCGTTCAGGTCGGAGGTCGCGAAGCGGCCACCGTCCAGCTGCACCATCGGACGCAGGTCCGGCGGGATGACCGGCACGCAGTCCAGCACCATGCCCTTGGGGCTGTTGCTGGTCTGCAGGAACGCGGAGACGACCTTCAGGCGCTTGAGCGCACGGGTCTTCTTCTGGCCCTTGCCGGTGCGGATGATCTCGCGGAGCTTCTCGGCCTCCTCCTCGAGGTCGAAGGACTCCAGGCGCTTCTGCAGCGCCGCGGCACCCATCGAACCGTCGAAGTACGTGCCGAAGCGGTCCCGCAGCTCGCGGTAGAGCAGCTCGTCGCCCTCGAGGTCCTGGACCTTGAGGTTCTTGAACCGGTTCCACACCTCGTCGAGGCGGTCGATCTCGCGCTGCGCGCGGTCGCGCAGCTGCTTCATCTCACGCTCGGCACCCTCGCGCACCTTGCGGCGCACGTCGGCCTTGGCGCCCTCGGCCTCCAGCTCGGCCAGGTCGGTCTCGAGCTTCTTGGCGCGGGCCTCGAGGTCGGCGTCGCGGCGCTGTTCGATCTGCTGGCGCTCGACGGAGACGTGGGCCTCCAGCGAGGGCAGGTCGCGGGTGCGGCGCTCCTCGTCGACGTACGTGATCATGTACGCCGCGAAGTAGATGACCTTCTCCAGGTCCTTCGGGGCGAGGTCGAGCAGGTAGCCCAGCCGCGACGGAACGCCCTTGAAGTACCAGATGTGCGTGACGGGGGCGGCCAGCTCGATGTGGCCCATCCGCTCACGGCGCACCTTGGCGCGGGTGACCTCGACGCCACAGCGCTCACAGATGATGCCCTTGAAGCGGACGCGCTTGTACTTGCCGCAGTAGCACTCCCAGTCCCGGGTCGGACCGAAGATCTTCTCGCAGAAGAGTCCGTCCTTTTCGGGCTTGAGGGTGCGGTAGTTGATGGTCTCGGGCTTCTTGACCTCGCCGTGGCTCCACTGACGGATGTCGTCAGCGGTGGCCAGGCCGATCCGGAGCTCATCGAAGAAGTTGACGTCGAGCACTATGCGTCAATCCCTCTCAGGGTTGTAAGTCTTTGGGTCTGAAACGGGGGTCCTGGGGCCGGCGGCCTCCTCGTGGGAGGCCGCCGGACTCCCGTCAGACCTCTTCGACGCTGCTCGGCTCGCGCCGGGACAGGTCGATACCGAGCTCCTCCGCAGCGCGGAAGACGTCCTCGTCGGTGTCGCGCATCTCGATGGACATGCCGTCCGAGGACAGCACCTCCACGTTGAGGCACAGGGACTGCATCTCCTTGATGAGCACCTTGAAGGACTCGGGGATGCCGGGCTCAGGGATGTTCTCGCCCTTGACGATGGCCTCGTAGACCTTCACGCGGCCGGTGACGTCGTCGGACTTGATCGTCAGCAGCTCCTGGAGGGCGTACGCGGCGCCGTAAGCCTCCAGCGCCCACACCTCCATCTCACCGAAGCGCTGGCCACCGAACTGGGCCTTACCACCCAGCGGCTGCTGGGTGATCATCGAGTACGGGCCGGTCGAGCGGGCGTGCAGCTTGTCGTCGACCAGGTGGTGGAGCTTGAGGATGTACATGTAGCCGACCGAGATCGGGTCCGGGAACGGCTCACCGCTACGGCCGTCGAACAGCCGCGCCTTGCCGGACGGGAGCACCATGCGCTCGCCGTCGCGGTTCGGGATGGTGTGCTGCAGCAGACCCGCCAGCTCGTCCTCACGGGCACCGTCGAAGACCGGGGTCGCGACGTTGGTGCCGGGGGCGACCTGGTCGGCGCCGATGGCCTGCAGGCGCTGGGCCCACTCGTCGGCGAGACCGGAGACGTCCCAGCCGCGGCTGGCGAGCCAGCCGAGGTGGATCTCCAGCACCTGTCCCGGGTTCATTCGGGACGGCACACCCAGCGGGTTGAGGATGATGTCGACCGGGGTCCCGTCCTCGAGGAACGGCATGTCCTCGATGGGCAGGATCTTGGAGATGACACCCTTGTTGCCGTGACGGCCGGCGAGCTTGTCACCGTCGGTGATCTTGCGCTTCTGCGCGACGTAGACGCGCACCAGCTGGTTCACACCCGGGGGAAGCTCGTCGCCCTCCTCGCGGTCGAAGACGCGCACGCCGATGACCTTGCCGGTCTCACCGTGCGGCACCTTCAGCGAGGTGTCACGGACCTCACGGGCCTTCTCACCGAAGATCGCGCGCAGCAGGCGCTCCTCCGGCGTCAGCTCGGTCTCACCCTTGGGCGTGACCTTGCCGACGAGGATGTCACCGGCGATGACCTCGGCACCGATACGGATGATGCCGCGCTCGTCGAGGTCGGCGAGGACCTCCTCGGAGACGTTCGGGATGTCCCGGGTGATCTCCTCGGGGCCGAGCTTGGTGTCACGGGCGTCGACCTCGTGCTCCTCGATGTGGATCGAGGAGAGGACGTCGTCCTGCACGAGGCGCTGCGACAGGATGATCGCGTCCTCGTAGTTGTGACCCTCCCACGGCATGAACGCCACGAGCAGGTTCTTGCCGAGGGCCATCTCACCGTTCTCGGTGGCCGGACCGTCGGCGAGCACCTGGCCCTCGACGATGCGGTCGCCCTCGTGGACGATGACCTTCTGGTTGACCGAGGTGCCCTGGTTGGAGCGGGCGAACTTGGCCAGGCGGTACGTGATGTACGTGCCGTCGTCGTTGGCGGTGGTGATGTAGTCCGCGGAGACCTCCTGGACCACACCGGCCTTCTCGGCCTTGACGACGTCGCCGGCGTCGACGGCGGAGCGGTACTCCATGCCGGTGCCGACGAGCGGGGCCTCCGCCTTGATGAGCGGAACGGCCTGGCGCATCATGTTCGCGCCCATGAGGGCACGGTTGGCGTCGTCGTGCTCGAGGAACGGGATCATGGCGGTCGCGACCGACACCATCTGGCGCGGCGAGACGTCCATGTAGTCGACGTCCTCGGGGCTGACGTAGTCGACCTCGCCGCCACGGCGGCGGACCAGGACGCGAGCCTCGGAGAAGCGCATGTCGTCGCCGAGCGTGGCGTTGGCCTGCGCGATGACGAAGCGGTCCTCCTCGTCGGCGGTCAGGTAGTCCACCTCGTCGGTGACCTGGCCGTCGACGACCTTGCGGTACGGGGTCTCGACGAAACCGAAGGCGTTGACGCGGCCGTAGGAGGCGAGCGAGCCGATCAGACCGATGTTCGGGCCTTCGGGGGTCTCGATCGGGCACATACGGCCGTAGTGCGACGGGTGCACGTCGCGGACCTCGAAGCCGGCCCGCTCACGGGACAGACCACCCGGGCCGAGCGCGGACAGACGACGCTTGTGCGTCAGCCCGGACAGCGGGTTGTTCTGGTCCATGAACTGGGACAGCTGGCTGGTGCCGAAGAACTCCTTGATGGAGGCGACGACCGGCCGGATGTTGATCAGGGTCTGCGGCGTGATCGCCTCGACGTCCTGAGTCGTCATGCGCTCGCGGACGACCCGCTCCATACGCGCCAGACCCGTGCGGACCTGGTTCTGGATGAGCTCGCCGACGCTGCGCAGACGACGGTTGCCGAAGTGGTCGATGTCGTCCGTCTCGACGACGACCGTCTCGCCGCTGTCGCCGACCGTCTCGGTCTCGCCGGCGTGCAGCTTCACCAGGTACTTGATCGTCGCGATGATGTCCTCGACGGTCAGGATGCCCGCGTCCAGCGGGGTGTCCGTACCCAGCTTCTTGTTGACCTTGTAGCGGCCGACCTTGGCGAGGTCGTAGCGCTTGGGGTTGAAGTAGAGGTTCTCGAGCAGCGTCTGCGCGGCCTCACGCGTGGGGGGCTCGCCCGGACGCAGCTTGCGGTAGATGTCGAGCAGCGCGTCGTCCTGGCCCTGGGTGTGGTCCTTCTCCAGGGTGGCGCGCATGGACTCGTACTCGCCGAACTCCTCGAGGATCTGCTCGGTCGTCCAGCCGAGCGCCTTCAGGAGGACGGTCACGGACTGCTTGCGCTTGCGGTCGATGCGGACACCGACCATGTCGCGCTTGTCGATCTCCATCTCCAGCCAGGCACCCCGGGACGGGATGATCTTGGCGGAGAAGATGTCCTTGTCGGACGTCTTGTCGATGCTGGAGTCGAAGTAGACACCCGGCGAACGGACCAGCTGCGACACCACGACACGCTCGGTGCCGTTGATGACGAACGTGCCCTTGTTGGTCATGAGCGGGAAGTCGCCCATGAAGACCGTCTGGGACTTGATCTCGCCGGTCTCGTTGTTGGTGAACTCGGCCGTGACGAAGAGCGGGGCGGCGTACGTGAAGTCGCGCTCCTTGCACTCGTCGATCGAGTTCTTCGGCGGCTCGAAGCGGTGGTCGCGGAAGGTCAGCGACATCGACCCGCTGAAGTCCTCGATCGGGGAGATCTCCTCGAAGATCTCCTCCAGACCGGACTTGGTGGGGACGTCCTGACCGTTCTCGAGGGCCTCCTCGACGCGAGCCTTCCACGCGTCATTGCCGAGCAGCCAGTCGAAGCTCTCGGTCTGGAGCGCGAGAAGGTTCGGAACCTCGAGGGGCTCCTTGATCTTTGCAAAGGAGATGCGCAGCGGGGCGGTGCTGGCAGCGTTGTTCGTATTCGCGGTCGAGGCGTTGCGCGAGGCGGCCAAGAGGGGGTCCTTCCGAGGGCTCGGACTCACTACGCGCGTACCGGCCCCTCTTCCAGGCGCGAGACGGAAATCCCCAGGTCAGAGGAGATTGTTCGCCGGGCTTGGTTGAGGGTAGACCCCTGGTGACGGGCAGGGGGCAGCTAACAGGCAGCGCAAAGGGTCAGTGTAGCCACTTGGCACACTGATGTCCAGTCCCGCATTTCGGAGACCCATCTGTTCTCAACGCCTGCGCCATGCCTGCCCTCAACGCACGTTGATACTGCCCTCTTCGTCGTCGATCCATGCCTCGGATTCGGACCGTTGTGACGACGCGTCCTGAGAATTGCGCGCTGCGTGCGGTTCGTCAAGGCCCCCCTGGCCGGAACCAGGCCCTCCGGAGACACGACGAAGATCACCTTACCCCCCGTCACGAGCGGCGCAAGGCAACCGAGCGCGCCCCCCGGGAACGCCGAAGAGCGACCACCCGGATGGATGATCGCTCTTCGGTGCGTTCGCGTTACAGCCTCAGGAGGCCGAGCTCAGCGTCGCGGGAGTGCGGTGCGAACCGCGAGGCCTTACTTGACCTCGACGGAGGCGCCGGCGCCCTTGAGGGCCTCGGCGGCCTTGTCGGCCTGCTCCTTGTTGACCTTCTCGAGGACCGGCTTCGGGGTGCCGTCGACGAGGTCCTTGGCCTCCTTCAGACCCAGGGAGGTCAGCTCGCGCACGACCTTGATGACCTGGATCTTCTTGTCGCCGGCGCCGGTGAGGATGACGTCGAACTCGTCCTTCTCCTCGGCGGCCTCGGCGGCGGCGCCACCAGCGGCACCACCGGCGACGACGACCGGCGCGGCAGCGGCGGCGGTGACGTCGAACTTCTCCTCGAAGGCCTTCACGAACTCAGAGAGCTCGATGAGGGTCATCTCCTCGAACTGGGCAAGCAGCTCGTCCTGGGTGAGCTTCGCCATGATGGCGGTCCTTCCACTCAATCGGCAGGTGCCGGATGTACTGGGTGAGGCGGGCGTACGTTCGGGCCCGCTGCGACCCTCGCCGCGTTCAGGCGGCCAGGATCAGAAAGCGAGCCGAGTTACTCGGCACCGCCCTGCTCGTCCTGCTTGGCACGAAGCGCGTCCACGGTGCGGACGAGCTTCGACGGCAGCGCCTGGAAGACAGAGGCAGCCTGGGACTGCTTGCCCTTCAGCGCACCGGCCAGCTTGGACAGCAGAACCTCGCGGGACTCAAGGTCCGCAAGCTTCTTGATCTCATCGGCGGACAGCGCCTTGCCGTCAAGGACACCGCCCTTGATGACGAGATTCGGGTTCTCCTTGGCGAAGTCACGGAGACCCTTCGCCGACTCCACCGGGTCACCGGTGACGAAGGCGACGGCCGTCGGACCAGCGAAGAGCTGGTCGTCCAGCGTGATCCCGGCCTCGTTGGCCGCAATCTTGGTCAGCGTGTTCTTCACCACGGCGTACTGGGCGTTCTCACCGAGCGAACGACGCAGCGTCTTGAGCTGCGCCACGGTGAGACCGCGGTACTCGGTCAGCACGGCGGCGTTGGAGCTGCGGAACTTGTCCGTCAGTTCGGCAACCGCGGCAGCCTTGTCGGGCCTCGCCATAGAGCCTCGGCCTCCTTCCGGGTGATTCGGACCGCGCGGACCCGAAGGAGGACTGGGGAAAACGAAACGCCCCGGCGCAGGCGCACGGGGCGTAGCTCGACCAGACGGATTCCGTACGGGCGGAACCGAACCGGGAGCACTTCCACAGTCACCTGCGCGGGTCGTCCGCAGTTCAGCGGATCCTTCGGCCACCGAGCCCTCTCACGAGCGCACGGCAACGACCAGCGGTCTTTGGCTTCTGTAGGAGAGTACGTGACCGGGTCGCCGTGGGGCAAATCCGGTCCCCGGACTCGCTCAGGCGCCGCCCTCCTCCATCATCTCCGCGAGGTCGGTGACGTCCCCGGCGGGCGGGGCGGCGATCTCCACCGGCTCGTTGACGTCGAGGAAGGTGATGGTGACGTCGAGCGGGCCGCCGTCGGCGTCGCCGCGCATCCGGAACTGCTTGGTGCGGTCGTCGCCGTCCACCCACATGTCCATGGTGAGCTTGTCGACGCCCATCTTCTCGTACTGGTCGAGGCTCTTCTCGCGCCGCTCCCGGGTGGCCTTGTCCTCGTCCTTCAGCGAGTCGCGGAACTCGTCGAGGGTGACCGTGCCCGAGTAGTGGGTGGTCTCCACACCCTCGACCTTCTCGGTGCCGACCTTCTTCACGTCCTTGGCACCGGTGAGGATGGCGGTCTCCTGCGCCGGGTTCCTGTCCGCCTGGCCGGCGGCGCCGAGCTGGTTCAGCTCCTTGCCGGAACCGAGCGCGGACAGGTCGAACTTCATCCAGCTCTTGCCGTCCATCTCCTTGGCCATCTCGGCGCCGCCGCCGATGTACATCGCCTTGTCGACGAGCCGGAGTTCGATGGTGCCCTGCTCGCTCTGGTCGAGCGCCGTCATCTTCATGCTCATGGCCACGGAGGGCTTCATCCGCAGGGAGGCCTCGGCTTCGATCCGGCCCTGCTGGGGGACCTGGCCCTTCATGCGGTAGCGGAGGGAGGAGATCTCCTCGGTGTTCTTCGCCGCCTTGGCGACGGCCGCCGCCGGCGACATCTCGGGCGACTCTTCGCTGCCACAGCCCACGGCACCGCCGGCGAGCAGCAGAGCGGCGAGTCCGGCAGCGGATATGGACGACTTGACCGACTTCATGGCTTCCCCCCACGGGATACATGGCTGACACACAGAGGCCGCGAGCCTATCCGAGAGCGAGAGGGCGCGGCCTCGCATTTCCCCTCTGCCTCACCGTGCTCAGGCGCCTCCGCCCTCCCCGGCCCCCACGAGGTCCGCGAAGTCCCGCGTGTCCGAGGCCGGGGGCCGCTCGGCGTCGGCCTCGGCGCCGTAGTCGCCGTAGTAGGCGGTCTGGACCAGCTCGCCGGACGCCGTGCGGCCCTTCTCCACCTTCTTGACCAGCAGGTCCCGCTCGTCGATCCAGACGTCGACGGTCTGCCCGGTGACTGCGGTGTCCCCCGCCTCGACCGTGCCCGAGTAGTGCGTGGTCCGCTCGCCGCGCACCCGCTCCGTACCCACCCGGCGCACGTCGCCGGAGGCCAGCAGAAGTCTCAGGGACCGGTCGGGGGTCGAGTTGCGCATCTGGTCCCCGAGCTGTGCCCCGGAGCCGCCCGTGAGGCTGTCGAGGTCGTCGTACGCGTATCTCACCCAGTGTCTGCCGCCCTTCTGCACGGCGAAGGCGTCGCCCATGCGCGCGTAGTAGGCGTCCGGCAGATAGCGGGCCTGCATCGTGGTGCTCCCCAGCCGGCGCAGAGTGCCGGCCATCGTGCCGCCGGTGCAGGTGAGCGTCAGCGTGCCGGTGACTCCGTCGGCCCAGCCGAGCAGGCCCTCGGCGGACAGGGAGATCGCGGAGCCGATGGTCGTGGCCGACTCGACCCGCGCCGAGCCGGCCGCCTCGGTCGCCCGCGCCGCCTCCCGCAACCCGGCCGGCACCCCGGCCGCACCCCCCGTCGCCGCGGGTTCCCCGGGACCGCCGGCCGTCGTGCAGGCGGCCGTCCCCGCCAGCACGGCCAGCACGACGACCAGGAGCGCCACGTGCCGCGGCAGCCCTCGCACACCCGTCCTCGTCATGCGTCCCCCCATGCGCGTCCCGTGCCAGAACGCTAACCCAGGGCACTGACAACGGGCCGGGAACAGGGACGGGCCCCGCACCCTGGAGGGGGTGCGGGGCCCGTGAACCGGTGGGGTGAGCCTCAGGCTCAGACCGCGGCCGGGTCCTCCTCGACGAGGAGGTTGCGGGTGCGGTTCGGGTCGACCGGAATGCCGGGGCCCATCGTGGTGGTGATGGCGGCCTTCTTGATGTAGCGACCCTTGGCGGCGGACGGCTTCAGACGGAGGATCTCCTCCAGGGCCGCGCCGTAGTTCTCCACCAGCTTGGTGTCGTCGAACGACGTCTTGCCGATGATGAAGTGCAGGTTCGAGTGCTTGTCGACGCGGAACTCGATCTTGCCGCCCTTGATCTCGGTGACGGCCTTGGCGGTGTCGGGAGTGACGGTGCCGGTCTTCGGGTTCGGCATCAGACCACGCGGACCGAGCACGCGGCCGAGGCGGCCGACCTTGCCCATGAGGTCCGGGGTGGCGACGACGGCGTCGAAGTCCAGACGGCCCTTCGCGACCTCGTCGATCAGCTCGTCGGCGCCGACGATGTCGGCGCCCGCGGCACGCGCGGCCTCGGCACGGTCACCGGTCGCGAAGACCAGGACCCGGGCGGTCTTACCGGTGCCGTGCGGGAGGTTCACGGTGCCACGGACCATCTGGTCGGCCTTGCGCGGGTCGACACCCAGGCGGAAGGCGACCTCGACGGTGCCGTCGAACTTGGTCGTGGAGGTCTCCTTGGCGAGACGGACGGCCTCGAGGGGAGCGTAGAGCTTCTCCCGGTCGATCTTGGCGTCCGCAGCGCGGAGAGACTTGCTGCGCTTGCTCACTTAAAGCTCCTGTTGCTTCTTAGGAGTCGTGGTCCGGGCCGAGCAGGCCCTTCCACACTTCTGCTGTTCTACGGGGTGAGGGTCAGCCCTCGACCGTGACGCCCATGGAACGGGCGGTGCCGGCGATGATCTTCTCGGCGGCGTCCAGGTCGTTGGCGTTGAGGTCGGGCATCTTCGTGGTGGCGATCTCGCGGACCTGCTCGCGGGTGAGCTTCGCGACCTTGGTCTTGTGCGGCTCGCCGGAGCCCTTCTCCACGCCCGCGGCCTTGAGGATCATCTTGGCGGCCGGAGGGGTCTTGGTGATGAAGGTGAAGGAACGGTCCTCGTAGACCGTGATCTCCACCGGGATGACCCAACCGCGCTGCGACTCGGTCGCGGCGTTGTAGGCCTTGCAGAACTCCATGATGTTCACGCCGTGCTGACCCAGCGCGGGGCCGACCGGCGGGGCCGGGTTCGCGGCACCGGCCTGGATCTGGAGCTTGATGAGCCCCGTGACCTTCTTCTTCTTGGGAGGCATGCTCTCTCCGGGTCCTTACTGAGAGGTTGATTACCAGCTGCCCGGGGGGATCGATGCTGGAGCATGATCCAGACAGATGGCATACCGCACAACGATAGCCCCTGCTCCCTCCGTACCAGAAATCGCCCTGGTCAGGAGGTCTGTGCGGGCCTGGCGCGACGCTCGTTGCGGGCCCTGGACACCGCCCAGGCCGCTGACGCCGCGAGGGTCGCCCCGAGCGGCGTCGCGAGCAGCAGCGCCACACTGCCGCGCCCGGTGTCGTCCGCGAGCACGGCCCGCCCCGGCTCCCCCGGCGGGTGGCGCACGGTCACCGTGTCACCGCTGCCGTGTCCGCCGGCCCGGGTGCCGACCGGGAGGCCGGCCGTCACCCGCTCGCCGGCGACGGAGAACGTCACGGCGCACTCGCCCAGGAGGCAGGAGCCGCCGTGGAAGGTGGCGGAGGACGGCGTACCGCCCCGGGCCTGAACGCGCTGCCAGGCGGCCGGGAGGAACACGGCGTACGTCAGCGCGAGCAGGGCGAGGGCGGCCACGGCCGCGACGGTGGCCGGGCGGACACGCCGAGGGCGCCCCGGCCCGGTGCTCACCGGCGGGGCGCCCTCGGACGTGACCGTGCTCAGTTCTTCTGGATCTGGTCGAAGGAGAGCTCGACCGGCGTCTCGCGGCCGAAGATCTCCACCAGGCCCTTGACCTTCTTCGAGTCCGGGTTGATCTCGTTGATGGTCGCCTGGAGCGTGGCGAACGGGCCGTCGGTGACGGTGACCGAGTCGCCGACCTCGAAGTCCAGCACCTGGACCTCGACCTTGCGCTGCGGCGCCGGCTTGCCCTCGGCCTCGGCGGCCTCGCGGGCGGCCTTCTCCTCGGCCTCCGGGGCGAGCATCTTGACGATCTCGTCCAGGGTCAGCGGGTACGGGTCGTAGGCGTTGCCCACGAAGCCGGTGACGCCGGGCGTGTTGCGGACGACGCCCCAGGACTCGTTGGTCAGGTCCATGCGCACCAGGACGTAGCCGGGGAGCTTGTTCTGCCGGATGGTCTTGCGGTCGCCGTTCTTGATCTGGACGACCTCTTCCTGCGGCACCTCGGCCTGGAAGATGTAGTCCTCGACGTTCAGCGAGACGGCGCGCTGCTCCAGGTTGGTCTTCACGCGGTTCTCGTAACCGGCGTAGGTGTGGATCACGTACCACTCGCCGGGCAGGGTGCGCAGCTCCTGGCGGAGCTTCTCGACCGGGTCCAGCTCGGGCTCCGCCTCGGCCTCCTCGGCCTCTTCGGCGTCCTCCGCGTCCTCGGTCTCGTCCTCGTCGGTCACCTCGAGGGCGGCTTCCTCGGCAGGCTCCTCCGCCTCGGCGTCGGCAGCCTCGACCTCGTCCAGGTCCTCGTCCGCGCCCTCGACGATGTCGAGCTCGTCATCCACGGACGCATCCGGCTCGATGGCGTCGTTCACGTTCGGGTCAGACACGGTGGCTGCTTCTTCCTGGATACATACGGGTGGAACACGCGAAAGGGGCGCCAGTGACGGCGCCCTTCGCTCTTGGCTCAGCCGAAGACGTACTTGGCTGCGTGGTCGAGTCCATAGTCAATCACGGTGACCAGGCCGATCATGATGACGACGAAGACGATCACGACGGCCGTGTACGTCGTCAGCTGGCCGCGCGACGGCCAGACGACCTTGCGGAGTTCCGCGACGATCTGGCGATAGAAGAGTGCGAGCCGCTTCAGCGGGCCCTTCTTCGCGCGCTTGCCGCCCTTGCGGGTCTTCTTCTCGGACTCGGGCGTCTCATCCCGGGCATCAGGCGTGTCGAGGGAGCCCACGGCGTCCGTCATAATCCTCACCTGATCCCGGGTCGTGGCCGTGCCGCGCCCGGTCTGAGCCGCACGGCGGTGCATTGCTGTACGTACCTGCGCACACATCCTGGCGGTGTGTGTAGCAGGGCCGGAGGGACTTGAACCCCCAACCGCCGGTTTTGGAGACCGGTGCTCTACCAATTGAGCTACGACCCTTTGTCTGCCCACCAACGTACCGCATCGGACCGAGTGCTAGGTGTGCACCGGACTGCGCGGCTCGCGAGAGCCAACGAGGTGAGAGTGTACGTGGTCCGGGGCCGGGCGTCGAACAGAAAGGGCCCGCGCGGACGGCGACGGGTCAAGATCGTCGGGAAATCACCGGAAGATCACCCAGGCCACCGGGGGGATCCGCACGCGTGTTCAGAGGTTTGCCCGGTGATGTTCAGTCCGTGAAACCCGTGTGCCGCCCTGGTTTCGGGTCTGGAACGATGGCCCCATGAGCGCTGCAACCCCTCCCACCGAGCGCCGGGTCTCCGCCCGAGTCGGCGCGATCTCCGAGTCCGCCACCCTCGCCGTGGACGCCAAGGCGAAGGCCCTGAAGGCCGCCGGGCGTCCGGTGATCGGCTTCGGCGCCGGTGAGCCGGACTTCCCGACCCCGGACTACATCGTCGAGGCCGCGATCGAGGCCTGCAAGAACCCGAAGTTCCACCGCTACACCCCGGCGGGCGGGCTGCCCGAGCTGAAGGCCGCGATCGCCGAGAAGACGCTGCGGGACTCCGGCTACGAGGTCGACCCGTCGCAGGTCCTCGTCACCAACGGTGGCAAGCAGGCGATCTACGAGGCGTTCGCCGCGATCCTCGACCCGGGTGACGAGGTCATCGTCCCGGCTCCGTACTGGACCACCTACCCGGAGTCGATCCGGCTGGCCGGCGGTGTCCCGGTGGAGGTCGTCGCCGACGAGACGACCGGCTACCGGGTCTCCGTGGAGCAGCTGGAGGCGGCCCGCACGGAGAAGACGAAGGTCGTGCTCTTCGTCTCCCCCTCGAACCCGACCGGCGCGGTCTACAGCGAGGCCGAGGCCGAGGCGATCGGCCGCTGGGCCGTCGAGCACGGTCTGTGGGTGCTGACCGACGAGATCTACGAGCACCTGGTCTACGGCGACGCGAAGTTCACCTCGCTGCCCGCCGTCCTCCCGGAGCTGCGCGACAAGTGCATCGTCGTCAACGGTGTCGCCAAGACGTACGCGATGACCGGCTGGCGGGTCGGGTGGATCATCGGCCCGAAGGACGTCGTCAAGGCCGCGACGAACCTCCAGTCGCACGCCACCTCGAACGTGTCCAACGTTGCGCAGGTCGCCGCGCTCGCCGCGGTCTCGGGCGACCTGGACGCGGTCGCGACGATGCGCGAGGCGTTCGACCGCCGCCGCAAGACGATCGTGCGGATGCTGAACGAGATCGACGGCGTGGTCTGCCCGGAGCCGGAGGGCGCGTTCTACGCCTACCCGTCCGTGAAGGGGCTGCTCGGCAAGGAGATCCGCGGCAAGCGCCCGCAGGACTCGGTCGAGCTGGCCGCGCTGATCCTGGACGAGGCCGAGGTCGCGGTGGTGCCGGGCGAGGCCTTCGGCACGCCGGGCTACCTGCGGCTGTCGTACGCGCTGGGCGACGAGGACCTGGTCGAGGGTGTCTCGCGGATCCAGAAGCTGCTGGCGGAGGCCCGCAACTGACCTCCCGCGGCATCCAGGGGGCCTGCGAGATTCTCGCGGGCCCCCTGTCGTTTGTGCGAGCAAGTCCCCGTTCGGGGAACGGGCTACCGGGACGCCGGTGACGTACGGCAGGATCTGGGAATGGAGCGCGTACGTGATCTCTCTGATCTGCCGAAAGCCCATCTGCACCTGCACTTCACCGGTTCGATGCGGCCGGGCACCCTGCTGGAGCTGGCCGACAAGCACGGCGTACGACTGCCGGATGTGCTGACCGAGGCGCTGGTGAGCGGGGAGCCGCCGAGTCTGCGCGCGACCGACGAACGGGGCTGGTTCCGTTTCCAGCGGCTCTACGACGCGGCCCGCTCGTGCCTGCGCACGCCTGAGGACATCCAGCGGCTGGTCCGGGAGGCCGCCGAGGAGGACGTGAAGGACGGCTCCGGCTGGCTGGAGATCCAGGTCGACCCGACCTCGTACGCCCCGCGGCTCGGCGGGCTGATCCCGGCGCTGGAGGTCATCCTGGACGCGGTGGACACCGCCGCGCGGGAGACGGGCCTGGGCATGCGGGTGCTGGTCGCCGCGAACCGGATGAAGCATCCGCTGGACGCGCGGACGCTGGCCCGGCTGGCGGTGCGGTACGCCGACCGGGGTGTCGTCGGGTTCGGG
The DNA here is from genome assembly GCF_002154375.1 of Streptomyces glaucescens. Lineage (GTDB taxonomy): Bacteria > Actinomycetota > Actinomycetes > Streptomycetales > Streptomycetaceae > Streptomyces > Streptomyces glaucescens. Next base: position 6,802 of record NZ_MUND01000105.1, on the reverse strand, counting down.
CTCTCCAACGACGAGCGGCGCGGCATGGCCCGGGACTTCGACCGGGCGTTCGCGATCGCGCGGGAGGGCGGGCTGCTGTCGGCGCCGCACGGGGGCGAGCTGGCCGGGCCGTCGTCGGTGCGGGACTGCCTCGACGATCTGCACGCGAACCGCATCGGTCACGGGGTGCAGGCCGCGCAGGACCCCCGGCTGATGAAGCGGCTCGCGGACCGGCAGGTGACCTGCGAGGTGTGCCCGGCGTCGAACGTGGCGCTCGGTGTCTACGAGAAGCCGGAGGACGTGCCGCTGCGCACGCTGTTCGAGGCGGGCGTGCCAATGGCGCTGGGCGCGGACGACCCGCTGCTCTTCGGCTCCCGGCTGGCGGCCCAGTACGAGATCGCCCGCGAGCACCACGGCTTCAGCGACGCGGAGCTGGCCGAGCTGGCCCGGCAGTCGATCCGGGCGTCGGTGGCCCCGGAAGGGGTGAAGGCGGAGCTGCTGGCGGGCGTGGACAAGTGGCTGCACACGCCCGCGTAGCGGGCCCTCGTTCCGCTCAGAGGCTGACGCCGACCATCACCGGCTCGTTGACCAGCGTGATCCCGAAGGCCTCGCGGACCCCGGCGACCACCTCGCGCGCGAGCGCGAGCAGATCCTCCGTGGTCGCCTCTCCGCGGTTGGTGAGGGCGAGGGTGTGCTTGGTGGAGATGCGGGCGGGTCCGCTGCCGTAGCCCTTGGTGAAGCCCGCCTTGTCGATCAGCCAGGCGGCGGATGTCTTGGTACGGCCCTCCCCCGCCGGGTACGCGGGCGGCTCCACGTCCTCGCTCAGCCGCTCCCGCACGCGCGCGCGGAAGGCTGCGAACTCGGCGTCCGTGAGGATCGGGTTGGTGAAGAAGGAGCCGGCGGACCAGGTGTCGTGGTCCTCGGGGTCGAGGACCATGCCCTTGCCCGCCCGCAGCTTGAGCACCGTCTCGCGGGCGTTTGCGAGGGGCACCCGGTCGCCGGGCCCGACGCCGAGCGCGCGCGCCGTCTCGGCGTACCTGAGCGGCGCGGAGAGCCCGCCCGCGTCCTCAAGGCGGAAGCGGACCCGGAGCACGACATACCGCTCCGGGTGGGCCTTGAAGCGGCTGTGGCGGTAGCTGAAGGCGCACTCCTCGTTCGTCAGCGTCACCGTCTCGCCCGCGCGGCGGTCGTAGGCGATCACCTCGGTGATCGTGGAGGACACCTCCTGGCCGTACGCCCCCACGTTCTGGATCGGCGTGGCACCCGCGGAGCCGGGGATGCCGGCGAGGCATTCGATGCCCGCGAGACCCGCCTCGACGGTGCGGGCGACCGCGTCGGTCCACACCTCGCCAGCGGCCAGCTCCAGGGTGGTGCCGTCGAGGGTGACGCCGCGCGTGGCGATGCGCAGGGCGGTGCCGTCGAAGCCCTTGTCGCCGATGACCAGGTTGGATCCGCCGCCGATCAGCAGCAGCGGGGTGCCGGCGGCGTCGGCCTCGCGGACGGCGTCGATCACCTCGGCGTCGGTCTCCGCGGTGACCAGACGGGTGGCGGGGCCGCCCAGCCGGAAGGTGGTCAGCGGGGCGAGGGGGGCGTCGTGGAGTTCCTGCACGGGCTCAAGACTACGAGACGGCACCGACGGCCCCGCCGCACGTGTCCGGCACCCGCTCGGCACGCGTGCGTACGGCCCCGCCAGTGGACGGGGCCGTACGCGTGCGCGTGCCGGGGGCTCAGCGGGCGGCGGTCTCCAGGACGGGAGCCGGCTCGGGGACCTCGGCGGGCTCGGCCGGGGCGGTCCGGGGGCGGCGCGGGATGGCGAGCGCCGCGACGGCCGCCAGGGCCACCACCGCGGCGCCGACCACCAGCGCGGGCCGCAGTCCGTCGACGAAGGCCTGCGGGGACTCGTAGCCGCCCTGGGCCGTGAAGACGGAGGACATGATCGCGATGCCGAGCGCGCCGCCCACCTCGCGCAGCGCGTTGTTGGCGCCGGAGGCGATGCCCTGCTCCTTGACGGACACGCTGGCCATGACCAGGGCGGAGGCGGGAGCGAAGTACAGGGCCATGCCGATGCCGCCGAGGACCAGTCCGGGCAGCTGGGAGGCGTAGGAGGCGTCGGCGGTGGCCACGGCTGCGAGGTAGCCGAGGCCGGCCGCCTGGAAGAACAGGCCCGCGGCGACGATCGGACGGCCGCCGATCCGGTCGGAGAGGATGCCGGCGATCGGCGCGACGACCATCGGCATGGCGGTCCACGGCAGCATCCGCAGCCCGGCCTCGGTGGGCGAGTAGCCGAGCACGCCCTGCATGTACTGGCTGAGCAGGAAGATCGAGCCGAACATGCCCAGGAACATCAGCAGGCCGGCCGCGTTGATGCCGGCGAAGGCACGGGAGCGGAACAGCCGCATCGGCAGCATGGGGTTGCGGGCGCGGATGCCGTGCGCGACGAACGCGGCGAGCAGGACGGTGCCCGCGGTCAGGGCGATCAGCACGGGCGCGCCGGTCCAGCCGTCGACCGGGCCGCGCACCAGCCCGTACACGATGCCGAAGAGTCCGCCGCTGGCCAGCACGGTGCCGGGGATGTCGAGCGGGGTGCCGGCGCCGTAGGACTCCTTGAGGCGCAGGCGGGCCAGCGGGATCAGGGCGATGCCGAGCGGCACGTTCAGCCAGAAGATCCACTGCCAGGAGATGTGCTCGGTGAGCGTGCCGCCGATCAGCGGCCCGGAGGCGACCGCGAGCCCGTTGACGGCGCCCCAGATGCCGTATGCCATCCCGCGCTTCTCGGCCGGGACGGCGGCCGTGAGCAGGGTCAGCGTCAGCGGCATCATGACGGCCGCTCCGACGCCCTGCACCGCGCGGGCGGCGATCAGGGAGTCGATGCCGGGCGCCAGCGCGGCGGCGGCGGACGCGGCGGTGAAGACGACGAGACCGGCGACGAAGAGGCGGCGGCGGCCGAAGCGGTCGCCGAGCGCCGCGCCGGACATCAGGAGCACGGCGAAGGTGAGCGTGTAGGCGCTGACCGTCCACTCCAGGTCGTGCAGCGCGCCGCCCAGGTCCTCGCGGATCGAGGGCAGGGCGGTGGTCACGACGAGATTGTCGAGGGCTGCCATGAATCCGGCGACGCCGGTGATCAGGAGGGCCCAGAGGACTCCTCCGCGTGATGCGGTCTGCTGTGACATCGCTCCCCCAGAGCGTGAGCATGTGCTGCGACGGTAGTTAGTTATTGATGACTAACTTCTGCGGCCATGAAGGGACGCCGCAGAAGCGGGCGAAGCCTTCAGCCGGAAGCCCCCTGGACCCGTGCGGAGACGTACAGCCCGTTCCACACCCGGTGATCGGGCGGGAAGCCCATCGCCGCGAGGGCGTTGATGAGCATCCCGTACGCCAGGAAGGTGGTGGTCTCCCCGACGTCCGCCCCCAGGGGCAGGTGCACGGTGTCCCACAGCTCCATCCAGCCGCGGCGGACCATCTCCCCGAACTCGTGGTCCCCGGCCGCCTCGGCGGAGGACACCGCAAGGTAGGTCTGCAACTGCATCTGCAGCCGTTCCGGCTCCTCGGCGATCAGCCGGGTGTACGCGGCGGCCATGGCGTGCAGGGCCTCCTCGCCCTTCAGGTCGCCCGCGGCCTCCTCGAACAGCCGGCGCGTGTCCTCGAGGCAGCGCTGGGCCGCGGCGAGGAAGATCGCCTTCTTGCCGGGGAAGAGCCGGAAGAGGTACGGCTGCGAGACGCCCACCCGCCTGGCGATCGCGTCGGTGGAGGTGCCGTGATAGCCGCTCTGCGCGAACTCGGCCATCGCCGCGCGGATGACGCTCTCGCGTCGCTCTTCTGCACTCATCCTGGCCATACGACGAAGTTAGTGGCCAATCACTAACTCCGTCAAGGGGCGGCATCCAGGGGTGCGAGAAGCGCGGCACGGGCGAGGGGCGCCCGCAGACGTCGAGCGCCCCTTGCCCACAGGACCGTGCGGCGGTCAGGCCAGCCGTACCACCGCGCGCGACATGCCGAGCACCTTCTGCCCGGCGCTGGTCGCGGTGAGGTCCACGCGGACGGTGTTGTCGTCCAGCTTGGCGGCGACCTTGCCGCTGACCTCGATGGCCGCGCCCTGGTCGTCGTTCGGGACGACGACGGGCTTGGTGAACCGGACGCCGTACTCGACGACCGCGCCCGGGTCGCCGACCCAGTCGGTGACCACGCGGATCGCCTCGGCCATGGTGAACATGCCGTGCGCGATGACGTCCGGCAGTCCGACCTCCTTGGCGAACTTCTCGTTCCAGTGGATCGGGTTGAAGTCGCCGGAGGCACCCGCGTACTGCACGAGTGTGGCGCGAGTCACGGGGAAGGTCTGCGCGGGCAGTTCGGTGCCGACCTCGACGTCGGTGTACGCGATCTGGGCGGTCATCTTGCTCACGCCTCCTCGGCCGCGCGGGCCACGAGCTTGGTCCAGGCGGTCACGACGTGCTCCCCGGCCTCGTCGTGGACCTCACCGCGGACGTCCAGGATGTCGTTGCCCGCCATCGACTTGATCGCCTCGATGGTGGAGGTGACCGTCAGCCGGTCGCCGGCGCGCACGGGGCGCTTGTAGGCGAACTTCTGGTCGCCGTGCACCACGCGGCTGTAGTCCAGGCCCAGCTGCGGGTCGGCGACGACCTGGCGCGCGGCCTGGAACGTGATGGCGAACACAAAGGTCGGCGGGGCGATCACATCGGGGTGGCCGAGCGCCTTGGCGGCCTCCGGATCCGTGTAGGCCGGGTTGGCGTCTCCCACCGCCTCCGCGAACTCCCGGATCTTCTCCCGGCCCACCTCGTAGGGCTCGGTGGGCGGGTAGGTCCGCCCCACGAAGGACTGGTCGAGCGCCATGGCTCGGCACCTCCTGGTGTCTGCTGTGGTTGACCGGTGAACGACGGCCCTCTACAGGTGTGCGTCTCGAGTGACCGAGAAAACGCCGCGAGGCCGCCCCCCAGGACTGCGGGGGCGGCCTCGCGAACGAGCCTTTTTTATCGCGTTTCGCGGTGCGCGGTGTGCGCGTTGCAACGCGGGCAGTGCTTCTTCATCTCAAGACGGTCCGGGTTGTTACGCCGGTTCTTCTTGGTGATGTAGTTCCGCTCCTTGCACTCCACGCAGGCCAGCGTGATCTTCGGGCGGACGTCGGTGGCAGCCACGTGAGTGCTCCTTGACGAACGGATGGGACAATCTAACGCATAGAAGAGTAGCCGACCGAAGGACCGACCCCGCAATCGGCTACTGTCAGTAGCGGTGACCGGACTTGAACCGGTGACACAGCGATTATGAGCCGCTTGCTCTACCGACTGAGCTACACCGCTGCGATGCGATCGGGCCCCGCCTCGCGGCGGGAACCTCTCACACCAGAGCCCCAAAACGGAATCGAACCGTTGACCTTCTCCTTACCATGGAGACGCTCTGCCGACTGAGCTATTGGGGCGAGCGATGAAGACATTACACGGTTGCCCGCCGTTCGCCCAAATCCGTTTCCCGGCCCCCGCACGGGACCTTCCGGCGGGCCTCCCGGCAGCCCCCCGCGACCCTCTGGTCCGCGGGACCACGCCGGTACGACTATTGCGCTCCTCCCCGCCCGCGCAGGGCCGCCGTCCTACGCTCGACTCACTCTCCGTGATCATGTGCCGCCCCGGGCACAGCCCCCGACCCACTGGAACGCGATGCCCGACAGCCAGCCGCAACCGCCCCCCTCGTCGCCGTCCCCCTCCGGTTCCCCGGGACAGCCCGACGGGGCCCTGCTGCTGTGCGGGGCGCGGCTGACGGACGGCCGCACGGTGGACGTACGGCTGAGCGGCGGGCGGATCGAGGCGGTCGGCACGGCCGGCAGCCTGGGCGGCATCCGCGCGCGTGGCGCGCGGGTGGACCTGGCCGGCTATCTGCTGCTGCCCGCCCCCGTGGAGCCGCACGCCCACGCGGACACGGCGCTGTCCGCCGACACCGGCGGGCCGGTCTCCCCCGACCCCCTGGACGTCCGGCGCCGGGCCACGGAGGCCGCCCTGCTGCAGCTCGGCCACGGGGCGACCGCGCTGCGGGCACACGTGCGCGTGGGGGACGTCCAGGGGCTGGGTGCCCTGGGCGCGGTGCTCACGGCGGGTCGGTCGCTGCGCGGGCTCGCCGAGCTGACGACGGTGGCGATGCCGCGGGTGCTGACCGGGGTGGCCGGGGCGGACGGGCTCGCCGTGCTGCGGGACGCGGTGAAGATGGGAGCCTGCGTGGTCGGCGGGTGTCCCGACGCGGACCCCGACCCCACCGGCTACGTGGAGGCCGTCCTGGAGGTCGCCTCCGAGCACGGCTGCCCGGTCGACCTGCACACCGACGCCACCGATCCGGCGCGGCTGGCCCGGCTCGCCGCCATGGCGGGCGGCCTGCGTCCCGGTGTGACGGTCGGGCCGTGCGCCGGGCTCTCGCGCCTTCCCGCCGACATGGCCTCCCGGACCGCGGACCAGCTCGCGGCGGCCGGGGTGACGGTGGTGTGTCTGCCCCAGGGCGGCTGCGGGGGCACGGACCACCGCGGCACGGCGCCCGTGCGACTCCTGCGCGCCGCCGGCGTCCGGGTCGCGGCGGGGAGCGGCGCCCTGCGGGACGTGTCCAACCCCGTCGGCCGCGGCGACCCCCTGGAGGCGGCCTACCTCCTGGCCTCCCGCGACGGCCTGTCACCCGAGGAGGCCTACGACACCGTCAGCGCATCCGCGCGCGCGGCGCTGGGCCTGCCCGAGGTCCGCGTGGAGGCCGGTTTCCCCGCGGAACTGCTGGCCGTACGCGGGGACCGGCTGGCCGGCGCGCTCTCCCTGGGCTACAGCCGGATCGTGGTGCACCA
>NZ_MUND01001043.1 GCF_002154375.1 Streptomyces glaucescens | reverse complement strand
CGACGCGCGGCTGATCGAGGCCGACAACGTCTTCCAGGGCAAGACCTTCGGTGTCGGGGACGGCGCCCTGAAGCGGCCCGAGAACTGGCGGCACCTGGTCAACCCGTTCAGGCCGTCGTGGGGCGAGCCGTACATCGACCAGGTCGTGCGGATGATGGGCGCGCTGGACGCCGCGAAGGACGCGGCCCGCGGGCACGAGGCCGTGCTGGTCAGCCATCAGCTGCCGATCTGGATCGTGCGGTCGTACGTCGAGCGGCGGCGGCTGTGGCACGACCCGCGCCGCCGGCAGTGCACCCTCGCCTCGCTGACGTCCTTCACCTACGACGGGGACCGGATCGTCTCGGTCGGGTACTCCGAGCCCGCCATCGATCTCGTCCCGGCCCATCTCCGCGCCGGCGCCAGGCCGGTGCAGGGGAAGGGCAAGGCGTTCGGGGCGTAGGTATCGCAAAAAGCCCGCAACGCCCCATTGTTACGAAAAGCGCACAAATACGGGGCAACCACCCCGTTCGTCGTGCCCTCTGAGGGAGTGACCACCACAGAGCACGACGGACGGGGATGGCATGCGTCACATCAGCCGCAGGGGAGCGATCGGACTCGGCGCGGGGGCCGCCGCCGCGTTCGGGGTCGCCGGGTGCGGGTCCCACACCTCTTCAGAGGGGTCGTCCCACGCCGGAGGTTCCCCCGGCAGGGGCAGGGG
>NZ_MUND01001042.1 GCF_002154375.1 Streptomyces glaucescens | reverse complement strand
GCCCTCACCCTGCACGGCTTCACCACCCCGCCGCCGCTGCCCGCCCTGGACCGGATCGACGTCCTGGTCCCCCGGCTGCGCCGGCTGCGCACGACGGGCTTCGCGCGGATCCTGCGCACCGCCGCGCTCCCCGCCCCCCAGCAGGTCACGGGCCTCCCCGTCGCCCCGGTGCCGCGCGCGCTCGCCGACGCGGTGGCGGACCTGCCGGACGCGGGCGCGGTGCGCCGGCTGCTCACCGAGGCCGTCCGGGGCGGCCACTGCGACCCGGCGGCGGTGGTCCGCGCGCTGACCGACGCGAAGCTGCTGAACCGGCCGCACGTGGTGGACGCGGTGGACTCGCTGCTGGCGGAGGGCCGGGCGATCGCGGAGCAGCGGCTGTACCGGATGGTGCGGGAGTTCGGCCTGCCGGACCCGGTGTGGAACGTGGACCTGAGGCTCCCCGGCGGCCCCCACCTCGGCGGCCTGGACGCCTACTGGCCGGAGCACGCGGTCGCCGTCGAACTCGACACCCGCGCCCCGCGCCAGGACGAGGACGCGATGTGGTCGGAGTACGCCCGCAAGCGCGAGCACCTGGAGCGGCTGGGCATCACGGTCGTGCACATCACGCCGAGGAAGCTCCGCGAGTCCCCGGAGCAGCAGGCCACGGTCGTCCGCACGGCCCTGATGGCCTCGGCGGACCGGGACCCGGCGGCGTACGTCCTGGTCCTGCCCCGGTAGGGGCGTCCGGGCGATCACGTGACCTCACCTCGCCATTCCTGCGAGGGATACCTCATCTCACGCCGGGATACGCTGAGAGCGGGTGGTCATCATGAAATGGCTGACACGGCTTCCCGTGATCGCAGCGATGATGCGTACGCGCGTGTGGCGATCGTACGAGCGGCTGGCGGCGGTCCACTGGGCCCAGCTCGCCGCCGCCATCACCTTCACCAGTTTCGTCGCGCTCTTCCCCCTGATAACCGTCGGGGCCGCCATCGGCGCCAAGCTGCTGAGCGACGACCAGCTCGGGAAACTCCAGGACAAGATCGCCGACCAGGCGCCGGGCCTTTCCGACCTGCTGGACCTGGACAGCCTCGTCGCTCACGCCGGCACCGTGGGGCTCATCGCGGGCGCGCTGCTGCTCGTGATCGGCGTCAACTGGGTCGGCTCTCTGCGCGGGTGTCTGCGCGCTGTGTGGGAGAAGGAGCAGGACCCGGGCAATCCGTTCCTGCTCAAGCTCAGGGACGCCTGTGTGCTGGTCGGGCTCGGCGTGGTCGGGTTGGTCGCGATCGGCAGTTCGGTGTTCGCGAACGCCGCGGTCGGCTGGGTGGCCGACAAGGCCGGGGTCGAGGGCGGGGCAGGACGGGCGCTGCTGTTCCTGGCAGGCCTGGTCATCGCCCTGCTCGTCGACTTCCTGCTGCTGATCTACGTGCTCACCCGGTTGCCGGGGGTCCATCCCGGCCGACGTGCGGTCGTGATCGCCGGCTTGATCGGTGCTGTCGGCTTCGAACTGCTCAAGCTGCTGCTGACCGGCTACTTGCAGGGTGTCGCGGCGAAAAGCATGTACGGCGCCTTCGCCGTGCCGGTCGCCGTCGTACTGTGGATCAATCTCATGGCCAGACTGCTGCTGTACAGCGCCGCCTGGACGGCGACAGCGGCGCCGGCCGGCGAAGCCGCTGTGGAGGGAAGCTCCGGCCCCGAGCGCAGCCCCGCGGCCGACGACGCACCGGCGGCACCGTCCCGCACGGTGCCTCCAGCACACGACCCGTGATGCCGAGCGCGGTAACGGGTCAGGCTCCGCC
>NZ_MUND01001041.1:354-543 GCF_002154375.1 Streptomyces glaucescens | reverse complement strand
CCCGGTGACCCTGATCCCCACCGCGCCCCTCACCAACATCGCCCTCCTGCTGCGCACGCACCCGGAGGTCACCCGCAACATCGAGCGGATCGTGTTCATGGGCGGCGCGGTGGCCTGCGGGAACGCCACGCCGGTCGCCGAGTTCAACGTCTGGCACGACCCGGAGGCGGCGGCCGTCCTGCTCACCGC
>NZ_MUND01001041.1:0-311 GCF_002154375.1 Streptomyces glaucescens | reverse complement strand
TGGCGGGCGAGCTGCTCGCCCACCGCCCGGGCAGCCCCGACGGGGACGGCGAGGACTGGGCGGGCGGCGTCGGCGACGCGGGCGCGGTCTGCGCGGTCGTCGACCCGGAGGGAATCACCACCCGCCTGCTCCCGGTCGAGGTCTCCCTCGCCCCCGGCCCGACCCGCGGCCAGACCGTCGTCGACCGCCGCCCTCGCCCCGGCGAGGCCGAGATCCACGGCGAAGGCCGCGCCCCGGACCTGGTGGACGTGGCCCTGGACGTGGACGTGGAGCGCTACGTGAAGCTGTACCTGGAGACGGTCACCGCCGGC
>NZ_MUND01001040.1:1594-1976 GCF_002154375.1 Streptomyces glaucescens | reverse complement strand
GAGGGCGGCGGAGGCGGAGGGGGCGTCGACCAGCGCGAGCGAGGCGAGCAGTGCACTGAGTGCCGTGACCATGCCAAACCGTCGACGCGCGTAGAACCTGGACATGCGAACTCCCTTGGGGTGTGGGGGTGCGGGCGTGCGAGCGTGGGAATGCTCGCGGCGGGGCGTTGCGTACGGGTGTGCGCCCGGTAAGAAGCTAATGACGCGTACATGGCGCGACAAGGTTCGTGATCGAACTTTCGGACGCAATGCCGTGCGCCGGGTCGCGTACGATGGACGGCGCAGAAGGGGAGTAGCTCTTCGCCGGACCGTCGACATACTGCTCAGCCCAGCTGGGCCGGCGCCCGGAGCCGGATCTCACGGAATTCGCCGCGCGCGCCGA
>NZ_MUND01001040.1:0-1572 GCF_002154375.1 Streptomyces glaucescens | reverse complement strand
CCGTGCCGCACGGCACGGGTGCCGTGTGCTGTCCTTGCCGAGGTGTCGTCCGCCAAGGGCTCGAACCTCTCGGTGGGGGCAGTCCCGACCGATTGAGGAACCTTGATCAGCCTGACCGTCACGGCGCTCGTCTTCGGCGTCGTCTTCCTCGCCGAGCTGCCCGACAAGACCGCACTGGCCGGTCTCGTCCTCGGCACCCGCTACCGCGCCTCCTACGTCTTCGCCGGAGTCGCCGCCGCCTTCGCGCTGCACGTCGCGCTCGCCGTCGCGGCGGGCAGTGTGCTCACCCTGCTGCCGCAGCAGATCCTGCACGCGCTGACCGGTGTGCTGTTCCTGGGCGGCGCGGCGGTGCTGCTGATGAAGAAGGACGAGGACGAGGAGGAGATCCGCAGGCCGGAGAACCAGTCCTTCTGGAAGGTCGCCGGGTCCGGCTTCATGCTGATCCTGGTCGCCGAGTTCGGTGATCTCACGCAGATCATGACGGCGAACCTCGCGGCCCGCTACGACGATCCGCTCTCCGTCGGCCTGGGCGCGGTGCTCGCGCTGTGGGCAGTGGCCGGGCTCGGCATCGTCGGCGGAAAGGCCCTGATGAAGCGGGTGCCGCTGAAGCTGATCACCAAGGTCGCGGCGGTGGTCATGCTGCTGCTGGGCGTGTGGAGCCTGTGGGAGGCGGTGGCCGGATGAGCCGCCGTTCCTCCGCTCCCGATCTGAACGGCGGATGAAGTTTTCGCCGGGGCGCTGGCGGGATGCCGGAATTGTTTTGTACCGTGGAGAAACAAAGTGGCTCCCGCCCGTTTTCCCTGACCGGCGGGCGGGGCCGCTCTGTTCCCCCCGATCTTGGAGCTGCTGCCGATGACGGCCACGACCGTGCTCACCGCCCGCGCCCTCCTGCTCGACATGGACGGCACCCTCGTCAACTCCGACGCCGTGGTGGAGCGGATCTGGCGCCGCTGGGCCGACCGGCACGGACTCGACGGCGACGAGGTGATGAAGGTGGTCCACGGCCGCCAGGGATACGCCTCGATGGCCGTCCTGCTGCCGCACCGGCCGATGGAGCAGAACCACGCGGACAACGCGCGCATGCTCGCCGAGGAGACCGCCGACCTGGACGGCGTCGTGCCGGTCCCCGGCGCGCCCGCCTTCCTCGCCGCCCTGCGCGGCCTCCCGCACGCCCTCGTGACATCGGCCGACGTGGCCCTCTCCACGGCCCGCATGGCCGCCGCGGGCCTCCCCCTCCCCGACGTCCGCGTCACCGCCGAGTCCGTCGGCGCCAGCAAGCCCGACCCCGAGGGCTTCCTCAAGGGCGCCGCCGAACTGGGCATCGCCCCCGCCGACTGCGTCGTCTTCGAGGACTCCGGCGCGGGCATCGGCGCGGGCCGCGCGGCCGGCATGCGCGTCGTCGGCGTCGGCCCCCGAGCCGCCGCCCACCGCCCGGACGCGCTGGTCCGGGACCTGACCGAGGTACGCGTCGAGCCGGCGCCGGACGGCACGGTGCGGCTGCACATCGGCGCGCGCCGCTAGGCAGCTACACCCCCTGGGGCCTACACCCCTTGGGGCCTACACCCCTTGGGG
>NZ_MUND01001039.1 GCF_002154375.1 Streptomyces glaucescens | reverse complement strand
CGTTCACCGTGCGCGCCACCGTCGTGGGCCGCTCCGTTCCCGGCGCCGACTACGCCGCGACGGTCACCGCGCGGGCCGCCGACACCCTCGTCCGCACCACCGGAACCGAGCTGACCTGTGTCGCGGGCGGCGCGTTCACCGAGCCGCTGCAGGTGAAGGCGACGTACCGGGGCGCTGTCGCGGACGGTGTCGCCGCCACCGCGACGCTCGTCACGTCGGCGGACGACCCGGCGGTCAACGACAAGGGTCCCTACTTCAAGGACGCCGACGGCAAGGCCGTGCGCACCCTCACGGGCCTGAAGACCGGCGCCGACGGCCTGCTGACACTCCCTCAGCTGTACGCGGACGACGCCACCGGCACGTTCCTGCTCCGCCTGACCACCACGGGCGGCGCCACGCTCACCGTGGAGCTGACCGTGACGGCACCGGTGGCCTCACCGAGCCCGTCGGAGAGCGAGTCGGCCCCGGCCGGAGCGTGACCGCACCGCGCCTCGCCCGAGGGCGCCC
>NZ_MUND01001038.1 GCF_002154375.1 Streptomyces glaucescens | reverse complement strand
ACGCCACCCCGGACCCCCGTGCCGGCGTCCACGCCGCCGAGCCGGACCTCGCCTCCCTGGCGGCCCTGCTGGCCGACCGGACCCGCGCCTCCTTCTGCCTCGCGCTGCTCGACGGCCGCGCCTGGACGGCGACGGAACTCGGACGGCTGGCGGGCGTCGCGCCGTCCACGGCCACCAGCCACCTCAACCGTCTGGTGGCCGGCGGTCTGCTGACCGAGGAGCGCGCGGGCCGGCACCGCCACCTGCGCCTGGCGGACCCCGGCATCGCCGAGATGATCGAGGCGCTGGCGGCCCGGGCGCCGCGACGGCCGGTCCCGGTGCGCTCGCTCGCCGCCGCCCGCCGGCAGCGCACCATGGCCTTCGCCCGCGTCTGCTACGACCACCTCGGCGGCTCCCTGTCCGTGGCGCTGACCGACGCGATGACCGAACGGGGCCATCTGGACTGGGAGTTCGGCCCGTCCCTCACCCCGTCCGGCACCGCGTGGCTGGCGGACCTGGGCGTCGCTGGGCAGACGACACCGCATGTGCGCACCTGCCTGGACTGGACCGAGCGCCGGCTGCACCTGGCGGGCGCCGTGGCCGCGGGCGTCTTCCGCCACGCGCTCGAACAGTCCTGGCTGGTCCCCGCCGAGGGCTCGCGCGTCGTACGGCTGACGGACCACGGCCGCGCGGCCTTCCACCGCCACCTGGGCCTCCCGGACGAGGCACTCACCGCGGACTGAGGCCGGACCCTCCGAACACTTCCCTGACGGGCCCCCGAGCACTTCCCTGACGGACCCCGCGAACGCTTCCCTGAGAGAAGCCTTGGCGGAGGAAGCCGTCGCGGTGCCGGGCCGGTCCTCCGGGCGGGATGCTCACCCGGCCTCGGGCCGGGCCTCGGACACGGGAGCGGCCAGGTCCAGATCGCTCGCGCCGGACTCGGCGACGGTGATCTCGACCGCCCTCGGCGCTCGCCACGGGCGGTCGATCGGCCGCGACACCGCCCGCCACCAGGGATCCACCGGCAGTTTCCCGGCCGGCTCGAAGGGCTCGCCGGGCCGCGGCAGGGCGACCGCCTGACCGGCCGCCTCGGCGGCGTCCTTCGTCCACTCCCCCGGCTCGGCCCAGGCGTGCGGCGCCAGGTTGAACGTGCCCCAGTGGATCGGCAGCAGCACCCCGCCCGGAGCGCCTCCCTGGAGGTCGAGGTGGGCCCGTACGCCTTCCTCGGGGGTCATGTGGATGTCCGGCCAGAAGTCGCTGTACGCCCCGATCTGGATCATCGTGGCGTCGAAGGGGCCGTACGCGGCGCCGATGTCCTGGAACCCCGCGAAATACCCGGTGTCGCCGCTGTGGAATATGCGGTGCTCCTCACCGGCGACGGTCCAGGACGCCCACAGGGTGTGCTGGGTGTTGCGCAGGCCCCGGCCGCAGAAGTGGCGGGCCGGGGTGGCGGTGAGGGTGAGACCGCCGACCCGGGTCGACTCGTGCCAGTCCAGTTCGCGCAGGCGGCCGGGGGACACACCCCAGGCCTCCAGGTGGGCGCCGACGCCGAGCGGGACGGCGAAGAGGGTGTCCGTGCCGGCCAGTGCCTTGATCGTGGGCATGTCGAGGTGGTCGTAGTGGTCGTGCGAGATGACCACGACGTCGACCGGGCCGAGCGCCGCCAGCGGAAGTGGCACGGGGTGCAGCCGACGGGGGCCGGCGAAGGCGAACGGGGAGCAGCGTTCGCCCCAGACGGGGTCGAACAGCACCCGCTGTCCGTCGATCTCGGCGAGGACGCTGGAGTGGCCCGCCCAGGTCAGCCGCAGCCCGGTGGCGGGGGGCCTGGCGATGTCGGCGAGGGTGGTGGCGTGGACCGGGATGCCGCCCTGGGGGACGCGGCGGGTGCGGGCGTCCTTGTCGAAGTAGATCTTCGCGAACTCGCGGCCCGAACCGGAGGGACGGATCCGGGAGGGGCCGCCGGGGTTCTGGAAGACGCCGTCCTTGAAATGGGGCGAGCTGCGGATCCGTGCCAGGCGCTCACCGCCGGGGTCCGCGCCGAAGGCCGCGGGCCGCAGGGCGCGGAGCCCGGAGCTCAGGGAACGGGAACCGGCCACGGTACCTCCAGGTGGAGTCGGTGAGGCCTCCATTATGGTCCGCCCCGGCGACACCACGTCGGCCCGCCCGCGAGCCGGCCCCCGGTACTGACTCGCTGTTCAGTAACGCTCCCTGCGCGAGAGCGCCCGCGGGACCCCATTAGGGTGACGGGGTGGCGAGAGTGCGGTTGAGTGTGGAGGAGCGGCGGCAGGAGCTGCTGCGGGCCACCGTGGAGCAGATCGAGGCACGGGGCGTGGCCGCCGTGCGGATCTCGGACGTGGCCTCGGCGCTCGGGGTGAGCAACGCGCTGGTCCTCTACCACTTCTCGACGAAGGAGAAGCTGGTGGCC
>NZ_MUND01001037.1 GCF_002154375.1 Streptomyces glaucescens | reverse complement strand
CGCGGGTCTCGGGGAACTCCTGCGGCTGGCCGGTCACGAGCGGCCGGCGATCATGTGCAGCGAGGCGGTGCCCTGGCGTTGCCACCGGCGGCTCATCACCGACGCGTTGATCGTCGCCGGCGCGGAGGTGGTGCACATCATGTCCCCCACGACGTCGAAGCCGGCCGTGCTGAACGAGCTCGCGCAGGTCCGTGACGGGCACCTGGTCTACCCGCCGCCCCGGTGACGGGGTACGCGCGCGGGCGGATCCGGTGCCGCTGCGGTCGCTGCTCGGCCGCGGGCGGGCTCCGCGGCGCCGCGCGCTGCCCGGCACGGCCGGTGCCGCAAGGTGGCTCACCTGGGAGTGCCGCGCAGGATCCGGGGCGCGGCCGCAGCGGCGGTGCGCGCCGGCCGGCTGCGGATCGCGGCGGTCACCTCGCGGTGGGGTCGCCGCCCGCGCAGGGGTGGGGGTTGGCGCTTTTCCGCTGCTGCACCAACGAGCGACCACCGACAGTCACGTGATCAGCGGGTTCACCCTTCCGATGCGAAGCCGGGGGTG
>NZ_MUND01001036.1 GCF_002154375.1 Streptomyces glaucescens | reverse complement strand
CTCGGCCGACGCGTACCAGCGCATGCTGCGCCGGGACGACATCGACCTCGTCTACATCGCCACCCCGTGGGAGTTCCACCACGAGCAGGGCCGCGCCGCGCTGCTGGCGGGCAAGCACGCCCTCGTCGAACTGCCCGTCGCCACCGAGCTGGACGAGCTGTGGGACCTGGTCGACACCAGCGAACGCACCCGCCGGCACCTGATCCTCTCCGAGAACTGCAACTACGGCCGCAACGAGCTGGCGATGCTGAAGATGGCCCACGACGGCCTGTTCGGCGAGATCACCAACGGCCACGGCGGCTACCTGCACGATCTGCGGGCCCTGCTGTTCTCGGACACCTACTACACCGACTCCTGGCGGCGGCTGTGGCACACCCGCAGCACCGCGTCGTTCTACGCGATGCACGGACTCGGCCCGATCGCGGCGGCCATGGACATCAACCGCGGCGACCGGATGACCGTCCTGCGGGCCACCGCCACGGAGCCGAAGGGCCTCGCCGACTACCGCGAGCGGTTCGTGCCGAGATCCCATCCGAGCTGGAAGGAGACGTACGTCAACGGGGACCTCGTGACCTGCCTCATCGACACCGCGCGG
>NZ_MUND01001035.1 GCF_002154375.1 Streptomyces glaucescens | reverse complement strand
GGTCGGTGCCGGTGCGGGCGGTGATGACGTCGTCGACGATCCCGGCGAGGTAGTCGGCGTCGGCGCGGAAGGCCGCGTCGGCCGCGGAGTGGTCCTCGCCCGGGACGCGGGCGAGGCGAATCATGCTCCACTCCAGGCAGCGGACCATCGCCTCGACGAACGGGTGCGGTTCGGCCCGCTCGAAGGAGCCGAAGTCGTAGCCGAATCCGGCGAGGCCGATGGTGTCGAGGGTCATCCGGGTCATGTCGTCCGGCACGTTCACCGGGTGCCCGTCGGCGGCGGCGCGGTCCCAGGCCTCGATCAGCCGGCGGGCCACCCTCAGCATCACGGGGTGGTAGGTGCGCATCGAGCCGAGGGCGAAGGCGGGCATGAGGATGTCGTGCGCCCTGGCCCAGTTGGGTTCGTCGTTGTACGCGGTGAACAGCCCGTCGGCGGCGAACGCGCGCACGTTCTCCAGGGCGGGCCCGATGTGCTTGGCGAACCGCCGCTCGTCGGCCAGGTCGGTGACGAGGTCGAGGTCGCTCACGAACAGCGTGTCCCGCCCGTGCAGCCGCCGCACCAGTACCGGTCCGTGCTCCCGCATCAGGCCCATGACCTGCTGCAAGGGGGTACGGCCGGGGCCGGTGGCGGAGATGTCGACGAGGGGGACGCCGGGCAGGCCGGGGG
>NZ_MUND01001034.1 GCF_002154375.1 Streptomyces glaucescens | reverse complement strand
GGATGTGTATAAGGGACAGGTACGGGCCCGCGGGGGCGGCGGCCCAGTCCGCGGCGGGGACGACGTGGTGGATCATCCACCGTTTATATCCCGGGCCGGAGGACGGGCCGAGGGGTCCGCGTCGCCCCTGGTCACGGGGGGCGCGGCGCGGGAGCGGATGCCGGTACGCGGATGGGGTCGCCCCCCGGCCGAGGGGGGCGGCCCGCTCGCCTACTTGGCGTTGATCAGCTCGTGCGGCGGGACCGTCACCGTCCGGGCGCCCGGCGTGCCGCCGAGGACGACCTTGCGGAGCGCGACGTTGTTGTCCAGGTTGGTCTCCTTCAGCCGCTTCTCCGGGTTGGCGATGACCTGGATGTGGTACGTGCCGTTCGGCAGGTCCGTGATGTCGAAGGACTGGCCGGGCCGGTACTGGGTGTAGGTGTCGCCGGAGCCGACGTCCAGCACCTCACGCACGGAGATCGAGTTCTGCTGGCCGCAGGCGGTCGACAGATCCGTGTTGTACGGGTGCCAGTTGGCGTTCTTCACCGTGTAGTCGATCGCGTCGGTGTTGGCCAGGCAGAACGCCTCCTTGCCGCTGCGCACCTCCTTCGTCTGGTCCGCGCTCAGCAGCCGGTAGCTGGCGAAGTCGGTGAAGTGCCAGTGCTCGTGGCCGATGCGCGGGTCCCACTCCATGGTGCCGGTGGGGGCGTAGCCGACCTGCTTGCCGTTCGCGTCGTAGAAGTACTGGTAGGCGTCCATCAGGTCCTTGCCGGGGCTGCGGAAGCCGTCCACGACGAGCGGCGCGGGGCCCGCGTTCCAGACGTTGGCGCTGAAGGCGAGGTAGTCCTTGCCCGGCACGTCACCGTCCTCGCCGTCGGTGATGGCGATGTCCCAGGCCGGCAGCGAACGCAGGTCCGGCTTCGGCACGTTCGCCGGAACGCCCGCGCGGCCGGTGGGCCGCTTGGCGTTCGGCTTCAGCGCCGGGGCGATCCGGGAGCCGTCGGTGTGGCCGGGCCCGTCGCCGAGGTGGTGGGCGAGGCCGCGGTCGTCCAGCGCGTGGGAGAGGGCGGGCG
>NZ_MUND01000104.1 GCF_002154375.1 Streptomyces glaucescens | reverse complement strand
GACACGGTCCTCCTCGACGCCCGGCCCGGCGTCGAGGAGGACCGTGTCCTCGCTGACCTCCTTGACCGTCGCGTACATGCCCCCGATGGTGCGGACGCCGGAACCGGGCTGCATCTGGTTCCGCATGTCGATGGCCTGCTGCTGCTTCTTCTTGGCCGACCGGGTCATCAGGATCATGGCCCCGATGAGCACGATGAACGGGAGGAGGGTCACGAGACTCACGGGTCGGTACTTCCTTCACACGACCGCGATGGTGAGCGGCCTGATGGTTGGGGGTGTGCGTGCCGCCGACTTAGGCGGCATCGGCGGAGTCTAAGCGAGTCCGCGCGCATGGAACAACGCTCAGCATGGCACCGGGGTTCCTGCTCGGTCCATTCCCTCGCCGTCACGCCCCGAACAGGTCCTGTTGTCCGTTTCCCCCGCCCTGCGAGCGGGGCGGGGTCAGGCCGAGATGCGCCCATGCGGCGGGTGTGGCGACCCGGCCGCGGGGGGTGCGGGCCAGCAGTCCCTCCCGGACCAGGAAGGGCTCGGCCACCTCCTCGACGGTCTCGCGCTCCTCCCCCACCGCGACGGCGAGCGTCGACAGGCCGACCGGTCCCCCGCCGAACAGCTTGAGCAGGGCCTCCAGGACGGCGCGGTCGAGACGGTCGAGGCCGCGGGCGTCGACCTCGTAGACCGCGAGGGCCGCCGCGGCGATCTCCCGGTTGATGACACCGTCCGCCTTGACCTGGGCGTAGTCCCGCACCCGGCGCAGCAGGCGGTTGGCGATCCGGGGCGTGCCGCGGGAGCGGCCGGCGATCTCCGCCGCGCCGTCGGTGTCGATCTCGACGTCGAGCAGGCTCGCGGAGCGGTGGACGACCCGTTGCAGCTCGGCCGGTTCGTAGAACTCCATGTGCGCGGTGAAGCCGAAGCGGTCGCGCAGCGGGGGCGGCAGCAGGCCCGCCCGTGTGGTGGCGCCGACCAGGGTGAACGGCGGCAGCTCCAGGGGGATCGCGGTGGCGCCCGGGCCCTTGCCGACGATGACGTCGACGCGGAAGTCCTCCATCGCCATGTACAGCATCTCCTCGGCGGGCCGGGACATGCGGTGGATCTCGTCGAGGAAGAGCACCTCGCCCTCCTGGAGGGAGGAGAGGATCGCGGCGAGGTCGCCGGCGTGCTGGATGGCGGGGCCGGAGGTGATGCGGATGGGGGCGCCCATCTCGGCCGCGATGATCATCGAGAGGGTGGTCTTGCCGAGGCCGGGCGCGCCGGAGAGCAGGACGTGGTCGGCGGTGGCTCCGCGCGCGCGGGCGGCGCGCAGCACCAGGTCCAGCTGCTCGCGGACCTTCTCCTGGCCGATGAACTCGCCCAGGTCCTTCGGGCGCAGGGCGGCCTCGACGGCCTGGTCCTCACGGTCGGCGACAGGGCCCACCAGCCGCTCGCCGGCGGAGGTGTCGGTCGTGTCGTCCCAGTTCATGGAGTGTGCCTCGGGGGTCGCGGTCGGATGGGGCGTAACGCGGGTGAGGGCGCCGCTCGCGGGGGTGCTTTCCGGCCGAATCCGCGGCCGGGGGCTCCTTCGCGGGCGGGGCGGGTGTCAGCGGGCTCGGTTGAGGGTCTGCAGCGCGGCCTTCAGGAGCAGGCCGACCTGGGGCGGGCCGTCGGCGGCCTCGGCCTGCGGGGCCACCGCTGCGACGGCCTCGTCGGCCTCGCGGGTGGCGTAGCCCAGGCCGATGAGCGCGGCGTGCAGCTGGTCGCGCCAGCCGGAGGTGACCGGGGCGCCGACGGCGGGCGCGCCGAGGGGTTCGCCGAGGCGGTCCTTCAACTCCAGCAGCAGCTTCTGGGCGCCCTTCTTGCCGATGCCGGGGACGGCGGTGAGCGCCTTCTCGTCGCCGGTGGAGACCGCGCGCCGCAGGGCGTCGGGGGTGTGCACGGCGAGCATGGCCTGGGCGAGGCGGGGGCCGACGCCGCTCGCGGTCTGGAGCAGTTCGAAGACCTGGCGCTCGTCGTCGTCGGCGAAGCCGTACAGCGTGAGCGAGTCCTCCCGTACGACCAGGGAGGTGGCGAGCTTCGCGGGCCGGCCCACCCGGAGGGTGGAGAGCGTGTTCGGCGTGCACTGGACGGCCATGCCGACACCGCCGACCTCGACCACCACGGCGTCCGGGGCGAGGGCGGCGACCGTGCCGCTGACGAAGGCGATCATGTCGTACGGCCTTTCGTTGCGTGTGCTGCGTGCTGGGCGACCGCCTGCTGGAGGCGGTTCTGGGCGACGGCCTGCTGGAGGCGGTTCTGGGCGGGGGCGCGCCAGATGTGACAGATGGCGAGCGCGAGGGCGTCGGCCGCGTCGGCGGGCCTGGGCGGCGCGGCCAGCCGCAGCAGGCGGGTGACCATGGCTCCGACCTGGGCCTTGTCCGCGCGGCCGGTGCCGGTGACGGCGGCCTTGACCTCGCTGGGGGTGTGCAGGGCGACGGGGATGCCGCGGCGGGCGGCGCACAGCATGGCGACCGCGCTGGCCTGGGCGGTGCCCATCACGGTGCGGACGTTGTGCTGGCTGAAGACGCGCTCCACCGCCACGAACTCGGGCCGGTGCTCGTCGAGCCACTGCTCGATGCCCTGCTCGACGGCGACGAGCCGGTCCCCCGGTTCCGCGTCGGCCGGTGTGCGCACGACACCGACACCGAGCATGGTCAGCGGTCTGCCGGGCACGCCCTCGACCACTCCGACACCGCACCGGGTCAGTCCCGGGTCCACCCCCAGTACGCGCACCCGCCCCTCCTTCGCTCGCCTGTTTGTGCAGGCTATCGGGTGCCACTGACAACGCCGCGCACGGCGACGGGCCGACGGGGTGTCTCCCGTCGGCCCGTTCGGCTCGCTGCGCTGCCCGGCTCGGCGTCAGGCGTCGACCTTCTCCATGACCTCGTCGCTGACGTCGAAGTTGGCGAAGACGTTCTGCACGTCGTCGCTGTCCTCCAGCGCGTCGATCAGCTTGAAGATCTTCTTGGCGCCCTCCTCGTCCAGCTCGACCTGCATGGTCGGGACGAAGTTGGCCTCGGCGGAGTCGTAGTCGATCCCGGCGTCCTGGAGGGCGGTGCGGACCGCGACCAGGTCGGTGGCCTCGCTGATCACCTCGAAGTTCTCGCCGAGGTCGTTGACCTCCTCGGCGCCCGCGTCCAGGACGGCGGCGAGGACGTCGTCCTCGGTCAGCTCGCCCTTGGGCACGATGATGACGCCCTTGCGGTTGAACAGGTACGACACCGAGCCCGGGTCGGCCATGGAGCCGCCGTTGCGGGTCATGGCGACGCGGACCTCGGAGGCGGCGCGGTTGCGGTTGTCGGTCAGACACTCGATGAGCACCGCGACACCGTTCGGGCCGTAACCCTCGTACATGATCGTCTCGTAGTCGGCGCCACCGGCCTCCAGGCCGGCGCCGCGCTTGACCGCGGAGTCGATGTTCTTGTTCGGGACCGACGACTTCTTCGCCTTCTGGATGGCGTCGTACAGCGTCGGGTTGCCGTCCGGGTCGGCACCGCCCATCCGGGCCGCGACCTCGATGTTCTTGATCAGCTTCGCGAAGAGCTTGCCGCGCTTGGCGTCGATCACGGCCTTCTTGTGCTTCGTCGTGGCCCATTTAGAGTGGCCGGACATCTGCCTGTCTCCTTCGCGTAACCCATCTCCGTACGAACGGCAGAGATCCTACAAGGACTCCGCCGCCCGGTTCGCGCGCACCATGTCGACGAACAGGGAGTGCACGCGGTGGTCGCCGGTCAGTTCCGGGTGGAACGACGTGGCCAGCGCGTTGCCCTGGCGGACCGCCACGATATGACCGTCGTGCTCGGCGAGCACCTCCGTGCGCGCGCCGACGGACTCCACCCAGGGGGCGCGGATGAAGACGCCCTCCACCGGGCCGCCCTCGACGCCCTCGATGGCGACGGCCGCCTCGAAGGACTCGTTCTGCCGGCCGAAGGCGTTGCGGCGGACGATCATGTCGATGCCGCCGATCGTCTCCTGGCCCGAGCGCGGGTCGAGGATCTTGTCGGCGAGCATGATCATGCCCGCGCAGGTGCCGTAGACCGGCATGCCGTTCCGCACGCGCGCGCGGAGGGGCTCCATCACGCCGAAGAGGACGGCCAGCTTGGAGATGGTGGTGGACTCGCCGCCGGGCAGGACGAGACCGTCGACCTCGGCGAGTTCCTCGGGACGCCGGACCGGCCTGGCCACGGCGTCCGCCGCGGCCAGGGCGATCAGGTGCTCCCGTACGTCGCCCTGGAGGGCCAGGACGCCTATGACAGGGGCTTCGTTGCTCATCAGGTGACTACCAGCTCGGTTGAGGACCAGCTCGGGTGATTACCAGCCGCGGTTGGCGTAGCGCTCGGCCTCGGGGAGGGTGTCGCAGTTGATGCCGACCATGGCCTCGCCGAGGTTGCGGGAGGCGTCGGCGATGATCTTCGGGTCGTCGTAGAAGGTGGTGGCCTTCACGATGGCGGCGGCGCGCTTGGCCGGGTCGCCCGACTTGAAGATGCCGGAGCCGACGAAGACGCCCTCGGCGCCGAGCTGGCGCATCAGCGCGGCGTCGGCCGGGGTGGCCACGCCACCGGCGGAGAACAGCACCACCGGGAGCTTGCCGAGCTCGGCGACCTCCTTGACCAGCTCGTACGGGGCGCGCAGCTCCTTGGCGGCGGCGTACAGCTCGTTGTTGTCGTAGCCGCGCAGGCGGGCGATCTCGTTCTTGATCTGGCGCAGGTGACGGACGGCCTCGACGACGTTGCCGGTGCCGGCCTCGCCCTTGGAGCGGATCATCGCGGCGCCCTCGGCGATACGGCGCAGGGCCTCGCCCAGGTTGGTGGCACCACAGACGAAGGGGGTGGTGAACGCCCACTTGTCGGAGTGGTTGACCTCGTCGGCCGGGGTCAGCACCTCCGACTCGTCGATGTAGTCCACGCCGAGGGACTGCAGGACCTGCGCCTCGACGAAGTGGCCGATACGCGACTTGGCCATGACCGGGATCGAGACGGCGTCGATGATGCCCTCGATCATGTCCGGGTCGGACATGCGGGCCACGCCGCCGTCCTTGCGGATGTCGGCCGGGACGCGCTCCAGCGCCATGACGGCGACGGCGCCCGCGTCCTCGGCGATCTTCGCCTGCTCCGGCGTGACGACGTCCATGATCACACCGCCCTTGAGCTGCTCGGCCATGCCGCGCTTCACGCGCGCGGTGCCGGTCTCGGGGGTCTGGGCGGAGTTGGGGAGCGTGGTGGACACGGGTACCTCACTGGGTGAAAGAGGGTTACTGCTCCACCGAGGAAACGCGACGGGCCCAGTCCACAGCAAGGGCCAATGAGGAGGAGGTGGCTCGTTTTTCCCAGGCGAGGGTACTGGTGGGGCCCTGAGAGCGGTGGGGCCGGCGGGGCTGTGGGGGTCGGACTTCGTGCTGCGCCCCGGCGTACGGCGGTGCCGTGGGTCCGGGCTCAGGCCGCCCGGTCCATCAGGGCCGTGGGAGGCTCGTCGTCCATCTCGAAGGCCAGCGGGAAGGGGGCGTGGCCGGCCAGCCGGAACCAGCGGACCTTGCGGTGCTCGCGGAGCCTGCGGGCCGCGCCGACCGCGTCGTTGTGGAACCGCCGGGCCATCGGCACCCTGCGTGCGGCCTCCGCCAGCTCACGGGCGGCCTCCACGCCGCCGGGGGCCTCCCGGACCGCCTCCACCTGCTGCGGCTCCGCGAAGACGGCCCGCAGCGCCTGGCTCAGCTCGCTCTCGGCGACCTCCCGGTGCTCCTCCTCGGCCTGCCGCGCGGCGTGCGCGGCCTCGTAGAGCACGATCGAGGCGGCCGGGTCGAGCACCCCGGACGTGGCCAGTTCCTGGGCCACCGAAGCCCTGCGCAGCAGCTGGGCGTCGAGCGCGGCGCGCGCGGCGTCGATCCGGGCGTGCAGCCGGTCCAGCCGGCCGGCCGTCCAGCTCAGATAGAGGCCGATCGCGACGAGGACGACGATGATCCAGATGAGGGTTTCGGTCACGGGCGGCAAGGCTACCGGGACGCTCCGCCGGGTCGGCCGAGTGTCTCGTCCGGCTCGCCCTCACCGGCACCCGCTGGGGGCCGGCTGCCGCCCCCGGGGCCGGACGGTCCCGGCGCGCTCACCGTCACGGTCGGCCGCGCGCCAGGGTCAGTCGCGCGCCAGTCGCAACCGTGCCCGCAGGCCGGTGCCTCCGCCGGTCTCCTCGTCCGTCGCCACCGCGGCCGCGCCCGCCGTCACCGTCTCGTAGACCGACATGATGTCCGCGCCGACGGTCGACCAGTCGAAGCGGCGGACGTGGGCGCTGCCCCGTGCGCTCAGCCCGGCACGGTGTGCCGGGTCGCCGAGCAGCCGCAGCGCCGCCTCGGCGAGCGCGTCGGCGTCCTCGTTGGCGAACAGCTCGCCCGCCGCGCCCCGGTCGAGGACCTGGGCGAAGGCGTCCAGGTCGGAGGCCAGCACCGGCGCGCCCGCCGACATCGCCTCGACGAGGATGATGCCGAAGCTCTCGCCTCCGGTGTTGGGCGCCACGTACAGGTCGACGCTGCGCAGGAGGCGCGCCTTGTCCGCGTCGCTGACCATGCCGAGGAACTCGACGCGCGAGCGCAGCTCGGCGGGCAGGGAGGCGACCGCCTCCTCCTCGTCGCCGCGCCCGGCGACCAGCAGCCGGGTCCGCGGGCGTTCGGCGAGGATGCGCGGCAGCGCCCGCATGAGCACGGGCAGGCCCTTGCGGGGCTCGTCGATGCGCCCTATGAAGCCGATCGTGTCGCCCTGCCAGTCCGGGTTGGGCTCGGCCTTGGCGAAGAAGTCGACGTCGACGCCGTTGGGGATGACGACCGCGTCGCCGCCGAGGTGCTCCACGAGGGTGCGGCGGGCGTACTCGCTGACCGCGATCCGCGCGCTGATCTTCTCCAGGGCCGCCTGGAGGATCGAGTACGCGGCGATCATCGCGCGCGAGCGCGGGTTGGACGTGTGGAAGGTGGCCACGATCGGGCCCTGTGCCGCCCAGCAGGCCAGCAGACCCAGCGACGGGGAGGTCGGCTCGTGGATGTGGATGACGTGGAACGCGCCGTCGTGCAGCCACCGCCGCACCCGGGCCGCCGACAGGAAACCGAAGTTCAGCCGGGCCACCGAGCCGTTGTACGGCACGGGCACCGCGCGGCCGGCCGAGACGACGTACGGCGGCAGCGGGGTGTCGTCGTCGGCGGGGGCGAGGACGGACACCTCGTGGCCGAGACGGATGAAGTACTCGGCGAGGTCGCGGATGTGGAACTGGACGCCGCCCGGTACGTCCCAGGAGTAGGGGCAGACGATGCCGATTCTCACGAGCGGCCCTTCGCGGGATCGAGAGCGGGGTCGAGGTCCGAGAGCCACAAGCGCTGGAGCATGTGCCAGTCCTCCGGATGGTCGGCGATTCCCTGGGCGAAGGCGTCCGCCAGCGCCTGTGTCATGACAGACGTCTTCTCGGCCCGCGTGCCTGTCTCCGGTACCTCGATCGGGGGATGCACCCGTCCCCGCATGACGGGCGAGTCGTCGTACCACAGCGTCGCCGGCAGCAGCAGCGCACCGGTCTGCTGGGCGAGCAGCGCGGGCCCGGCGGGCATCCGCGCGGTGTCGCCGAAGAACCGGACCTTCAGACCGGACGCGGACAGGTCGCGGTCGGCGACCAGGCAGACCAGGCCCCCGTCGCGCAGCCGCCGGGCGAGGGTGCCGAAGGCGGAGCCGCCGTTGTGGGGCAGCACCTCCATGCCCAGTCCCTGGCGGTAGGCGACGAAGCGGTCGTAGAGCGTCTCCGGCTTGAGGCGTTCCGCGACGGTCGTGAAGGGGATGTTCAGCGCGGTGGTGACCCACGCGCCCGCCAGGTCCCAGTTGGCCAGGTGGGGCAGGGCGAGGACGACGCCCTTGCCGGCGGCGAGCCCGTCGGTGAGGTGGTGGAGGTCCTTGACCTCGACGCCCGCCCTGACACGTTCGGCGCTCCAGGCCGGGAGCCGGAAGGACTCCATCCAGTAGCGCAGGTACGACCGCATGCCCGCGCGGGACAGCTCCGCCAGCCGCTCGGGGGTCGCGTCGGGCACCACGCGCGCGTAGTTGCTCTCCAGCCGCAGCACGCCCTTGCCGCGCCGCTTCCAGGCGAGGTCGGCGATGGTGTCCCCGAGCCGTACGGCGGCCGGCTCGGGGAGCTTCTTCACCGTGCTCCAGCCGAGGCCGTACAGCGCGTCCGTCAGACGCTCCTGGGCGCTCATTTCGCCGCCTCGCTCCCGTGGGAGGCGTTCTTCTGCCCGTGGGGCGCGTTGTCCTGCCCCTGGGAGGCATTCTCCTCCCCCTGGGCCGCCGCCGCGTCCGCCTCCGCCGATTCCCTGCGGACCGTGACGACCCGCTGCACCAGCGTGACGAGACTGCCCACCGCGACCAGCCAGAGCGCGATCGGCAGGAGCACGTCGATGCCGGGCACGCCGAAGGTGTGCAGACCGGCGAGTCCGGCCGCGACCAGGGAGATCACCAGCCGCTCGGCGCGCTCGACCAGCCCGTTGACGGCCACCGGCAGGCCGATCGACTCGCCGCGCGCCTTGGTGTACGACACCACCTGGCCGCTGGCCAGGCAGAAGATCGACACGGCGCACAGCACGTTGTCGTTCCCGCCGCCCGCGTACCAGAGGGCGAAGCCGCCGAAGATCGCCCCGTCCGCGACCCGGTCCAGGGTCGAGTCGAGGAAGGCGCCCCAGCGGCTGGAGCGGCCCATCTGGCGGGCCATGTTGCCGTCGACGAGGTCGGAGAAGACGAACAGCGTGATGACGATCGTGCCCCAGAAGAACTCGCCCCGAGGGAAGAAGACCAGCGCGCCCGCGATCACACCGGCGGTCCCGATCAGCGTGACCGTGTCGGGGCTCACGCCCCGGCGGATGAGAAACGCGGCGAACGGTGTGAGGACACGCGTGAAGAATGCACGCGCGTACTTGTTCAGCATGGCCTTCCCGAGGGTCGGTGTCGCCGGGCGGCCCCTGCTGGCCGCCGGCTGGCCCATCGTAGCCACGCGCGCGCGTGTGCCACCGCCGGGCACCCGCACCGGCCGTCGGGATCCGGCGCACGGTCCGCGACCGGCGGTGGAGGGCGGGTTCCCGTCGCTCGTATGGACGCACCGTGACGGGAGTGGAAAGCTCGAAGAATCGCGGGCGTCGCCGGAGCCGCCCCACACGCGGCCCCCGCGTGTCCGCGCCCACAGTGACCTCACCGTGCACGGGAGGCAGGATCATGGGCGACAAGGCACACACCCACCCCGGAGCCGCCGGCAGGGCTACGGCGGCCGACCACCCCGCGTCCGTACGGAATGTGGTGCTGGTCGGCCACTCCGGATCGGGCAAGACGACTCTGGTGGAAGCTCTCGCGCTGACCGCGGGAGCGGTGAACCGGGCGGGCCGCGTGGAGGACGGCGGCACCGTCTCCGACTACGACGACATCGAGCACCGCCAGCAGCGTTCGGTGCAGCTGTCGCTGGTGCCCGTCGAATGGGACGGCATCAAGATCAACGTCCTCGACACCCCGGGATACGCCGACTTCGTCGGGGAGCTGCGGGCCGGTCTGCGAGCGGCGGACGCGGCCCTCTTCGTCGTCTCCGCCTCCGACGGCGTGGACGGCTCGACCCGCATGGTGTGGGAGGAGTGCGCGGCCGTCGGCATGCCCCGCGCGATCGTGGTCACGCACCTGGAGGCGGCCCGCGCCGACTTCGAGGAGATGACCCGGATCTGCGCCGAGGCCTTCGGCGGCGACGACCCGGACGCCGTGCTCCCGCTGTACCTGCCGCTGCACGGCCCCGAGGCACCGGACGGGCACGCGCCCGTGACCGGACTGATCGGGCTGCTCACCCAGAAGCTCTTCGACTACTCCGGCGGGGAGCGCAAGGAGTCTGAGCCGGGCGAGGACCAGCTCCCGCTGATCGAGGAGGCCCGCAACCGGCTGATCGAGGGGATCATCGCCGAGAGCGAGGACGAGACCCTCATGGACCGCTATCTGGGCGGCGAGGAGATCGACCTGGAGACGCTGGTCGATGACCTGGAGCGGGCCGTGGCCCGGGGCACGTTCTTCCCGGTGCTGGCCGCGGCGCCGGCCGCCGAGGGCGCCCGCCAGGGCATCGGCACGGTCGAGCTGCTGGAGCTGATCACCGGCGGGTTCCCCACCCCCTTCGAGCACCCGATGCCCGCCGTGACCACCATCGACGGCGAGCCGCGCGGGCTGAAACCGTGCGACACCGACGGCCCGCTGGTCGCGGAGGTCGTCAAGACCTCCTCGGACCCCTACGTCGGCCGGATCTCCCTGGTGCGGGTCTTCTCCGGCACGCTGCGCCCCGACCAGACCGTCCACGTCTCCGGGCACGGCCTCACCGACCGCGGCCACGAGGACCACGACGTGGACGAACGCGTCGGGGCGCTGACCATGCCGTTCGGGAAACAGCAGCGGCCGGTGACGCACGCCGTCGCGGGCGACCTGGTGTGCGTGGCGAGACTCGGCCGCGCGGAGACCGGCGACACCCTCTCCGCCAAGGACGACCCGCTGCTGATGGAACCCTGGCGCATGCCGGACCCGCTGCTGCCGCTCGCCGTCCAGGCGCACAGCAAGGCCGACGAGGACAAACTCTCCCAGGGCCTGGCCCGGCTGGTCGCCGAGGATCCGACGATGCGGCTGGAACAGAACCAGGACACCCACCAGGTGGTGCTCTGGTGCCTGGGCGAGGCCCACGCGGACGTCGTGCTGGAACGGCTGCGCAGCCGCTACGGCGTCCAGGTCGACGTCGTACCGCACCGGGTCTCCCTGCGGGAGACGTTCGCGGCGAGGTCGGCCGGGCGCGGACGGCACGTGAAGCAGTCCGGCGGGCACGGGCAGTACGCCATCTGCGAGATCGAGGTGGAGCCGCTGCCCGGCGGTTCCGGCATCGAGTTCGTCGACAAGGTGGTGGGCGGGGCCGTGCCGCGCCAGTTCATCCCGTCCGTGGAGAAGGGCGTCCGGGCCCAGGCCGCCAAGGGCGTCGCCGCCGGGTATCCGCTGATCGACGTCCGGGTCACGCTGCTGGACGGCAAGGCGCACTCCGTGGACTCCTCGGACGCCGCGTTCCAGACCGCCGGGGCGCTGGCCCTGCGGGAGGCCGCCGCCGACGCGAAGATCCATCTGCTGGAACCGGTGGCCGAGGTGAGCGTCCTGGTCGGCGACGAGTACGTGGGCGCCGTCATGAGCGACCTGTCGGGGCGGCGCGGCCGGCTGCTCGGCACCGAGCAGACCCCCGGGGGGCGCACCCTGGTGCGCGCCGAGGTACCCGAGATCGAGATCGGGCGGTACGCCGTCGATCTGCGCTCCCTGTCGCACGGCACGGCGCGCTTCGACCGCCGCTACGCCCGGCATGAACCCATGCCCCAGCAGGTCGCCGCACGGGTCCGCGAACAGGAGCGGGCCGCATCCTAGTTGGGACAGCGGAGCACTCAAGTGACCTGTGGGGACGCTCCGCTGCCGGACCGGCGGACGGCTTCGGCCGTCCGCCGACGAATGTCGGCGCCGGCGGATACGCTGATGACCTGATCAACAGGTGTGCGAGGCAGGGAAGTCGGGAAGGCCGCAGGACGACAGTGGCGGCGAGTGGGGGCGGGTATGACCGTTGAGAGCGGTTACGCGGACATGTTCGGACCGCAGGTGCCGCGCACGGGCGACGAGGGCCAGACGGCGACCTTCGCGCTGGCCTCGGCGGCCTATCGGGACAACCCCGTGGAGGACATCAAGAAGGCCGACAACGAGTGGCACCAGTCGACCGTGAACGCGGGAAGGCTCGCGCTCTTCAAGCCGAACCTGGGCGAGGCCTTCTCCCGCGCGGTGGTCGACCGCATGCTGGGCAGCGGCCGCAAGCCGCTCATCCAGTCCTTCGGCACCCAGCCGCAGGTGGTCGTCGAGCACTGCCTGGCGGCCAACCGCATCCGCCGTGAGCGCGACAACAAGCTGACGGCGATCATGGCACTGTGCGGGCTGGTGTTCCTGCCCGGCCTCCTCGTGTGGCTGCTGGTCTTCCAGCTGCGCACCACGATGACCAAGGGCGACAACAAGCGCGTCTCCGCGGCGGCCACCGCCCTGCTCGTCGCCGTCGGCGCACTGGCCGTGATCTTCCTGGTCCGGATGCCCTTCACCGGCTTCTGGGGGTGGTACGCGCGTGCGGCGGTCGTCGCCCCCGTGGTCGGCTGGTTCTGGGCCAAGCGGGTCTGCGAGTACACCGCGGCGGACCTCAGGAACCGCTGGGACAGCCTCCTGTCGGGCAGCAGCATCGGCGCCAAGGTGCCCGAGGCCGTGCCCAGCAGCCCCGGCGAGACCGCCGCCGAGCAGCTGCGCCAGTCCCTGGCCAAGCTCAGCGCCGAGCAGCAGTCGAACTCCGTGTTCTACGCCGGCCCCAAGGGCATCCTCGGCATGGGCACCCGCTGGGGTTCCTGGCAGCTCGCCGAGGACCTGGTGCCCGCCCACGCCGACCGCGAGATCCACCCGTTCCGCAGCTGGGACGTCATACGGTCGATCCACGACCAGCTCCGCATGCTGGAGCGCGGCCCCCTGAACACCGGCGGCTTCCCGACCCCGTCGATACGGCACTGGATCGTCACCCCGATCGGCGAGAACGCGAAGGCGGTCTCCCGGCCCGAGGGCACCGACGTCGAGGCGTACCAGGTCAAGTCGCACGCCATACAGGACATCTGCAACAAGCAGCAGTTCGGCGCCGGCGACCGGCACTACCTCGGCGTGCAGTGGACCCTGTGGGACGGCCAGCTGGTGCTCACCATGCTGATCACCGTCACCGTGCTGCACGCCACCCTGCGCATCGAGGTCACCGGCCATGCCCTCGGCCCCGTGAACGGCCTGTTCACCACCAAGTCGGAGGCCCCGACCAGGTCGGTCAGCAAGTCGTTCAAGCCGTGGGAGTCCCGCACCATCAAGCTTCCGCTGGTCAACAGCGACGAGGTCGTCCGGCTGGCCGTCCGCGCGCCGATCAGCTGGTATCCCCCGCTGCTGAACTGGCTCGGCGGCTCGATAGCCCTCCCCGAGCCGTTCGGCCTGCGGCACGCCTGGGCCGACCAGCCCTGGCGCCACCGCTTCATGGCGGACGACGCCCTGCGCGCCGCGACCCCGGTGCTGCGAGTGGTCCACGCCGCGGCGATCAAGGTCCTGGAGGAGAACGGAGTCGACACGGATAAGTTCGGCAGCCGTTCCGCGTTCCTCAGCACGGCGGTGCAGGACCCGTCACCGCGCAAGGCCGACGTGTACGACGCGTAGCCATCGCCGAGACGTCACGGCGCCCCCGGCCCGAGCCGGGGGCGCCGACGCGTTCCTCAGACCGTCGGCCAGGCCTCCGCCAGCATCTTCCGGGTGTCCGCGAGCAGCTGCGGCAGCACCTTGGTGTGCCCGACGACCGGCATGAAGTTCGTGTCGCCGCCCCACCGGGGCACGATGTGCTGGTGCAGATGCGCGGCGATCCCCGCGCCGGCCACCGAGCCCTGGTTCATGCCGATGTTGAAGCCGTGCGCCCCGGACGCGGTGCGCAGCGCCGTCATCGCCTGCTTGGTCAGCTCCGCCAGCTCGGCCGTCTCGGCGGTCGTCAGATCCGTGTAGTCGGCGACGTGGCGGTACGGCACGGTCATCAGATGACCGCCGTTGTACGGGTACAGGTTCAGCACGGCGTACACCTGCTCACCGCGCCGGACGACCAGCCCGTCCTCGTCGGACTTGGCCGGGATGGAGCAGAAGGGACAGCCGTCGTCGGCCCCCGGGCCGGTCGGCTTGTTCTCGCCCTGGATGTAGGCCATCCGGTGGGGCGTCCACAGGCGCTGGAACGCGTCCTGCGTCCCCACTCCGATCTGCTGCTCCGGCTCACTCGTCATGCAGTGCAGCATATGGCTTCGCCCGTTCGCGGCGTGTCGCCGGGGCCGCGCGCACGGCGCCCCGGGCGAAGCTGGGCCGGTGCACGACGACAGCAGGCTGACCGAGTGGGAACAGCGCGCGGCGCTCCCGCTCGCGGTGGGATCGCTGCTCTTCCTCGGCAGTTACGCGGTCCGGGTCCTCGGGGACGGCCTGCCCGGGCCCTTGCGCGACCTCTGCCTGGCGGTGACCGGGACGATGTGGGCGCTGTTCCTCCTCGACTACGTGGTGCGGTGGCGGCTCAGCGGGCAGGGAGCGGCGTTCGTGCGCCGGCACTGGCTGGACACCCTGGTCGTGGTGCTGCCGCTGCTGCGGCCGCTGCGCTTGGTCAAGACGTACGAGGCGGTGCAGCGCCGGCACGGGCGCCCGCGGCTCCCACTGCACCTGAGGGTGATCGTGTACGCGGGTCTGTCGGTCAGCCTGCTGGGGTTCGCGGGTGCGCTCTCCGTCTACCACCAGGAGCACACCGCGCCGAACGCCACGATCACGACCTTCGGCGATGCGGTGTGGTGGACCTGCGCCACGCTGGCGACCGTGGGATACGGCGACGTCGCCCCCGTGACCCCGCTGGGACGGATCATCGCCGTGGGCCTGATGGCGTGCGGCCTGGCGCTGCTGGGCACGGTCACCGGCTCGTTCTCGTCCTGGCTGCTCCAGGTGTTCTCCCGGGAGGACGACGAGAGGCCCCCGGGGTGAACCCGGGGGCCTCCTGAGAGCGCCGGACGTACCGGACGGGCCGGATCAGACCTGCGTCCGCTCCTCCACGACCTTCACGATCTTCGCGATGGCCTCGTCGAACGGGATGCCGTTCTCCTGGGAGCCGTCGCGGTAGCGGAACGACACCGATCCGCCCGACATGTCCTCGTCGCCCGCGATGACCATGAAGGGCACCTTCTGCTTCTGGGCGTTGCGGATCTTCTTCTGCATCCGGTCGGACGAGGAGTCGACCTCGACGCGCAGGCCCTTCTTCTTCGCGGCGGCGGCGAACTTCTGCAGGTACTCGACGTGGGCGTCGCCGATCGGGATGCCGATCGCCTGCACCGGCGCCAGCCACGCCGGGAACGCGCCCGCGTAGTGCTCCAGGAGCACCGCGAAGAACCGCTCGATCGAGCCGAACAGCGCCCGGTGGATCATGACCGGCCGCTGCTTGGCGCCGTCCGCGCCGGTGTACTCCAGGTCGAAGCGCTCCGGCAGGTTGAAGTCGAGCTGGATGGTCGACATCTGCCAGGTCCGGCCGATGGCGTCCTTGGCCTGCACGGAGATCTTCGGGCCGTAGAAGGCGGCGCCGCCCGGGTCCGGGACCAGCGGCAGGCCCTGCTTCTCGGCGACCTGGCGGAGGGTTTCGGTGGCCTCTTCCCAGGCCTCGTCCGAGCCGACGTACTTCTCCGGGTCCTTGGTGGACAGCTCCAGGTAGAAGTCGGTCAGGCCGTAGTCGCGCAGCAGGCCGAGGACGAAGGTGAGCGTCTTGTCGAGCTCCTCGGACATCTGCTCGCGGGTGCAGTAGATGTGCGCGTCGTCCTGGGTGAAGCCGCGGGCACGGGTCAGGCCGTGCACGACGCCGGACTTCTCGTACCGGTACACGGTCCCGAACTCGAAGAGGCGCAGCGGCAGTTCACGGTACGACCGGCCGCGCGCGTCGAAGATCAGGTTGTGCATCGGACAGTTCATGGGCTTGAGGTAGTAGTCCACGCCCTCGTCGAGCTGCATGGGCGGGTACATGCCCTCGGCGTACCAGTCGAGGTGGCCCGACGTCTCGAAGAGCTTCCCCTTGGTCGCGTGCGGGGTGTAGACGAACTCGTAGCCCTCTTCCTCGTGGCGGCGCCGCGAGTAGTCCTCCATGACCCGGCGGACGATGCCGCCCTTGGGGTGGAAGACGGCGAGGCCGGAGCCGATCTGCTCCGGGATGGAGAACAGGTCCAGCTCGTTGCCCAGCTTGCGGTGGTCGCGCTTCTCGGCCTCGGCGAGGAAGTCGAGGTACTGCTTCAGCTCGTCCTTGGACGGCCAGGCGGTGCCGTAGATGCGCTGGAGCATCGGGTTCTTCTCGCTGCCGCGCCAGTAGGCGGCGGCGTTGCGCATCAGCTTGAACGCCGGGATGAGCCGGGTGGAGGGCAGGTGGGGACCGCGGCAGAGGTCCTTCCAGCACAGCTCGCCGGTCTTGGCGTCCAGGTTGTCGTAGATCGTCAGCTCGCCGGCGCCGACCTCGACGTCCGCGCCGTCGTCGCTGGAGGCGGAGCCCTTGAGGCCGATCAGCTCCAGCTTGTACGGCTCGTTCGCCAGCTCCTCGCGGGCGGCCTCGTCGGTGACCACACGGCGGGCGAACTTCTGCCCGCGCTTCTGGATCTCCTGCATCTTCTTCTCGATGGCCTTGAGATCCTCGGGCGTGAACGGCTTCTCGACGTCGAAGTCGTAGTAGAAGCCGTCCTTGACGGGCGGGCCGATGCCCAGCTTGGCCTCGGGGAACAGCTCCTGCACGGCCTGCGCCATGACGTGCGCGGTGGAGTGGCGCAGGATGTTCAGGCCGTCCTCGGAGGAGATCGCGACGCCCTCGACCTCGTCGCCGTCGGAGAGCACGTACGACAGATCCCTCAGCTCGCCGCCCACGCGCGCGGCGATGATCGAGCGCTCGCCGGCGAAGAGGTCGGCGGCCGTAGTGCCCGTCGTCACCACGCGCTCTTCCCGCTCGGAATCGCGTTGGATGATCACACGGACGTCTGACACCGGTCTCTCCTGACTGAAGATGGATGCGGCGCCATACCGGGAGCGCGCGCAGTAAAGGATCGTACCGAGCGTTCGACCTGTCAGGCGAAATCAGTCCCCGCCGCACCCCTCCCCGAAGAAGTCCAGGTTCTCCTGGAGCGACTTCCTCAGCCGGTCCCGTTCCGCCTCGTCGACCGGCACCGGCGCGACGCCCGAGGCCCCGGTCAGCCGCCGGAAGCCGCCCCGGCTCTCCAGCCGCCCGTGCACCCGCACCGGCACGCCGACCAGGTGGGCGTGGCCGGCGATGCGGTAGTCGTCCTCGTCGAGGGTGAGCCGTACGTGCGGCACCTCGGCCCCGGCGAGCACCCGCAGCCGTACGGTGCCCTCGCCGCGCGGCCCCGAGCGGCGCATGCGGACGACGGCGCCGGTGATCCGCACGGGGACGGAGGGTTCGGCGCGGCGGTAGCGGGCCCCGGCCTCGCGCAGCGCGGGCAGGTCGCCGGGCGAGAACTCGACCGCCTCGGCGGAGGTCACCGTGGCCTCCGGTGCCCCGGCCGCGGGTGCCCAGGCGACGGCGATCCGGGCGCCCTCGGTGCCGTGCACGAGAGTGATCAGCGCCTCGGTGAGTTCCCGGCTGACGCCCGCCTCGACGGCGCCGTCGAAGGCGTCCATGCCGCCGGTGGCCCGCCGGAGGTCGATGGCCTCGCGGGCGGCGTAGAGCGCCTGGTGGAGGCGGACGGCGAGGGGGCGGGCGGTGGCCACGGGCACGAAGGCGGTGAGGCGGTGCCCGCCGGCGGCGGGGCCGACCAGGACGTCGTCCAGCAGTGCTGCGGCGGCCCGGCGGTGCCGGGCGCCGTGGTAGCCGGCCCGGCCGCGGGTGGCGAGCGCGGCGGCGAGCAGGGTCTGCCGGGCGGCGGTGCGCAGCCGCTCCTCGACGGGCCACGGGTCGGCGCCGGCCGGTCCGCCCGGTATGTCCCGCCACCAGCGGATCTCGTCGCTGGGGACGGTGAGGCCGAGCAGTATCTCCCGCGCGGAGGGGCTGTTGCTGCGGGTGAGGGCGGTGAGGGCTTCGCCGAGCAGGTCGTCGCTGTCGGGGAAGGTGCGGCTCTCGGGGACGAGCAGGCTGGTGCGGCCGCTGTCGGGGCCGGGCGGGGTCCAGCGGCCGTAGCGTCCGGGGGCACCGCCGCGGCGCTGCCAGCCGTGCCGGTGCAGCAGGGCGCCGAGCACGGCGGGGTCGACGCGGCCGGGCTCGGGCGGCTGGTCCCGGCGGGCCTCGGGGTGCGGCCGGACCGGCCGCAGG
>NZ_MUND01001033.1 GCF_002154375.1 Streptomyces glaucescens | reverse complement strand
CAGCTGGTGGACCGGGATCAAGATGATCCAGATCAATCCCGGCACCGGGAAGCAGCTCTCCACCAACACCACCCGCTACTCCCTCGCCTCCCGGCCCACCGGGACGAAGGCCGTCGAGGCGCCGTACATCGTCAAGCGGAACGGCTACTACTACCTCTTCGCCTCGTACGACACCTGCTGCTCCGGCACCAGCTCCACGTACAAGGTCAAGGTCGGCCGGGCCACCAGCGTCACCGGGCCGTACCGCGACAGGAACGGCGTCTCGATGATGAACAACGGCGGGACGCCCGTCCTCGAATCACACGGCAGCGTCATCGGCCCCGGCGGCCAGTCGATCATGAACGACGTCGACGGGGACCTGATCGTCTACCACTACTACGACGGCAACGACAACGGCACCCCCAAGCTCGGCGTCAACCTCCTGAACTGGAGCAGCGGATGGCCCGTCGCCTACTGACCCTGCTGGCCGCGCTGGTCTGCGTCCTCGCCCTGGGACAGACCCCCGCCGGCGCCGCCTCGTTCGCCAACCCCGTGAAGCCGGTCAAGGGCGCCGACCCCTGGATCTCGTACCACGACGGCAACTACTACCTGATCAGCACCAGCTGGACCGACGTCATCACCGTCCGCAGGTCGGCCACCCTGGCCGGGCTCGCCACCGCGCCGAGCGTCCAGGTGTGGAAGGGCGACGCCGCCTCCCGGTGCTGCAACATCTGGGCGCCGGAGCTGCACCACGTGAACGGCCGCTGGTACCTGTACTACACCGCCGGGCAGAACGTCACCGAC
>NZ_MUND01001032.1:190-547 GCF_002154375.1 Streptomyces glaucescens | reverse complement strand
CCGAGGAGGGTGCGGTCCATGGCCTTCAGGGCTTCCATCTCGTCGTGGTAGGCGGTGACGTAGTCGGCGACCGGGACGGCGGCGATGCCGAGCGTCCAGTGGTCCGGCTGGGTGCCGAGGCCGAGCAGGGTGAGGTAGCCGCCCCAGGAGCCGCCGGTGAGGATCAGGCGGGCGGGGTCGGCGAGGCCCGAGGTGACGGCCCACTCGCGGACCGCCGCGATGTCCTCCAGCTCGATCAGGCCGACGCGGTGCTTGAGGGCGTCGGTCCAGGCGCGGCCGTAGCCGGTGGAGCCGCGGTAGTTGACGCGCACGACGGCGTAGCCGTGGTCCACCCAGGCGGCCGGACCGGCCGCGAAG
>NZ_MUND01001032.1:0-155 GCF_002154375.1 Streptomyces glaucescens | reverse complement strand
TTCTGCACCAGGGCGTGGATGCGGCCGCCGGGGCCCTCCACCCAGACGTCCTCGACGGGGACGGAGCCCGGGGACTTCAGGCCGGGCGGGTCGAGGACGACGCCGCCGCGGGTCGAGCGGACCGTCGACGGCTCGGCGGCCGACGACCACAGGTA
>NZ_MUND01001031.1 GCF_002154375.1 Streptomyces glaucescens | reverse complement strand
CCCCCGCCCTGTGGACCCGGGGCACCGAACGGCTGCCCGGCGGGGAGGCCGCCGAGGTGTGGGCGCCCGTCGCGCTCACCCACCTCAACTGGCGCCAGGGCGAACTGCGGTCGCTGCCGCGCACCCACCACCTCAACTACGCCGGCATCGCCACCGGGCAGGGCCTCGACGACGCCGTCGAACGCGCCCTGCTGGAGATCGCCGAACGCGACGCGCTGGAACTGTGGTGGCATCTCGACGGCCCCGCGCGCGGCATCGACCCGGACACCGTGCCCGGACTCGCCGACGATCTCGCCGGGTCCGGGCTGCGGGTGTGGCTGGTCGAGATGCCCTCCGAGTTCGCCCCCTGCGTGGCGGCCCTGGTCCACGATCCGCGGCTCGGGCTGTACGCCGCCGGGTTCGCCTGCAAGTACGACCCCGCCGAGGCCGCCCGCAAGGCCGTGCTGGAAGCCGTGCACACCTGGGTGTTCACCCAGGGACTCACCGGGCCCGACGGCTGGGTCTTCCAGGCCGTCGACGCCGGGCTCCTCGCCAAGGGCCTCTACCTCGACCACCGCGCGGACCGCCGCTACCTCGACGTGTGCGGCGACCACTTCGAGCACGTCAGGGACCTGGGCGCGCATGTCCAGGTGTGGCTCGATCCGCGGATGGCGGCCGAGGCCCGGCGGTTCACCGACCCGGCGCTCGGCGTCGTCCCGCTCGACGCCGTCGCACCCGGCAGCAGGGAACTGATGGACCGGGCCCTGGAACGCGGCGGCCACCGGGTCATGACCTTCGACCTGACCACGGAGGACGTCGCCGAGACAGCGCTGCGGGTCGCCCGCGTCCTGGTCTCCGGGCTGCTCCCCAACGCGCCCGCCGCGTTCGGGTACTTCGGCTGCCCGCGCCTCGCCGACGCCGCCGTGGCCCGCGGCTGGCGCACCACGGCGCCCGGCGCGCCGGAGGACTTCACGCTCGCCCCTCCCCCGCACATGTGAGCCGCGCCGTGGATCTGGTGACCGCCCTCGCCCGGGCCCGCACCGCCGAGGAACCCGGCCCCGACACCCCCGCGGGCCCGGGCG
>NZ_MUND01001030.1 GCF_002154375.1 Streptomyces glaucescens | reverse complement strand
CCCACCGGTTCCCCCACCCGGGCCACGGAACTGCGGTCGGTCGCACGTCTGCTGCGCCGCTCCGGCGGAGCCCGTGGGCACTGAGCCGGTGGACTGCGGCCGCCCGGGGTCACCGTGCCCAGGGCGGGGAGTGGGACTCCGTGCTCAGCCGGTCCGCAGCGTCTTCGCGATCGAGGTGATCGCCTCGGGGCCCACCCGGCAGCAGCCGCCGATCAGGCGTGCCCCGGCCGACCGCCAGCCGCCGACCTGCGCGGCGGTGAACGTGGAACGGCCCCTCCAGGCGCGGGCCTCGGCGTCCCAGGCCTCCCCGCTGTTCGGGTAGACGACGACGGGCTTGCCGGTCACCCTGGCCGCTGTCGCCACCGCAGCGTCCACGTCCCCGGGTGCGCAGCAGTTCACGCCGACCGCGATCACCTCGTCCGTGTCGGCGGCGAGCGCGAACGCCTCTTCGAGCGGCTGGCCGGCCCGCGTGCGCCCACCGTCGACGGTGTACGAAAGCCAAGCGGGCACCCCCAGCCCGCGTACCACCCGCAGCAGCGCGGCCGCCTCGTCGGCGTCCGGCACGGTCTCCAGCGCCAGCACGTCGGGGCCGGCGGCGGCCAGCACCTCCAGGCGCGGCCGGTGGAAGCGTTCCAGCTCGTCGGCCGAGAGGCCGTAGCGGCCCCGGTACTCGGACCCGTCGGCGAGCATCGCCCCGTACGGCCCTGCCGACGCCGCCGTCCACAGCGGACGGGTGACGCCCCCGGCATACGCCCGGCGGGCCGCCTCACGCGCCAACTCGACGCTCAGCGTCATCAGTTCCGCGGCTCGCTCACGGCCGATGCCGCGGTGGGCGAAGCCTTCGAAGGTGGCCTGGTAGCTGGCGGTGATGGCCACGTCCGCGCCCGCTTCGAAGTAGGCGAGGTGCGCCTCGGTGACCGCCTCCGGGTGCTCGGCGAGCAGCCGTGCCGACCACAGCTCGTCGCTCAGGTCGTACCCGGCCGACTCCAGCTGGTTGGACATCCCGCCGTCCAGCACGACCGTCCCCGCGGCGAGCGCCTCGTCCAGTCGGCCGGGTACGACCTGA
>NZ_MUND01001029.1 GCF_002154375.1 Streptomyces glaucescens | reverse complement strand
GAGTGCCGTGTCCGCCCCGCCACCGACCGGCGGCGGGGCGGACACGGCACTCTTGGAGTGAGAGTGGAACGTCGTAGCCTCCTGCGTGCGGCCCTCATCGGCGGCTCCTCCGCCGCGCTCGGCGGAACCCTGTGGCGCGGCGCCGCGTACGCGGCCCCCGCCCAGCCCGGCACCGGCCCCTACGGCCCCCTGGGCAGCCCGGACGCCAACGGCATCAGACTCCCCGGCGGCTTCACCAGCCGCGTCATCGCCCGCTCCGGACAGCGGGTGGCCGGCACCTCGTACACCTGGCACAACGCCCCCGACGGCGGCGCCTGCTACGCCGACGGCACGGGATGGATATACGTCTCCAACTCGGAGATCAACCCGGGCGGCGGCGCGAGCGCGGTGAAGTTCTCCTCGACGGGCGCCATCACCGGCGCCTACCGCATCCTCTCCAACACCCGCACCAACTGCGCGGGCGGCAAGACCCCGTGGAACACCTGGCTGTCCTGCGAGGAGGTCGACCGCGGCTACGTCTACGAGACCGACCCCTGGGGCACCAAGGCCGCCGTCCGCCGCGACGCCATGGGCCGCTTCAAGCACGAGGCGGCCGCCGCCGACCCGGTCCGCCAGGTCGTCTACATGACCGAGGACGTCACCGACGGCTGCTTCTACCGCTTCCGGCCCACCACCTGGGGCGACCTCTCCTCCGGCACTCTGGAGGTCCTGGTCGCCGGCACCGGCACCTCGGGCCCCGTCACCTGGGCCCGCGTCCCCGACCCCACCGGCGCGACCGCCACCCGCAACCAGGTCTCCGGCGCCAAGCGCTTCAACGGCGGCGAGGGCTGCTACTACGCCGACGACACCTGCTGGTTCACCACCAAGGGCGACAACCGCGTCTGGCAGTACAACGCGGCGGCGCAGACCATCGAACTGGCCTACGACGACTCCCTGGTGACCGGCGGCACGGCCCCGCTCACGGGCGTCGACAACGTCACGGGCACGTCATCGGGCGACCTCTTCGTCGCCGAGGACGGCGGCAACATGGAGATCTGCGTCATCACCCCCGACGACGTCATCGCCCCCTTCCTCCGCATCGACAACCAGTCCGCCTCCGAGATCACCGGGCCCGCCTTCTCCCCCGACGGCCGCCGCCTCTACTTCTCCAGCCAGCGCGGCACGACGGGCAGCTCGTCCGGCGGCATCACGTACGAGGTGACGG
Organism: Streptomyces glaucescens; assembly: GCF_002154375.1. Taxonomy (GTDB): domain Bacteria; phylum Actinomycetota; class Actinomycetes; order Streptomycetales; family Streptomycetaceae; genus Streptomyces; species Streptomyces glaucescens. The sequence goes on along the minus strand of NZ_MUND01001029.1, from coordinate 73 downwards.
GTCCGTTCCGGGCATAGGGACACCGGGCGGGAAAGGGGGTGGCACCCGCCCGACGGTGCCACCCCCCACACCG
>NZ_MUND01001028.1 GCF_002154375.1 Streptomyces glaucescens | reverse complement strand
TCGTCTCTGCTTCCTGCCGGGACCGGCCGAACTGTCTGTTCGGCCGGTCCCGGCAGGAAGCAGAGACGACAGGTGACAGAAGCGATCCTCCTGGTCGGCGGCAAGGGCACCCGGCTGCGCCCGCTCACGGTGCACACGCCCAAGCCCATGGTGAGGGCGGCGGGCGTGCCGTTCCTCACGCACCAGCTGGCGCGGGCGCGGGCGGCGGGGGTCGAGCACATCGTGCTCGCGACGTCCTACCTGGCGGAGGTGTTCGAGCCGTACTTCGGCGACGGCTCGGCCCTCGGGCTGCACATCGAGTACGTCACGGAGGAGGAACCGCTCGGCACGGGCGGCGCGATCCGCAACGTGGCGTCGCGGCTGCACTCGGGCCCCGACGACCCGGTCCTGGTCTTCAACGGCGACATCCTGACCGGCCTGGACATCCGGGCCCTGGTCCGCACCCACCGGACGACGGGCGCCGACGTCTCCCTCCACCTGACGAAGGTGACGGACCCGAGGGCGTACGGCCTGGTCCCGACGGACGAGACCGGCCGGGTGCGGGCCTTCCTGGAGAAGCCGCAGACACCGGAGGAGATCGTCACCGACCAGATCAACGCGGGGGCGTACGTCTTCCGCCGCTCGGTGATCGACACGATACCGGCGGGCAGGCCGGTCTCCGTCGAACGCGAGACCTTCCCCGGCCTCCTCGCGGCCGGCGCCCACCTGCAGGGCATGGTCGACTCCACCTACTGGCTGGACCTCGGCACCCCCGCGGCGTTCGTGCGCGGCTCGGCCGACCTCGTCCTCGGCCGCGCCCCGTCCCCGGCGGTGCCCGGCCGCTGCGGCGACCGGCTCGTCCTCCCGACGGCGAGAGTCGCGCCGGACGCGAAGCTGGCGGGCGGCACGGTCGTCGGCGAGGGCGCCTTCGTGGCGGAGGGCGCGCGCGTCTTCGGCTCGACGATCCTCCCCGGCGCCGTCATAGAACCCGGCGCGGTCATCACCGACTCCCTCATCGGCACCCGCGCCCGCGTGGGCGAACGTTCCGTCCTCACCGGCACGGTCATCGGCGACGGCGCGGTCATCGGCGCCGACAACGAACTCCGCGACGGCATGCGCATCTGGTGCGACGCCCGGATCCCGGCGGGCGCGGTCCGCTTCTCGTCGGACCAGTAAGGCGGGGGTGCCGCCGGCCGCTGCCTGCCCAGCCGCGGACTGCCGTGCCTCCCCCCGTACCTCAAGGGCCGGGGGACCCCAGGGGCGGCACGGCACGGGTGGGCGCTGGGGTACCCCCCGCTCGAAGGGCTCGGGGGAGGCACCCGCACCGCCGGGTGGCGCGCCTCACCCCGCCCGGCCCCGACACCGCGCACCGGACGAACGAGACCTCACAACCGCCCGATGTCCCACAAGGGCATCTTCGGCACCCGCCGGGCCGGCACCCTCCCGCTCAGCAGGATCAACCGCGCCGCCCGGTGCCGCTGCCCCGCGTACGGCTCCAGCAACCGCAGCATCTCCGCGTCATCCGCGTCCCGGTCCCCGGCCAGCGCCCAGCCCACGATCCCCGGCAGGTGCACATCCCCGACGGTCACCTCGTCCGCCGCCCCATGACTGCGCTGCACCACCTCCGCGGAGGT
>NZ_MUND01001027.1 GCF_002154375.1 Streptomyces glaucescens | reverse complement strand
GCGGGGGAGGGGGACGGCGTGGGCGCCATGCTGGTGGCGAGGCTCCACGTCGGCGGCCAAGGGCATGGGGGCGGCGAGTCTCCACGTCGGCGGTCGGTTGGCACTGGGACGGCGAGGGCACGACGCCGGCGACGTGAGACCTGGCGCCGACTGCTGGGACGCATGGCCGGCAAGGACACGACGCCGACGGTGCGGCCCACGTCAGCTGGCAAGGCAGGGATGACGAGGGGTACGACGACGGCGAGGCCGCGTGGGCTGCCGGGGCCAATACGGACGGCGAGGGCAGGGCACTGGAGGCGACACCGCGCGTCAGCTGCCGGCACGCCCCGCGATCTCCCCTTCCTCCGCACCGAGCAGCCCACCACCGGGCTCTCCCTCGGCGCCGCTCTGCCTGCCCTCGATCAACCGGCGCACGATCCGCACGAGCTCCGCCGGCTCGAAGGGCTTGGCGAGGAAGGCGTCGACGCCGATGTCACTGCCGCTGTCGACCTCGTACGGCGTGCAGGCACTGACGATCGCCAGCGGCAGCTCGCGCGTCCGTGGATCGGCCCGCAGCCGCGCGGCGGTCCGCAGCCCGTC
>NZ_MUND01001026.1 GCF_002154375.1 Streptomyces glaucescens | reverse complement strand
GTGCCCCTCGACATCGAGGGGGTCGACGCCGTGTTCATGGGGCAGCCGGTCCGGGTGACCAGCTTCTCCGCCGGGGACTTCACCGCGCTGGCGGAGGCGGAGGGCCTGGAGGTGCTCCGCGCGGAGGAGAGCGTCTTCACGCCCGCCCACCCCGAGGCCGTACCCGAGCCTCATCTGTTCCTGTACGCCCGGCGCGCCTGACACCGCCCGCGGCGGGACGATGGCCGTGACGCCTCGGGAAGGGGTCCGGTCATGCGGGAGACGGCGATCGTGGAGGCCCCGTCCGTGCTCGGGCTGCGGCCGACCGGGGTGGAGGAGCTGCCCGCGGCCCTGCTGGACGCCGGGCTGGCCGCCCTTCCCGGTGCGGTACGCGCCGGGCGGGTCGAGCCGCCGTCGTACGACCCCCGGCGGGACCCGCACACCGGGGTGCTCAACGCGGCCGGCCTGGCGGAGTACGCCGTACGGCTCGCGGACGCCGTCGGCGCCGTCCTGGACGCCGGCCGCTTCCCGCTCGTCCTCGGCGGCGACTGCAGCATCCTGCTCGGCAACCTGCTCGCGCTGCGCCGCCGGGGGCGGCACGGCCTGCTCTTCCTCGACGGCCACACCGACTTCTACCAGCCGTCGGCCGAGCCGGCCGGGGAGGCGGCCTCGATGGAGCTGGCCCTGGCCACGGGCCGCGGCCCCCGCCCTTTGACCGATCTCGAAGGGCGCGGGCCGCTGCTGCGGGACGAGGACGTCGCCGTGCTCGGCTTCCGCGACGCCGACGAGTCGGCCGGGGCGGGCATGCAGCCGCTGCCGCCGGGGCTGTACGCGGTCGGCCTGGGCGGGGTCCGTGCCGTCGGCGCGGGGACGGCGGCACGGCGGGCCCTCGCCCGGCTCGCCCCCGTGCCGTACTGGGTGCACCTGGACGTCGACGTGCTCGACGACGCGCTGATGCCGGCCGTCGACTACCGGCTGCCCGGCGGGCTGTCGTGGGCCGAGCTGACGGAGGTGCTGCGCACGGCGCTGTCCGGCGGGCGGGCCGTCGGCCTCGACGTGACGATCTTCAATCCGCGGCTCGACCCGGAGGGCGCTCTCGCGGCCCGGCTCGTGCGGTGCCTGCTCGACGGACTGGGCCGGGCTGGCGTGGGTGCGCGCGGCTGAGCGGGTGCGCCGGGGTCAGCCGAGCGCGCCGAGCAGCTCCTGGCACGCCTCTTCGCAGGAGCGGCATGCCTCCGCGCACAGGCGGCAGTGCTCGTGCTGGTCGGCGTGGGTGCCGCACTCGTCGGCGCAGGCCTTGCAGGCGGTGGCGCACGCCTGGAGCATCGCGCGGGTGACGTTGGCGTCGTAGCCGGTGTGCCGGGAGAGCACGGACGCCGTGGTGGTGCAGATGTCGGCGCAGTCCATGTCGGTGCGGATGCACTTGGTCAGCTCCCCGACCATGCCTTCGGAGAGGCACGCGTCCGCGCAGGCGGTACACGCCTGGGCGCAGGCCACGCACTCCTCGATACACCGGGTGAGCTTGGCGCGGTCGATCTCGCCGAGGTCGGCCGGATAGGTGGCGAGCATGTCCTTGACCGTGGTCATGGGCCCTCTCCTCTTCAGGCGGGCGGGCAGTCGGACCCTTGCCGACTAGCCGCCGTCGGCCCAGGCAAACACGCGGGCGCCACCCCCTTCACCGGTGGCGGCCTCGGCCCGGATACCGTCGGGGGGATGCCGGACGGCGGGGAGAAGGGACCGGGAGTGCGGGCGAGCCGATGCGCGCGGACGGGCGGCGCCTTCGGGCGGCTGCTGCTCGTCGTCGTGCTCGCGCTCGGGGTGTTCGTGATGCACACCCTCGGGCATCCGGACGACTCGTCCGGCGCCGCCTCGCACTCCGTGTCCCACACGCGGACGCCGGGGCACAGCTCGGCGGACCATCCGTCGGACCCCTCGGCCCCGCCGGCTTCCCACGGGCCCGGCATGGCCATGGACATGGGTTCGCTGTGCCTGGCGGTCCTGCTCGGCGGGTGGGTGCTCGCCACGCTCCTGCGGGCGGCGCTCGCCGGGCGCCGGGAGTGGTCGGCCGGGCTGCTCGCCCGGATCACTGTCGTACGGCGCGCACATCCCCCGCCACGCGGGCCCGATCTCACCCGGTTGTCGGTGCTGCGGCTGTAGGCCGACGCGCACACGCGGGGGCGCCCCTTGCGGCCCCGCGACGTCGCGTAGGCCGAGAACGGCCTGCGGAACAGCACCGAACCGACATACGAGGTGAGATCCACCATGACTGCCTTCACGCGCGCCCCGCGCCGCACCACCGTCCGCCGCGGCG
>NZ_MUND01001025.1 GCF_002154375.1 Streptomyces glaucescens | reverse complement strand
ACTTTGCGGACACGGCCTAGAGGGCACGTCGTCGCCCACCACCGCACGAGCCCACACCGGGTCCGACCGGAACTCCTCCCGGGTTGTCCGCTTCGAGGGGCCGATATCTCCATTGCGCAATCCACGCTCCCGCCCCGACCGCATCCACTACCGTGTCTCCAGGCGCGCATCGCGGCTGATCAGACGCTCGCCAGGACTGACTTTCGAGGACACACGTGCAGATCACGCCCCTGAACCCCGAGGACCCGCCCTCGCTGGGCGACTTCGAACTCCTCGGCCGGATCGGCCAAGGAGGCATGGGCCAGGTCTTCCTGGGAGAGTCGCTCGGCGGTGAGCCCGCCGCGGTGAAGGTGATCAAGCCGTCGGTCGTGGACTCCGAGTCCCGTCGACGGTTCGCTCAGGAGATCGAGGTGCTCAAGACCATCTGGGGTCCCCGCATCGCGGCGTTCCTGGGAGCCGACGCGGAGGCCGAGCAGCCGTGGCTGGCCACCGAGTACGTGGACGGCCCTGACCTCGCCCGGCACGTCAGGACGCACGGACCGCTGCCGTCCGTCCTCACCGCGGCGCTCGGCGCGGTCCTCGCCGAGGCGCTGTCGGCCGTGCACACGCAGGGCCTGCTCCACCGCGACCTCAAGCCGGCCAACGT
>NZ_MUND01000103.1 GCF_002154375.1 Streptomyces glaucescens | reverse complement strand
GTGTATTGATCACGAGCGTTGTTGACGGTCACGGGGCTTGATCATGGCGAAGACGCCCGGCGCGCCGAGAGCACGCACCGGACGCCGCAGGGCCGTCCTGCGGACGACGACGGGAGTTCGACGACACCCCCTAGGGTGGCGGCGTGATCTGCGTCGACATGTGAGGAGAGCCATGGTCAAGGACGCTGGTGAGCAGGCGGAACGGGCCAGCGTCTGGCTGGAGGGGAAGGAACGTCGCCGGCGGGGCGGTGGGCAGCCGTCCGGGCTGGACCGGGAGCGGATCACTGAGGTGACCGTGCGGCTGCTGGACGCCGAGGGGCTGGACAAGTTCTCCATGCGGCGGCTGGCCGCCGAGCTGAACGTGACGGCGATGTCCGTCTACTGGTACGTCGACACCAAGGACGACCTCCTCGAACTCGCCCTGGACGCCGCCTTCGGCGAGCTGCGGCTGCCGGACCCGGAGGCCGGCGAGGACTGGCGGGAGCAGCTGCGGGCGCTGGCGGCGGAGTACCGGGCGCTGCTGGTGCGCCATCCCTGGGCCTCCCCGCTGGTCGGCCGGTTCCTCAACATCGGGCCGAACAACCTGGCGTTCGCGCGGGTGGTGCAGCGGATCGTCCGCCGCAGCGGCATGCCCGCCCACCGCATCACCAGCGCGATCGTCGCGGTCTTCCAGTTCGTCTACGGCTACGGCACCATCGAGGGCCACTTCTACACCCGGGCCGCCGACACCGGTCAGACTCCGGACGGCTTCTACGAGCAGGCCCGGCGCACGGTGAGCGAGACGCCCCGGACCAGCGAGTTCCTCGAGGAGTCGAAGGACATCATGGAGGCCCGGGGCGGCGAGACCGTCGCGGAGATGCTGGACCGCGACTTCACCTACGCCCTCGATCTGCTGATCGCGGGCATCGAGGCGATGGTCGAGCGGGGCTGAGGCCGGGCTACTCTCCGCCGACCAGGCGCGCCGGGAAACCGCCCGTCGCGACCGGACCCCACCGCTCGGGCGTGATCCGGATGATCGACTTGCCCTGCTCGACCATCGCCCGGCGGTACTCGTCCCAGTCCGGGTGCTCACCGGCGATGTTCCGGTAGTACTCGACCAGCGGCTCGACCGACTCCGGCGCGTCGACCACCTCGGCCGTCCCGTCGATCTGCACCCAGGGACCGTTCCAGTCGTCGCTCAGCACGACCACGCAGACCCGCGCGTCCCGCTTGGCGTTCCGGGTCTTGGCGCGCTCCGGGTAGGTGGAGATCACGATCCGGCCCGAGTCGTCGACGCCGCAGGTCAGGGGGGAGGCCTGGGGGCTGCCGTCGGCGCGGCGGGTGAGCAGCAGGGCCCGGTGCCGGGGCCGTACGAAGTCCAGCAACTCGTCCAGCGAGACGCGGGTGTTGGTCGCGATGTTCGGTGCCATACCGTCACCCTACGGCGCGGTCGCCGCCCTACGGCTGGGGCAGGCCCTCGCCCTGCACCGCCTGGATGTCCAGTTCCACCCGCAGGGTCGTGCCGATGGCGGCGATGCCCGCCTGCACGACCTGGTTGTAGTGCATGGCGAAGTCGTCGCGGCGCAGCTCGGTCGTCGCGCGGAACGCGGCGCGGGTGCCGCCCCACGGGTCGGCGCCGGTGCCGAGGTAGGTGAGGTCGAGTGCGACGGGGCGTACGACGCCGTGCAGGCCCAGTTCGCCGTGGACCGTCCAGCGGTCGGGGCCGGCCGCGGTGAGGCCGGACGACCGGTAGGTGATCTCCGGGAACCGCTCGACGTCCAGGAAGTCCGCCGACTTCAGATGGGTGTCGCGCATGCCGTTGCCGGTGTCGATCGACGCGGCCCGGATGACCGCCTCCACCCGGGACTTCATGACGTCGTCGGGCGCGATCTCGATCGACCCGGTGAAGTCGGTGAACCTCCCGTGCACGCTGGAGATCCCCAGGTGCTGGGCGACGGCGGCCACGCTGGAGTGCGCCGGGTCGACCGTCCAGGGCCCGGGCGGCGGCAGCTCGGAGCCGCCGCCCTGCCGGGCCAGCGTGACCGTGCCGGCGTCCAGCCGGCCGCTCGCGGTGACGATCGCGCCGGCGGCGTGCGGCGCGTAGCCGACGGCGGTGACGATCACCGTGTACGCACCCGGTGCCAGCCCCGTCCCGCCCCGTACGACGCCTTCCGCGTCCGCCTCGGCGCGCAGCACCTGCGTCCCGGTCATGTCGGTCAGCGTGACGACCGCGTGCGACACGGCCCATCCGTCCCGGGTACGGATCCTCGCGGTCAGTCCCATGTCCTCGTCCTCAGTCCTTCGAAGCTCTTGCCGTGCATGAGAACCGGCCCGTGGCGCGCGCCTCCGCTCAGAGCGCGCGCCACGGGCCGGGGTCGGGGCTACTCGCCGGGGTGGGCGAGTTCGATGTCGTGGTCGTCGACGCCCGCGCCGCCGACCGTCAGGGCGGTCGCCACCGGCGGGTAACCGGTCGCGATGACCGTGTACTCGCCGCTGTCCAGGTCGGTGAAGGCGTACGCGCCGTCCGTACCGGTGGTGGCCGTGCCGACCACGTTGCCCGCCGCGTCCACCAGGGTCACGCGGGCGTCCGCGAGGGGACCGTGCGGGGCGCGCACCACGCCCTGCACCCGGGCGCCGGCGTCGAGGTCGATCTCGACCCGGGTGACCCCGGTGCCGCCCACCTCGACGGGCAGGGCGCGCGGCCGGAACCCGGCGGCGTTGACCGCGATGGTCACCGGGCCGGGCACCAGCTCGGCGAAGCCGAACTCGCCCTGCTCGCCGGTGGCCGCGCTGGCCAGCAGGTCCCCGCGCACATCGGTGACGACGACCATCGCGTCCTGCACCGGCGCCGCGCTCTCCGTGGCCCGCACGACGCCGCTCAGTCCGCTGGTGCCGCTGAGCAGGATGTCGTACGAGACCGGCTCGTCGTTCACCATGATCGTGGACGCCTGCGGCTGGAACCCGTCGGCGGAGGCGATCAGCACGTACGAGTCCGCGCCGGGCGCGTCCAGCGTGTAGGAGCCGTCGGCCTGGGCGACCGACCGGCCCAGCTGCCGCCCGGACAGCGAGATCAGCGTGACCGCGGCCTGCGGGACGGGCGCGTTCTCGGCGCCGCGGACGTGGCCGCGGACCGGGATGCCGCCGCCGGAGGTCTCGGCGGGCGCGGCCACCGTGGCCACCGCGGCGTGGCGCTGGGTGCCCTCCGGGCCGGCCTGGGCGGTGGCGGTCGCGGCCCGGCCCGGGACCTCCTCCTCGCCGGTCCGGGCCGCCGGAGCCGCCTGGACGGCCGGGGTCCCGGCCGGGGCGGAGGAGGCCTCCACGGCCTGCGCCAGCGCGCCGGCGGTCCGCAGCGGGACCTCCTTGATGAACAGGGTCACCAGGAAGGCGATGAAGGCGATCGGCGTGACGTAGAGGAAGACGTCGGCGATGCCGTGGCCGTAGGCGCTCTCCAGCCAGGTGCGGATGGGGGCGGGCAGCACGTCCATGTCGGGCAGCTGCCCGGAGCCCATCGCCTTGGCGGCACCGGCCTGCTGCTCGGGGGTGAGCGAGCCGATGCTGTCCTCGGCGTAGTGGGTGATGCGGGTCGACATCACCGAGCCCAGCGCGGAGACGCCCACCGCGCCGCCGAGGGACCGGAAGAAGGTGACGACGGAGCTGGCGGCGCCCAGCTCGTGCGGGGCGACCTGGTTCTGTGTGGACAGCACCAGGTTCTGCATCATCATGCCGACGCCGAGGCCCATGACCGCCATGTAGACGCCGATCTTCCAGTAGTCGGTGTCGTAACGCATGGAGCCGAGCAGGCCGAGGCCCGCGGTCAGCAGCAGGCCGCCGGTGACCAGCCACGCCTTCCACTTGCCGGTCTTGGTGATGATCAGGCCGGAGGCCGTGGAGGAGACGAACAGGCCCGCGATCATCGGGATCGTCATGACGCCGGACATCGTCGGCGACTTGTCCCGGGCCAGCTGGAAGTACTGGCTGAAGAACACGGTGCCCGCGAACATCGCGATACCGACGAACAGCGAGGCGACCGAGGCCAGCGTGATGGTGCGGTTGCGGAACAGGTGCAGCGGGATGATCGGCTCGGCGGCCTTCGTCTCGATGAACACGAAGACGAGGGTGAGCAGGAGCGCACCGCCGACCATGGTGTACGTCTGCCAGGACAGCCAGTCGTACTTGTCGTCGGCGAAGGTCACCCAGATGAGCAGCAGCGACACGGCGGCGGTGATGAAGAAGGCACCGGCCCAGTCGACCTTCACCCGGCGCCTGCTCTCCGGCAGGTGCAGTGTCTTCTGCAGCACGACCAGCGCGATCAGCGCGAACGGCACACCGACGTAGAGGCACCAGCGCCAGCCGAGCCAGTCGGCGTCGGTGATGACACCGCCGACCAGCGGCCCGCCGACCGTCGCGACCGCGAACGTCGCGCCCAGGTAGCCGGAGTAGCGGCCCCGCTCCCGGGGGGAGATCATCGCGGCCATGATGATCTGTGCGAGCGCGGTGAGACCACCGGCGCCGAGACCCTGGATGACGCGGGCGCCGATCAGCATCCCGCTGTTCTGCGACAGGCCGGCGACCACCGAGCCGACGATGTAGATCAGCAGGGCTATCTGCACGAGCGCCTTCTTGCTGACCAGGTCGGCCAGCTTGCCCCACAGGGGGGTGGACGCGGTCATCGACAGCAGGGCGGCGGTGACCACCCAGGTGTACGCGCTCTGGCCGCCGCCGAGGTCCTGGATGATCTCGGGCAGGGCGTTCGAGACGATCGTGGAGGAGAGGATGGCGGCGAACATGCCGAGCAGCAGCCCGGAGAGCGCCTCCATGATCTGCCGGTGGGACATGGATGCGCCGTCGGCGGAGTGGGAGCCTCCCCCGTGCTTGGCGTGAGCCCGCACACCGGCTGGTGTGGTCGTTGCCATGGGCTTCCTTTTCTTACGTCGTTGCTGCGGGTGTACGGGTGGTGGGAGCCGTGCGCGGTGCCGCGGCCTCCGGCGGTGCGGGGGGCCGGGGCGGGCGCTGCGGTGCGGCACGGCAGTCGTCGAAGCTCGCGCGCAGCCGGGCCATGAGCCGGGTGAGCTGGCCGACCTCCTCGTCGGTCCAGTCGCTCAGCCGCTCGGCGAGCAGCCGGGTGGTCCGCTCGGACAGCTCGTCCAGGCGGGCCTTGCCGGCGGGGGTGAGGTGCAGGATGCGGGAGCGCTTGTCCGCCGGGTCGGGGGAGCGCTGGATCCAGCCGCGCTCGGCGAGGTGGGTGACATGGCGGCTGGTCACCGACATGTCCACGCTCAGCAGCTCGGCGAGCCGGCTCATCCGCATGTCGCCGTGCCGGCCGAGCAGGGTCAGCACGGCGGCGGAGCCGGCGGGGCAGTCGGACGGCAGGATCCGTCCCATCTCCCGCTTGACGGCACCGAAGGCACTGAACTGACGCACCAGCTCCGCGTACTTCGCCTGCTCGGCCATGAGGCATCTCCCGGATTCTTTGTTGCTTAGGGCAACCATAGAAATGGATGGTTGCCACAGGCAAATGAAAATGGGCGCGCGGGCATAAAAAGTTGGCAAAGGCAAGTATTGGCGAGTGTAAAGGTGCAGGTCGGCGCGGCTCCCGGTGGCCGACCGGCGCGCAACCCGGTCTTCGCAACCCCGCCCTTGGGCCGGACCCGTGTCTTCGCTAGGGTCTCGGGGCATGGCCAACACCCAGAATCCGCAGGGCAACCACGACCCCGCAGGCAGCACTCAGATGTTCCGCGCGTTCGTCGACGAGGCGCCCCAGGCCCAGCGTCAGGCGTCGGCTCCGGCGGGCCCCCGCATCGGCCTGATCGTCGGTGTCGTCGTCGCGGTGGCGATCGTCGCCGCGGTCGCCTGGCTCGCGCTGAAGTAGCGCCCGGCTCCTGAGCGGCGCCCGGCTCCTGAATGGTCCGGCTCCGAGTGGTCCGGCTCCAGAACGGTGCCCGGCCCCTTGGGGCGTCCGGTTCCGAAGGAGCGTCCGGCGCCGAAGCGGCCGGCGCTCCCCGTCCCGTCCCCTCGACGCACACCGTCCAGGTCCGTTCCTTCCGCGCGCCGGCCGCGACCGGCGCCGGGAGGCCCACGGCGGACCCGACGGCCACCCGGTCGGTCCCCGGCGCGCCGATGACGTCGTCCCGGCCGGCACCGGCTCCGCCGCCCGGGCGCCCCGCCGGTACAGGTCCCGCCCGGGCGGACCGTCACGCGGAAGTGCCCTGCGCCGCCCGCTCGCGGCGTGTCCCGTGGGTCACCCGCCTTGCGCCCCGGGATCTCCGCCCGGACGCAGGACGGCCGCCGACGCGCCGGTCACGGCGCCTCGACGGCCACGCGTCCTGTTCCGCGGACGTGGTGTCGGAAGCGAGCGGTCAGTCGGAGATGAGTCCCTCGCGCAGCTGCGCCAGCGTCCGGGTGAGCAGCCGGGAGACGTGCATCTGGGAGATGCCGACCTCCTCGCCGATCTGTGACTGGGTCATGTTGGCGAAGAAGCGGAGCATGATGATCCGGCGTTCGCGCGGGGGCAGCTTGGCGAGCAGCGGCTTCAGGGACTCGCGGTACTCGACGCCCTCCAGGGCGCTGTCCTCGTAGCCCAGCCGGTCGGCCAGGGAGCCCTCGCCGCCGTCGTCCTCCGGGGCCGGGGAGTCGAGGGAGGACGCGGTGTACGCGTTGCCGACGGCCAGGCCGTCGACCACGTCCTCCTCGGACACGCCCAGCACGGCCGCGAGTTCGCCGACCGTGGGGGAGCGGTCCAGCTTCTGGGAGAGTTCGTCGCTGGCCTTGGTCAGGGCCAGGCGCAGCTCCTGCAGCCGCCGGGGCACCCGGACCGACCAGGAGGTGTCCCGGAAGAACCGCTTGATCTCGCCGACCACCGTCGGCATCGCGAACGTCGGGAACTCCACGCCGCGTTCGCAGTCGAACCGGTCGATCGCCTTGATCAGGCCGATGGTGCCGACCTGGACGATGTCCTCCATCGGCTCGTTGCGGGAGCGGAAGCGGGCCGCCGCGTACCGCACGAGGGGAAGGTTCAGCTCGATCAGGGTGTCCCGGACGTAGGCACGCTCGGGGCTGTTCTCGTCGAGCGCGGCGAGCCGCAGGAACAGGGAGCGGGACAGGGTGCGGGTGTCGATGTCTCCCGAGGCCGGCAGCACCGGGACGTCGGCCGGGACTTCCGCCGGGGCGTCTGCCGTCGGGAGGGCCGGGGCCGGCACGGCCCCGAGGGCCGTAACGTCGTCGAGCACGTCGGGCTCGACGGTCGCTGCCTCGCTCTTCGTGAGCGTGAGCACCTTCGAGCTGCCCTGGTCTGCGGACATGCCACCCCCTTTGGGTCGCGGGACGGTCTGGCGGACGCTCCCACCGAGGAACGCAGCCTTCACCTGAATACCGGCGCCGGGGCACCGGCAAACGCGCTTCCCGCAGAATGTCACATGTCGGCAACACGCTGTAGTGACATGTCGACATGCAAGAAGCGAATCCGCCCTGGAAACAAGGGGTCTGACGGTATTTCGGCATGGGGACGACGATGACCGCCCAGGTGAGCGATTCGCTCGTGACGGTGATCGATGGATCAGGCTTTCGGTTGTGCGCCGGTTTGATTCACCCGGTGTGCAAACGGCTCCGTACGGGTGTTCCGCACCGTTCGGTGCGCGGTGTCACACCGCTTCGGGCGTCACGCCTCGATGCGGTTCGCCGAGCGCAGCCGCTGGAAGCTGCGGGCGAGCAGCCGGGAGACATGCATCTGGGAGACGCCGAGTTCCGCGCTGATCTGTGACTGGGTCAGATTGCTGTAGTAGCGCAGCAGCAGGATCCGCTGCTCGCGTTCCGGCAGTTGCACCAGCAAGTGCCGGACGAGGTCACGGTGCTCCACGCCGTCCAGGGCGGGATCCTCGTAGCCCAGCCGGTCGAGCAGGCCGGGCAGTCCGTCGCCCTCCTGGGCCGCCTCCAGCGAGGTGGCGTGGTACGACCGCCCGGCCTCGATGCAGGACAGCACCTCCTCCTCGGTGATCCGCAGCCGCTCGGCGATCTCGGCGGTCGTCGGGGAGCGCCCGAAGGCGGTGGTCAGGTCCTCGGTCGCGCTGTTGACCTGCACCCACAGCTCGTGCAGCCGGCGCGGTACGTGGACGGTGCGCACGTTGTCGCGGAAGTAGCGCTTGATCTCGCCGACCACGGTGGGCATCGCGAAGGTGGGGAACTGCACGCCCCGGTCCGGGTCGAAGCGGTCGATGGCGTTGATCAGCCCGATGGTGCCGACCTGGACGACGTCCTCCATCGGCTCGTTGCGGGAGCGGAAGCGAGCCGCCGCGTACCGCACCAGCGGGAGGTTGGCCTCGATCAGCGCCCCGCGCACCCGGTCGTGCTCCGGTGTGCCCGGCTGGAGCTCCTTGAGCTGGGCGAAGAGGACCTGGGTGAGGGCCCGGGTGTCGGCACCGCGGCTGCGCGGTGCGGCTTCCTGGGGCGGCGCAGTACTGGCCGACACGGTCAACGCCACCTCTTCATCGATCAACCCGTCCGTCAAAAGCGGTCATAGCATCACAAGACATGCGCACCGTGGCAAGCACCCCATAACACCGTGTTGAGGGATGAGTTGGGGTAAAAGGGGTTGAAAGCGGCAGGGAAAAGCCCCCCGCCGGAACGGCGGAGGGCTCAGGCGCGGCGGTGGCCGGGCGGTGTCCCGCGGCTCAGTACTCGTAGTCCGCGATCACCCAGGTGGCGAACTCCTTCCAGAGCGCCACCCCCGCCTGGTGCTCCGGGTGCTCCACGTAACGGCGCAGCGCGTCGGCGTCGTCGAAGCCCGAGTTGATGGCGAAGTCGTAGGCGATGGGCCGGTCGCTGAGGTTCCAGCCCAGCTCCCAGAAGCGGATCTCGGGGATCTTGCCGTCCAGCGCGCGGAACGCCTCGACGCCCTTCACCGCGCGGGGGTCGTCGCGGTCGACGCCCTCGTTCAGCTTGAACAGGACAAGGTGGCGGATCATGACTTTCCTCCGTTGGCGACCCACGTCGCGAAGTCGCCCAGTGCCCCCGCGGCGTCCGATATGCCCTCGAAGCCTATCTGGACGTAGTCGGCGGCCTTGGCCGGGTCCGTGATGATCACGTACAGCACGAAGACCACGACCAGATAGACGGCGATCTTCTTGGCGTTCACCGCCACCGCGGCCTCCCCTGTGACTGCCGTGCCCCTAGGGGGCCCCTGTTGTCGGCGGTGAGTGTATCCGCCACGGCGATCACCCCATCGTATTGAAGGACGTATGGCCCCGGTGGTGGGGCCCTTCGCCGCACCCGCCGGCCGCACCGGCGGCACAGGATGGACGGGCGTCCCGGGCGGTTCCGGCAGGACTCCCCGGGGCGGGCCCCGGGACGGACCCCGCCGCGGGGTACGCGCACCGCCTCCCCGCGGACGGCGCGTACGGCGGGCCGTCCCCACCGGGGGAGGCGGCTCATCCCCCGCGCCGCCTCCCCCGGCCCCCGGCGGGCGAACGCACGAAGGGCCCCACCTGACGGTGGGGCCCTTCTTCGGCGGTAGCGGAGGGATTTGAACCCTCGGTGACTTGCGCCACACTCGCTTTCGAGGCGAGCTCCTTCGGCCGCTCGGACACGCTACCGAGGGAGACCTTACAGCACACCGGGCCATGGTCTGAAATCCGTTTCCCGCGGCGATCGGCGCACCGGAGCGGCGGCGGGCCCGCGGGGCTCAGCGCGCGCGGAAGAAGTCCGTGAGCAGCCGCGCGCACTCCTCGGCGAGGACACCTTCGATCACCTCGGGGCGGTGGTTCAGCCGGCGGTCGCGGACGACGTCCCACAGCGAGCCGGCCGCGCCCGCCTTGTCGTCACGGGCGCCGTAGACCACCCGGTCCACCCGGGACTGCACCAGGGCGCCCGCACACATCGTGCAGGGCTCCAGCGTGACCACCAGAGTGCAGTCGGACAGCCGCCACTCGCCCAGCGCGGTGGCGGCCCGGCGGATCGCCAGGACCTCCGCGTGCGCGGTCGGGTCGCCGGTCGCCTCCCGCTCGTTGTGGCCGGCCGCCAGCACCGTCGTGCCGTCCGGGGCGAGCACGACCGCGCCGACCGGGACGTCCCCGCCACGGGCGGCCAGCCGCGCCTCCTCCAGGGCGAGCCGCATGGCGGCCCGCCAGCGCTCGCGCACCGGGTCGACGGAACCCGGTGCGCCGCCGGTCGCGGGAGGACTGGTCAGCGGACCGCCTCCAGGACGTCCGCGGCCCCGAGGGCGTCGGCGATCGAGTTGACCGCGTCGCCGTCCAGGGCCCGCAGCGCCTTGGCGGGGATGCCCAGGTCGTCCAGGAGACCGGGGTCGCCGACCGGGCCGTGCGGCACGGCCTCGGCGGAAACGCCGGCCACGGAGTCCTCTTCGGCGTCCGCGGGCTCCGGCTCGCCGTCCTCGGTGCCGTCGAGGTCGAGGGCGTCCAGGTCGGGGTCGTCGTCCCCGGGCTCCCGGCCGAGCAGTTCGTCGGTGAGCAGGATCTCGCCGTAGCTGCTGCGGGCAGCAGCCGAGGCGTCCGACACGTAGATCCTGGGGTCGTCCTCGCCGTCGACCCGGACGACGCCGAACCAGGCGCCCTCCTGCTCGATCAGGACGAGCACCGTGTCCTCGTCGGGAGAGGCTTCCCGGGCCAGGTCGGCCAGATCCGACAGGGTTTCCACATCGTCGAGCTCTGTGTCGCTCGCTTCCCACCCGTCTTCGGTGCGCGCGAGCAGTGCGGCGAAGTACACCGTGACTCTCCCACTGGTCATAGGCGTGCCGGTTGGGGGTCCCCCCGGCGGAGGTTGCGGGCGGGGAGTTCAGGGCTCCGAGCCCCACCCACTCGGAATCGTGGCAGAAACAAAGCGTTCAGGGGACGTCTTCGGCTCCCTGTGTCCGGCTGTTTTGTCGTGTGTCCGCGAACGACTCACCAGCAGACTCGTTGCCGCCACCTGCGGATCGTACGCGGCATCGGGCGCCGTCCACGCACGCCCACCCCCACAACGTCCGTACCCGGCACGGATCTTCCCACTGGCGGGCGCACCGCGGCGGCTACCAGCGGAACGTTCGCATACGCATCGCGTGGCGCAGCCGGGCCGCCTTCGCGCGGCGGGGCTGGACCCGGTCACGAAGTTCCCGGGCCTCGGCGAGTTCCCGGAGGAACTGCGCCCGCCGGCGGCGGCGCTCCGCGTCGGTCTCGGGGCGGGACCCGTCGTCCGACGGATCGGGCGCGGGCAGGTCCGGCAGCTCGGGCACAGGCACACCTCCCAGTCCGTCCTCCACTTTCCCCCGGACGGGCGGTTTGACGCCACTGTCCGCCGAGCGAAAGCGGCAGGCGGGCGCGGTTACTGTTAGGGCATGCGTCTCCACGTCGTCGACCACCCTCTGGTCGCCCACAAGCTCACCACGCTGCGCGACCAGCGCACCGACTCCGCGACCTTCCGCCGTCTCGCCGACGAGCTGGTCACCCTGCTCGCCTACGAGGCGACGCGCGACGTGCGCACCGAGCAGGTCGACATCCAGACGCCGGTCGCCCGCACCACCGGCGTCAAGCTCTCCCACCCGCGCCCGCTGGTGGTGCCGATCCTGCGCGCCGGGCTCGGCATGCTGGAGGGCATGGTCCGGCTGCTGCCCACCGCCGAGGTCGGCTTCATGGGCATGATCCGCAACGAGGAGACGCTCCAGGCCTCGACCTACGCCACCCGGATGCCGGAGGACCTCTCCGGCCGCCAGGTCTACGTCCTCGACCCGATGCTGGCCACCGGCGGCACCCTCGTCGCGGCGATCCAGGAGCTGATCAAGCGCGGCGCGGACGATGTGACCGCCGTGGTGCTGCTGGCCTCCCCGGAGGGCGTGGAGGTCATGGAGCGCGAGCTGGCCGGAACCCCGGTCACGGTCGTGACCGCCTCGGTCGACGAGCGCCTGAACGAGCACGGCTACATCGTCCCGGGCCTCGGCGACGCCGGGGACCGGATGTACGGCTCGGCGGAGTAGTCCCTCCGGGCGCCGGCGGCACCACTGCCGCCGCGGTGCCTGCGGGAGTCGGCGGCGGTCCTGCGAGAGCCGGTGGCATCCGGCCGCCGTGGCCGGCACCGGCTCCCGGACGCGCGGTGCGCGGGGGCGTGGGGCATGCGGCTCACCGGGGCACGGCCGGCCGGTCGGGCCCGGCCGGGGGAAGCCTCCCGCGAGGGTCCTCGCACGCGGCCCCGCAGGGTTCAGCAGGCCTTCTTCGTCGTCGTCGGTGCCGGCTCCGGGGCGGTCAGTGCGGCCAGGGCCTTGTCGGCGGCAGGTCGGGTGGCCAGGGACGTGAAGGCGTCGCCGATGATCAGGTCGACGGCGGCGCCCGCGTGCGCGGCGTCGGTGCGGCGCTCGGCGGCCGGGAACTGCGCGGCGAGCACCGGCAGCGAGGTCTTGAGGGCGGCTGCGGGGCCGAGGAGGATCCCGGCGCCCTTGACCTTCTTGTCGTACTGCTCCGGTGCGTTGCCCACGTCCCCGATGCGGAAGCCGCGCTTCTTCAGCTCGTCGGCGGTCTTCTTGGCGAGGCCGGCCCGGGTGGTGGCGTTGAGCACGTTCACGGTGATCGCGCCCGGCTCGGGCAGCGCGGCGGCGGGCCTGCTCGCGCTCGGTGACGGAGCGGCCTTGGTGCGGCAGCCGGTGCCGGATGCGACCGCTGCGGCCTTGTCCCCGTTGCCGGTGAAGACATCGATCAGCTGGAGGGTGCCCCAGCCGAGCATGCCGAGGACGGCGGCGGAGGCGGCGGCGAGGACCACGAGCCTGCCGCGCCTGCGGGGCCGGCGCATCCGCGGGTACTTGTCCCCCGTGATCCGGTACTGGCCGCCCATGCCGGGAGGAGTCAGCATGCTCATGGGCGCAGCGTAGTGCGCGCGGGCGGCGATGCCTATTAGATGATCACTCGACGTCGCGCGGGAAGTGTGAAAGAACCCGAAAGGGCCAATCGGGGCCCGCGGGCGGGTCAGTCCAGTTCGAGCACGCGCGCGTGCAGCACCTGGCGCTGCTGGAGGGCCGCGCGGACCGCGCGGTGCAGGCCGTCCTCCAGATAGAGGTCGCCCTGCCACTTCACGACGTGCGCGAAGAGGTCGCCGTAGAAGGTGGAGTCCTCGGCGAGCAGGGTCTCCAGGTCGAGCTGCTGCTTGGTCGTCACGAGCTGATCGAGGCGGACCGGGCGTGGCGCGACGTCCGCCCACTGCCGGGTGCTTTCCCGGCCGTGGTCGGGGTACGGCCGGCCGTTTCCGATGCGCTTGAAGATCACACGGAAAGCCTACCGGTCCCGGCGTTCCGGGCGCAGCCATGAAGAGGGAGTGCGACGCTGGAAAAGATGCCGTGAACCGGGGCGAAACGGAAACGGGGGCCGATGTGAGAGGGCTGCCATGAGCGACCGCGAGACCCCGCCCGCCACCACCGCGCCCGAGGCGCCCGCAGGTGCTCCCGCACTCCCCGCGGAGGCACTGAAGATCGCCTCCGGATACGCCTTCGCCGGGCCCGCCCTCGACCTGGGTGCCCTGCTCTGGGACGGCCGGTGCCTGCCCGACGCTCAGGTGCGTGTCCCGCTGCCGATGCTCAACCGGCACGGCCTGGTCGCGGGCGCCACCGGCACCGGCAAGACCAAGACGCTCCAGCTGATCGCCGAGCAGCTGTCGGCGCAGGGCGTGCCGGTGTTCCTGGCCGACGTGAAGGGCGACGTCTCCGGCATCTCGGCGCCGGGCGCGGACAACGACAGGATCCGCTCGCGGTCCGCCGAGGTCCACCAGCGGTGGACGGCGACCGGCTTCCCCGCCGAGTTCTACGCCCTCGGCGGCCTCGGCCACGGCATTCCCGTACGGGCCACGGTCACCAGCTTCGGCCCGGTCCTGCTGTCCAAGGTCCTCGGGCTGAACCAGACCCAGGAGCAGTCCCTCGGGCTGATCTTCCACTACGCCGACGGCAAGGGCCTGGAACTGCTCGACCTGAAGGATCTGCGGGCGGTCGTCGCGTTCCTCGCCTCCGACGAGGGCAAGGCCGAACTGAAGGAGCTGGGCGGGCTGTCGACGGCGACGGCCGGGGTGATCCTGCGCTCGCTGACCGCGTTCGAGGCGCAGGGCATGGGGGCGTTCTTCGGGGAGCCGGAGTTCGACACGGCGGAGCTGCTGCGGACGGCGCCGGACGGCCGGGGCGTCGTCTCGGTCCTGGAGCTGCCCGCCGTCCAGGACAAGCCGCAGTTGTTCTCCACCTTCCTGATGTGGCTGCTGGCGGATCTCTTCCACGATCTGCCCGAGGTCGGGGACGTGGACAGACCGAAGCTCGTCTTCTTCTTCGACGAGGCGCACCTGCTGTTCGGTGACGCGTCCAGGGCGTTCCTGGAGTCGGTCACGCGGACGGTGCGGCTCATCCGCTCCAAGGGCGTCGGCGTCTTCTTCGTCACCCAGACCCCGAAGGACGTCCCCGCCGATGTCCTCGCCCAGCTCGGCAACCGGATCCAGCACGCGCTGCGTGCCTTCACCCCGGACGACCAGAAGGCGCTGAAGGCCACGGTGCGGACCTTCCCGGACTCCGCCTACGACCTGGAGGAGCTGCTGACCGGTCTGGGCACCGGGGAGGCGGTGGTGACGGTGCTGAGCGAGCGGGGTGCGCCGACCCCGGTCGCCGCGACCCGGCTGCGCGCGCCCGAGTCGCTGATGGGCCCGCTCGAGCCGGCCGCGCTGGACCGGGCGGTGACGGACTCGGCGTTGTTCGAGCGGTATGCACAGGCTGTGGACAGGGAGTCGGCGTACGAGAAGCTGCGACGGCGCGAGGAGCCGGAGGGGCAGCCGGAGCCGGTCCGGCGGCCCGCACCGAGGAGGCGCCCGACGGAAGAAGAGGACACCAGAGGCGCCAAGGGCACCAAGGGCGCCGAGGACGACGCCTCGCTCCTCGAACAGGCCGTCGGCAGCGGCATGTTCAAGTCCCTGGCCCGCTCGGTGGGCACCCAGATCGGCCGCGAGATCACCCGCTCCCTCTTCGGTACGGCCCGGCGCAGGCGCTGACCCGGCCGGGCCCTACCGGGGGTGGCTCAGCGGCCCCGTTCCTCCACCGAGGGCTGCTGCGGGCGCGGCTGCCGCGCTTGCGGCTTCGGCGCGCTGCGCGCCGCCTCGGCGCGGACCAGGGCGCGCAGCACCGCGTACGGATCCATGGGCATGGCTGTGCTCCTTGTGTCGTGGTGGTACTGACCGGGGGCGGGCCCGGTCAGCAGCGCAGCACCACGGAGCGCAGGACACACAGGAGATACAGCGGTACGGCCACCGCGGCGCGGCCCGCGGGGAGGGTGGACGGGGCCGGGCGGGGGCGGGCTGTGCGGGCCCGCAGTGGCCGCCGGGGTGCGACGGGCCGCCCGGCACCCCGCGCGACGGGCCGCAGCGCCGCCTCGGTGAGATCCGCCTCGGCCGCCTCGCCCGCCACGACCGCGACCGGGATCCCGGCGGCCGCCATGGGCGTGCCCGGCATCAGCAACGCGAGCAGCAGCACGAGCATCCGCAGCCGGACCCGGCTGCGCGGAGGACTCGCCGCGGTGCTCACGGGAGCCGTCTCCCCGGCGGACGTACGACGCGCACCGAGCCACCCGCGAGATCCACCCGCTCGGCGTACGCGGAGGCGGGGCACTCCCCGGGCGTACGGCCGCCCGGCCGGGACGGGGAGGCGGCTGCGGAGGGGGGCCGCGCGGGCGCGGCCGTACGGCCCGGACGGGCCGGGAACGGTGCCGGCCCGCCGTTCGAGGGGCCCGGCGGACAGGCGGGGCTCACCGTTCGTGCGGGACCTGCCGGGCCCGCGCCCGGATGCGGACGGCGGTGAGGATCTCGACGACACCGACCGCGATCAGCCAGCAGCCGCCGGCCACGGTGAGCACGGCGACCGACTCGAACGGGGAGACGATCAGGACGACACCGGCGAGGAAGGTGACCACGCCGAGCAGGGTCTGCCAGCCGCGGGCGGGCACGCCCGGGTCGGAGGCGGCGGCGAGGGTCTGGGTGATGCCGCGGAACAGCCAGCCGATCCCGATCCACAGGGCGAGCAGCAGGATCGACTGCAGGGGGCCGCGGAAGCAGAACAGGCCCAGCAGGATCGACAGCGCGCCGCTGAGGAACCCCAGGACGCGCAGCGCGGTCGTCTTGTGGGTGCCGAACGCGGAGACCAGCTGGAGGACGCCGCTGATCAGGAGGTAGAGGCCGAAGAGGATCCCGGCGGCGCGCAAGGACGCGCCCGGCCAGACGAGGATCAGCACGCCCAGGACCAGCGAGGCGGCACCGGTGAGCAGCACGAGCTGCCAGGCGGCGCGGGACAGCGCGTGCAGGGGGCCCTCGAACGGGGGCTCCGGTGCGTGACCGGCGGGTGCCGGTCCGGCTCGGTGGACCCTGCGGTCGTCGTACTCGGGTTCCCACGGGGAGCCCGTCGGTGCCTCGGCCATGATTCATGCTCGGACCGCGCGTACGCCCCCGCCACCTGGGACGGGCCACCGGGATGACCGCTACTTCTCCCGCTCGGCCGCCTTCGCGGCCTTCGCCGCCGCCTTCATCTCCTGCTTGTGCGCCCGCACCTTGGCCAGCGACTCCGGACCGGTGATGTCGGCGACGGACCGGAAGGCCCCGGGCTGCCCGTAGTCGCCGGCCGCCTCCTGCCACCCGTCGGGCCGCACCCCCAGCTGCTTGCCGAGCAGGGCGAGGAAGATCTGCGCCTTCTGCTTGCCGAAGCCGGGCAGTTCCTGGAGCCGCTTCAGCAGCTCGCGCCCGCTGCCCGCGTCCCGCCACACGGCCTCGGCGTCACCGTCGTAGTGCTCCGCGAGGTACTGGCACAACTGCTGGATCCGCTGGGCCATAGAGCCCGGGTAGCGGTGCACGGCGGGTTTCCCGCTGAGCAGCGCGGCGAACGCCTCCGGGTCGTACGCGGCGATCTCGTGCGCGTCGAGGTCGTCGGCGCCGAGCCGCTGGGCGATCGTCGCCGGCCCCTTGAACGCCCACTCCATCGGGATCTGCTGGTCGAGCAGCATGCCGACCAGCGCGGCGAGCGGGCTGCGGCCGAGGAGCGCGTCGGCGTCGGGGTCCTGGGCGATGCGGAGGGTGACGTCCATGGAGAGATGATCTCGCGTCCGGGGCGGGGCCGCGCGCCCGGCGGGGCCCCTTGTGCGGCACTCCCGCCGGGAACCCTCAGTCCGCGCGCCAGTACCCCAGCGCGTGCAGCCGCTCCTTCGGCACGGACAGCTCCTTGCGGACGTACGCCGCGAGGGTGCGGGTGGTCGCGGTGTCGCAGGCGATCCAGACGTACGGGTGCGGGGTGGCCCGCAGCAGGGCGGGCAGTTCGGTCCTGACCCGCTCGGCGAGCCGGGCGCCACCGTCCTCGCGCGGCACGGTCCGTATCTCGTGCCGCGCGGCGTCCGCGCGGCACGGCAGTCCGTCCGTGGACCCTTCGAACCAGAGCGTGGCCGGGGTGGCGGCGAACGCGCCGAGCAGGGAGTTGAGGGCGGGCAGCGACGCGGGGTCGCCGACCGCGAAGACGTGCGAGGGGGCGGGCTCGGGCGGCTGGAAGCCGGTGCCCTGGACGGTCGCCTCGATGGTGTCCCCGGCCTTCGCCGTCCGCGCCCAGTCGCTGGCGCACCCTTCGTGGAGCGCGAACTCCAGGCTGAAGGTGCCGGCCTCGGGGTCGGGGTCGACGAGGGTGTAGGCCCGCTGGTGGGGCTTGCCCGCGTTGTCGAACCAGAGCCGGACCCACATGGTCGGGTGGACGCCGGTGGCCGCGAGCAGCCCGCCGTCGGTGAGGTGCACCCGCCGGTAGTCCTCGGTGACGTCCTCGGCGCCCGTCACGGTGAGGACGTAGTCCTTGCCGCGCATCAGTTTCAGGACCGCGCCCTGCCAACCGTGCCCCTGCCCCATGGCACCCCTTCACGCGTCGCGTACGATTCCGCCACGAAATGACTTAGGCAAGCCTAACCTAAAGCAAAGAGGGGTCACAGGGGTGACGACAGAAAGATCCGGGGCCCACGGGATCTACCGGGACAGGTGGGGCATCCCGCATCTGCGGGCCGGCAGCGCAGCCGCACTCGCCCGCGCCCAGGGCCGGGTCACCGCCCTCGACCGCGCCTGGCAACTGGAGATCGAACGCCACCGCGCCCAGGGCACCTCGGCGGCCTTCCTCGGCACCGGCGCCCTCTCCTGGGACCTGCTCGCCCGCCGTGCCCAGCTCGCCGACACCGCCCGCCGCTGCTTCGACGCCCTCGCCGCACACGACCCCGAGTCGGCCGCGTTCGTCCGGGCGTACGCCGACGGCGTCAACGACGGCCTAGCGGAAGGCGCCCGCCGCACCCCCGAGTTCACCGAGACCGGCCTGGCACCCGGCCGCTGGGAGCCCTGGACCCCGTTCGCCGTCTGGCTGTCCACCCACATCCTCTTCGCCGGCTTCCCCGCCAAGCTCTGGCGCGCCCACGCCGTACGGCACCTGGGACCCGAAGCCGTCGGACTGTTCGCCACCGACGGGCCCGGCACCTCCGGCAGCAACGGCTGGCTGGTGTCCGGCGAGCGCACCGTCACCGGACACGCCGTCATCGCCGGCGACCCGCACCGCTGGATCGAGGACCCCGGCGTCTACCAGCAGATCCACCTGTCCTGCCCCGACTTCGACGTCATCGGCCTCGCCGTGCCCGGCATCCCCGGCATCGCCCACTTCGGCCACACCGGCACCGTCGCCTGGGCCATCACCAATGCGATGGCCGACTACCAGGACCTGTACGAGGAGCGGCTGCGCCGTACCGGGGCCGGCGTGGAGGCGCTCGGGCCCGACGGCGGCTGGCACCGCGCCGCCCTGCACACCGAGTACGTCGAGGTGCGCGGCGAGGGGAAGGTGCCCGTCGAGGTGATCGAGACCGACCGGGGCCCGGTCGTCGCGGGTGGCCCCGAAGGCCTCGACGACGGCACCCCGCTCGCCCTCAGCCTGCGCTACCCGCCCCGCGTCACCGCCGACCTCGGCTTCGGCGCCCTGCTCCCGCTGCTGCGGGCCCGTACGGTGGCCGACGTCGACCGGGCCTTCGACCGGTGGGCCGAGCCGGTCAACGTGGTGCAGGCCGCCGACACCCAGGGCGGCACCCTGCACCGGGTCGCGGGCCGGGTGCCGGAACGACCCCTCGCCAACCGTGTCCGGCCCGTCCCCGCCTGGGAGCCCGGCCACGAGTGGACCGGCTGGCAGGAGACGCCCCGCGCGGGCCTCGCCGACGGTGTCGCCGTCATGGCCAACCAGCGTGGCCCCGCGGCGCCCCTCGGCGTCGAGTTCGCCCCGCCGCACCGCGCGGAGCGCATCGCCGCCCTGCTCGCGGAGAAGGAACGCTGGGCGCCCGGCGACATGCCCGTGATCCACATGGACACCCACCTCGCCTCCGCCGCGCCCCTCCTCGACCGGCTCGCCGCCCTCGACGGCCTGACCCCCGAGGCGGAACGGCTGCGCGACCGGCTGCTGCACTGGGACCGCCACATGGACGCCGACAGCACCGATGCCGCCGCCTACGCGGCCGTGCGCGGCGCGCTCGTCCGCCGCCTCGCCGCACACCCGGTGTTCGCGCCGCTCACCGAGGTACCCGCGTACCCCGAAGCCCTGATGCCCTGGCTGAACCCGACCGTGCGCATC
Source organism: Streptomyces glaucescens (assembly GCF_002154375.1). GTDB lineage: Bacteria > Actinomycetota > Actinomycetes > Streptomycetales > Streptomycetaceae > Streptomyces > Streptomyces glaucescens. The sequence goes on along the minus strand of NZ_MUND01000103.1, from coordinate 2,963 downwards.
GGCTACGCCCTCGAACACCTCCTCCGCGCGGAGGAGCTGTACGGCATCGACCGTCCCGCCCTGGTCCGCGAGGCGTTGGAGGAGGTCGCGGGGGAGCCGCCGCGGGGAGCGTGGGGCGACACCCACCGCCTCGCCCCCTGGCGGGCGCTGACCGGCACGTCGTACGACGAACCCGGGCTGTCCGGCGACCACGACTGCGTGCTGTGCACCTCCGCCGTCCCCGGCCTCACCGACCTGGCCGCCCGGGGCCCGGCCGCCCGCTATGTGTGGGACCTGGCCCGGCGTGAGGACAGCCGCTGGGTGGTGCCGTTCGGCGCGTCCGGCGTGCCCGGCTCGCCGCACCACCGTGACCAGCTCCCCCTGTGGACCGGGGGGGAACTCGTCCCGGTCGTCACCGACTGGGACCAGCTCGTGAAGGAGACCGATGTCTGAGCAGCCGTTGTCCGACCCCTATGTTTCACGTGAAACCGTCCACGAGGAGGCGGTCGACGGTTTCGGTACCGTCCGCATCCTGCCCCTCGACGCCAAGGGAGACGCCGAGGTCGTCCACGGCTGGGTGAGCGAGGAACGGGCCGCCTTCTGGGGCATGAACGACCTGACCCGGGAGCAGGTCGCCGACATCTACCTCCACATGGACACCCTCGACACCCACCACGCCTTCCTCGTCGTGAAGGACGGCGCCCCGGCCGCGCTGCTCCAGACCTACGAGCCGGAGGCCGACCGGGTGAGCGAGTGCTACGAGGTCGAGCCGGGCGACATCGGCGTCCACCTGCTCCTCGCCCCCACCACGGCGACGGGCGGCGCGCGCTCCGGCTGGACGGCCGGACTGGTGGCCGCCATCACCGGCTATGTCTTCCGCACCCTGGACCGGCGCCGGATCGTCGTCGACCCTGACGTGCGCAACGACAAGGCCATCGCCCGGTTCGTGAAGCAGGGGTTCGAGGCGGGCCCGGCGGTGGTGCTTCCCGAGGTCGACCTGCCGGAGGTGTACATCCCGCGGAAGCAGGCCCAACTCGCCTTCCTCCGCCGTGAGGCCGTCTTCCCGGAGTGACGGACCCCGGGGAGACGGACACCGCGGTAGCCTTCGCGGCGTGACGCCAGAAGAGCTTGTCGCGCACTACGGACTGGAACCGATACCGCGCGAGGGCGGCCTGTTCCGGCGCACCTGGGCCGGGCCCGAACGCCCGGACGGCCGCCCCGAGGGCAGCGCCATCGTCGCCCTGCTCACCCGGGACGACCACTCCGCACTGCACCGTCTCCCCACCGACGAGATCTGGCACTTCTACCTCGGCGACCCCCTGGAACTCCTGCTGCTCGCCCCCGACGGCACCACCCGCACCGCCGTACTCGGCCCGGACGTCCTCGGTGGCCAGCAGGTCCAGCTCACCGTGCCCGCGGGCACCTGGATGGGCGGCCGGGTCGCCGGGGGAGGCTCCTGGACGCTCTTCGGCTGCACCATGGCACCCGGCTTCACCTACGCCGACTACGAGCACGGCGACCCGGCCGACCTGACGGCGCGTTATCCGTCCGAGGCCCACCGGATCGTGGAACTCTGCCGTCCATGAGAAGGCCGGACGGGCTGCCCGGAGGGCTGCTGGAGGGGCAGACCGCCCTGGTCACGGGCGCGGGCAAGGGCATCGGCCGGGGCATCGCGCTGCGCTTCGCCGAGCACGGGGCCGCGGTCGCCGTGCACTGCCGTACGGCGGTGGAACAGGCGCGGGCCGTGGCCTGCCGCATCCGGGACTCCGGCGGCCGGGCCGTCGTCCTGCGCGGCGACCTCACCGACGCGTCCGAGTGCCACCGCGTCGTACGCGAAGCCGCCGAGTGGGGCGGCGGACGGCTCACCGCGCTGGTCAACAACGCGGGCGTCCAGCCGGTGCGGGAGCTGCCCGGGATGACGGGCGAGGAGTGGCGGACGGTCGTCGACACCAACCTGGGCAGCGTGTTCGCCTGCACCCAGGCGGCGGTGGAGGTGATGGGGGAGGGCGGCTCGGTGACCCACATCGCGTCCATCGAGGCGGGCGCGCCCGCCCCGGGCCACGCCCACTACAGCGCCGCCAAGGCGGCCGTCGTGATGCACGCCCGGGCGGCGGCCCTGGAGTACGGCCCGCGCGGCATCCGCGTCAACACCGTCTCCCCCGGCCTGATCGACCGCGAAGGACTCGCGGAGGACTGGCCCGACGGCGTGCGGCGCTGGCGGCAGGCGGCCCCGCTCGGCCGTCTCGGCCGGCCGGAGGACATCGGCGACGCCTGCGTGTTCCTCGCCTCGCCGCTCGCGTCCTGGGTGACGGGGCACGACCTGGTGGTGGACGGCGGGGTGACGGCGCGGCCGAGCTGGTGAGCGGCTGAACGAGCGGGCCGCGGCATCCGTATGACTCCAGAGTGCTGAGTGGGCTCTTCCCCGGAGGTGTACGGATCCGATGCACGTGGGCGGACGACTGCGCCGGCCGGCGTTCCTGGCGGCACTGCTGACCCTGCTCGTCCTCCTCGGCTCCGCCCCGCCCGCCGCCGCGCACGCCGCCCTCTCCGGCACCGACCCCCGCGACGGCACCGTCCTGAAGACCGCGCCCCGGCAGCTCACCCTCTCCTTCACGGAGTCGGTCGGCCTGCTCGACGGCTCCGTGCGGCTGTTCGGCCCGGACAACCGGCGGGTCCGGCTCGACGAGGCACGGCACGCGCCCGACGGCGACGACACGGTCCGCGTCACCCTGCCCGACGGTCTGCGCTCCGGCACCTACACGGTGGCCTGGCGCGTGGTCTCCGCCGACAGCCACCCCGTCTCCGGCGCCTTCACCTTCTCCATCGGCGAACGCAGCCGTACGGCGGCGCTGCCGGACACCGGCCCGCCCGAGCACCCGGCGACCAAGGCCCTGCACACCCTCGCCCGCCACCTCGCCTACCTCGCCGTGGCTCTCCTCCTCGGCACCGCCGCCTTCGTCACCGTCTGCCGCCCGCCCGACACC
>NZ_MUND01001024.1 GCF_002154375.1 Streptomyces glaucescens | reverse complement strand
TTTGACGACACCCCCTAGGCAGGCCCGGCCTCGGCTTGCTCCGGCACCTCTCCGGTGCGGCGGACCCGCAGGGCGAGGAGGGCACCGAGGAAGCCGGTCACCAGCCCCCACAGCAGGGCGAGGCCCAGCGCTCCCCAGATCCGGGGGCGCAGGAACAGCTCCCCGGACAGTCCGCCGCCCAGATCGCCGATGCCCAGCACGGACAGGCCGAAGGCGGCGGAGATCCGGCCGACCAGGCAGATCATGAGGACCGTGAGGGCGAGCGCCACCGCCATGTGCGCCGCGTGCTGCCACAGATGGACGCGGGCCGGCGAGCGGACCGCCATCACGAAGGCCGCCGCCAGCAGCAGCACCGCCTCGACGGCCACCAGCCACCACACCCGGCCGTCGTAGTCGGCGAGCGTGCCCAGATTGACGGTGCTCACATCCGCGGACCGCATCACCTGGTCCAGTACCTGCGGCATCGGCAGGCCGAACGGCCCCTCCACATGGCCGTCCCAGGTGGTGCCGAGCCCGAGGGTGAGCGCCAGCCACACGAGATTCGGCGTTCCCAGCAGAATCACCGCCAGCGTCTCCGCGCCGTGCCCGCGCGTCACCGCCACCACCAGCCCGATGACGACACCCAGCAGCACATGGGCCAGCAGCAGGACGACCATCGCGTACGCCGCCGGGCGCACCGACTCCTGGAACCGCAGCAGCCGCCCCGGCAGCGGGGCCCCGCGCGAGCACAGCAGGGCCAGCACCAGCACCCCGGCCAGCCACAGCACCCCGAAGACCAGGGTGAGCGGCACATCGGTGGTGAAGCCGACTTCCGGATCGATGCCGAAGAGGCCGGCGAGGTCACTGACCGCGCTGTCGCCGAGGGAGAGGCTGAAGGTGTGCCGGGCGGTGAGGGCCAGTGCGACCAGCGCCGCCAGCCACAGCACGGCGATCCGCGCGGCCCAGCCGGCCAGTTCACCTGCGCCGGCCACCGCCCGGTGCCGCAGCGGCCACAGAAAGCCGGCGGCGAACACCAGTGCGCCGACCAGCGTCACGGACAGCGGAACGACCGTCAGGCCGCCCTCGACACCGGCGAGTTCCCC
>NZ_MUND01001023.1 GCF_002154375.1 Streptomyces glaucescens | reverse complement strand
GCCCGCGACGACCTCGCCCGCTGGCCGGAGCTGCGCGAGGCGATCGCCGCCCGCTTCAAGGCCCGTACCCGGGACGAGTGGACGGCCGTCTTCGAGGGCACGGACGCATGCGTGGCCCCCGTCCTGTCCCTGCGCGAAGCGCCGCACCACCCGCACCTCGCCGCCCGCGCGACCTTCACCGGCCACGGCGGCATCACCCAGCCCGCACCCGCCCCCCGCTTCTCCGCGACCCCCACGGCGGTCCGCACCGGCCCGGCCCGGCCGGGCGCCGACACCGGCACCGTGGCCCGCGACTGGGACATACCCGGGCTTCTCTCCCCGCCGGCCGGGGCCGACCCCCCGCAGCCGTACCCGCCGGCGGCCCGAGGACCCCGGGACCCCTCCCCGCCGACGGCCTCCGAGCCCCCGAACCCTCAGCGAAAGGCCTCCTCGTGAGCACCGAAGCGTACGTGTACGACGCGATCCGCACCCCGCGCGGCCGCGGCAAGGCGAACGGAGCCCTGCACGGCACGAAGCCCATCGACCTGGTCGTCGGGCTCATCCACGAGATCCGCGCCCGCTTCCCCGGGCTGGACCCGGCGGCCGTCGACGACATCGTCCTCGGCGTCGTCGGCCCGGTCGGTGATCAGGGCTCCGACATCGCCCGGATCGCCGCGATCGCCGCGGGCCTGCCCGACACGGTCGCCGGAGTGCAGGAGAACCGCTTCTGTGCCTCCGGCCTGGAAGCGGTCAACCTGGCCGCCGCCAAGGTCCGTTCGGGCTGGGAGGACCTGGTCCTGGCCGGCGGTGTCGAGTCGATGTCCCGGGTGCCGATGGCCTCCGACGGCGGCGCCTGGTTCAACGACCCGATGACCAACCTCGCGGTCAACTTCGTGCCGCAGGGCATCGGCGCCGACCTCATCGCCACCATCGAGGGCTTCTCCCGCCGTGACGTCGACGAATACGCGGCCCTCTCCCAGGAGCGGGCGGCCACCGCCTGGAAGGAGGGCCGCTTCGAGCGGTCCGTCATCCCCGTGAAGGACCGCAGCGGCCTGGTCGTCCTCGACCACGACGAGCACCTCCGGCCCGGCACCACCGCCGACTCCCTCGCCAAGCTCAAGCCGTCCTTCGCGGACATCGGCGACCTGGGCGGCTTCGACGCGGTGGCGCTGCAGAAGTACCACTGGGTGGAGAAGATCGACCACGTCCACCACGCGGGCAACTCCTCCGGCATCGTGGACGGCGCCGCCCTCGTCGCCATCGGCTCCAAGGAGGTCGGCGAGCGCTACGGCCTCACCCCGCGCGCGCGGATCGTCTCCGCCGCCGTCTCCGGATCCGAGCCCACGATCATGCTCACCGGCCCCGCCCCGGCCACCCGCAAGGCGCTCGCCAAGGCGGGCCTGACCATCGACGACATCGACCTCGTCGAGATCAACGAGGCCTTCGCCGCGGTCGTGCTGCGCTTCGTGAAGGACATGGGCCTGTCCCTGGACAAGGTCAACGTCAACGGCGGCGCCATCGCCCTCGGTCACCCGCTCGGCGCCACCGGCGCAATGATCCTCGGCACCCTCGTCGACGAACTGGAGCGCCAGGACAAGCGCTACGGCCTGGCCACCCTGTGCGTCGGCGGCGGCATGGGCATCGCCACCGTCGTCGAGCGCCTGTGAACTCCCCGCGGACCCACCAGACTTCTACGGAGACCCCTGCCATGACCGAGAGCACCACGATCCGCTGGGAACAGGACGACACCGGTGTCGTC
>NZ_MUND01001022.1 GCF_002154375.1 Streptomyces glaucescens | reverse complement strand
GCCCCGTACGGGCCCGCGGTACGCCTCTCTGCTGGCCCCCGCGCCCCCGATGCTGCGCCACCCGCTCGGCCTGCAACGCGCCCTGCGGCCCCTCAAACGCCGTACCGACGCGCCCCTCGGCCGCGAACTGGACGAGCGTGCCACCGCCGATCGCATCGCCCGCCTCGGCGCGGACCCGGACGGGTGGCTCCCCGTCATGCGCCCCGCCCGGGAACGCTGGCTGTCCCTGCGCCTCGTCCACGACACCGGCCCCACCATGCCCGTCTGGCGGCCCCTGGTCCGCGAACTGCACACCGCGCTCACCCAGTCCGGCGTCTTTCGCACGGTCACCCTGCACCGCGCCGCACCCGACGGCACGGTGCACGGCCACGCCGCGCACGCCCCCGCCGACGGCCGCACCGTCCTCCTCCTGCTCAGCGACTGCATGGGCCCGCAGTGGCGCAAAGGCCCGGCCGCCGACCTCTGGTACGCCACCCTGCGCCGCTGGGCCCACCGCATGCCGGTCGCCCTCGTCCAGCCCCTGCCGGAACGCCTGTGGCGCGACACCGCCCTGCCCGCCACCCCCGGACGCCTGTCGGCCCCGCAC
>NZ_MUND01001021.1 GCF_002154375.1 Streptomyces glaucescens | reverse complement strand
CGCCCGCACCGCCCGCACCCGTCTGCTCCAGCTCCGCCTCACCCTGCACCGCACCCGTGCCGAACTCGACCTGGACCTCGACGAGGTGGCCCGCGCGGCGGCCGACCTGGCGGAGCTGGTCCGTGCGCACCCGTCCCAGGAGGACTTCCGCCGCCTGTATCTGATCGCCCTGCGCCGCCAGGGCCGGCTGGAGGAGGCGCTGGAGGTGTTCGAGGAGTACGAACTCTCCGGCGGCACCAGCCCCGAACTGCTGACCCTGGGCCAGGAGCTGCGCGAGGAGTTCGGCGGCCCGCCGGAGGACCACGGGACGCCGCCCGGCGAGGGCCCCTTCACCGAGCCGGACGACCTGCCGGCCGGCTCCTTCCCGACCGAGCAGGACCTGCCGTCGCTGCTGGCGCAGGACGAGGAGCTGCAGGAGAAGCGCCCGCTGCCACGGGACGAGGTGCCGGAGAGCCTGTTCGCGGAGGAGGCGGCCGGTCCGGACCGGGCCCGGCTCGTCTTCCGGTTCGCGGACGGCCCGCGGGACGCGGACACCCACGCGCTGCTGGGCCGGGCGATCACGCGACTGATCGCGGCGAGCGACGTGGACGCGGCCGAGTTCCCGCTGGCCCCGCGAGACGACGGCTTCTCGGTACCGGTCCGGCCGGGCGGCTCCGGATGGCGCCTGCTCCAGACTCTCACCCTCGGGTTCCGGGACCTCCTCGCGGAGCTGGACGGGGTCCGGCTGCACGTGGGGCACGGGGCCGACCCGGACGGCTCGGCACAGGCCCGGCGCGCCCTGGCCTCGCCGGAGGTGCACGGCGTCCTCGTCGTCGGGCCGGGCCTGGGCGTACGTGAGGGCATCACCCGCTACGAGCGTCCCGAACGCCTCGCTCCCCCGCCCCCGGTGCGCGGACC
>NZ_MUND01001020.1:631-1048 GCF_002154375.1 Streptomyces glaucescens | reverse complement strand
CCGCCGCGGGCAGCGACGGCAGCGTACGGATGATCGCCGTCTCGGCGCGAAGGAGTTTCAGCTCGTCGCGCAGCCGGGACGCGGTGTCCGGCGCCTGGAGGAGCCGCTGCTTGGTGGGGATGTCCAGCATCATGGCCGCCGCGACCAGGTAGGACACGACGGACGGCTCGTCGGGGAGGTCGCCGCCGGTGGCCAGTGAGCGCTCCCGCGCGCCCGCGAGGCGCTTCTGGTACTGCCGGAACGCCCGCAGCACGCCCTCGGCGAGCGCTCCCGCCTCGTCGCCGGGCTCCTCCGGCAGCTCCTCCAGCTCACCGGTGAGGTACGGGCCGGAGGCGTCCACGCTCAGCAGCCGCACCCGGGTCGTGCCGGTGGCCAGCACCTCGAAGGTGCCGTCGGCCCGTTCCCGGACGGTGGCCG
>NZ_MUND01001020.1:278-565 GCF_002154375.1 Streptomyces glaucescens | reverse complement strand
CGACGGCGAACCGGCGCGGATCGTCCTCAGGGGTCTTCGACAGCGCGCGCATCATGGCGCGGTAACGCTCCTCGAAGACGTTCAGCGGGAGGACGAGTCCCGGGAACAGCACCGAGTTCAGGGGGAAGAGCGGCAGCCGGACGGTGGTCACGGCGCCAAAGCCTAATGGTCGCGGGCGCCGGGGCGTCCGCCCCGCCCACACAGCGGGCGGGCCGGGACCGTTCCCGGGCCGTTTCGGCCGCTCCCGTACCCCTCAGTTCCGGCGCAGCAGCCGGGTCGCGCCCGCC
>NZ_MUND01001020.1:0-207 GCF_002154375.1 Streptomyces glaucescens | reverse complement strand
GCGGACCCGCCGCCGCCCGCGTCCGGCCGCCCGGCGTGCGCGAAGGCGAGGGAGCCCGCCGCCCACAGCACCGCCATCCACACGGCGGCCCGCCCGGGCCGGTAGCCGTAGGCCACGGTCCAGTCCTGCGCGTACCCGACGATCTTGGCGGCGGGCGGCAGGGTCTCGCGGCGCCGGCGCTGTTTGGCGAGCAGCACCTCGCGGGCG
>NZ_MUND01001019.1 GCF_002154375.1 Streptomyces glaucescens | reverse complement strand
GGCGGGCGGTACGGCCGCCAGTGGCAGTGGACGGCCAACCCGCGCGACGGCTGGGCCACCCAGCACTCCGGCGACGGCCTCCGGCTCACCTGCGTCCGCTCGGCCGACGCGCACGACCTGCGCGAGCTGCCGAACATCCTCACCCAGCGCCTGCCCGGCATCCCCTCGGCCGTCGAGGCCGAACTGCGGCTGGACAGCGAGGAACCCGGCGCCCGCGCCGGACTCGCGGTGCTCGGGGACGCCTTCGCCTGGATCGGGCTGCAGCGGGGGGCCGACGGGTCGGTCCACCTGGTGCACCGGTTCGCGGAGGGCACCGCCGAGCGGGAGCGCGACGCCGACCGTCCGCGGCTCGCGCCCGAAGGGCGGGCCAGGCTCCGCATCGAGATCCGGCCCGGCGCGCGCTGCCGCTTCCACTACGACCTGGGCGACGGCCTCCGCCCGTCCGGCCAGGTCTTCGCCGCCACCCCGTGGCGCTGGGTCGGCGCCCTGCTGGGCCTCTTCGCACTCGCCCCCGGTGACGGTCAGGGCCACCCCGACCTGCACGCGGGCGCGGCCACGTTCACCCGGTTCCGCATCACCACGCTCTGACCCACCCTCTCCGTCACGCCCGTTGGGAGCCGCAATGACGCATCCCCCTGGCAAGCGCTTGTCGAGACCGGGGCACGGCAAAGTGGTGGCCGCCGTGCTCGGCCTGGTCACCGCACTGGGCCTC
>NZ_MUND01001018.1:303-3796 GCF_002154375.1 Streptomyces glaucescens | reverse complement strand
CAGCCAGCTGGGGGACGCCCTGCGCCCGGCCGGCTCCGCCGGGGACGACGACACCCCGCTCATCGCCGCCTCGGCGGGCGCGGGCGCGGTGGGCGTGCTGCTGATCGGCGCCGGGCTGGCCTGGTGGCGCCGCGGCCGGGGCCGCGCCTACTGACGGCCCCCTCCGGACCGGCGCGGCCCGCTCCCTCCCCAACCCCCACGGCGCGGGCCGCGCCACCCCCTTCTTCTTCCTTCCGTTCAGTTGTCCAGCCGCCGCACGAGGAGAGGCATGGTCCCCCGCACGACCGAAGACACCACCGAGCGGCCGCCCCGGCGCCCGCACCGCGCCGCCCGGCTCGCCGGCTGCGCCGCCCTGCTGGCGGTCGCCCTGACGGGAACGTCGATCGCGGTCGGCGACGTCCGGGACGCCGGGCGGCGGCCTCTGTCCTCGGCGCCGGTCTCCCCGGCCCTGCTCCCCCACGGCGACCTGGACACGGGTGTCACCGCGCTCCAGGCCCACCTGCGTGCCCAGCCGCGGGACCCCAGCGGCTGGGCGGCCCTCGGAGTGGCGTACGTGGAGCAGGCGAGGACCACCGGCGACCCGTCCCGCTACCCGAAGGCCGAGCGGGCCCTGGACCGCTCGCTGGCCCTGCGCCCCGGCGACGACCAGGCTCTCGCGGGCCGCGCCGCCCTGGCCGCCGCCCGGCACGACTTCACCGGCGCGCTGCGTGACGCCGACCGGGCGCTGGAGCGGAACCCGTACAACGAGCGGGCCCTGTGCACCCGGATCGACGCCCTCGTCGAACTCGGCCGCTACGCCGAGGCCGCGCGGGCCGCCGACCTCGCCGACACCCGGCGGCCGGGGGTGCCCGTCTTCACCCGGTACGCGTACGTGCGGGAGCTGCGCGGCGACGTCCGTACCGCGCGCCGGGTCCTGGCCCAGGCGCTGCGTTCGGCCACCGCGCCCGGCGACGTGGCGTACGTGGCCACCGCCCTCGGCCGGCTCGCCTCCGACCAGGGCGAGCACACGGCAGCGCTGCGCCACTACGCCCGCGCCCTCGCCGCCGACGACACCTACCTGCCCGCGCTGGAGGGCCGGGCGCGCGCCGAGGCCGCGCGGGGCGACCGGGCGGCGGCGATCCGGACGGCACGGCAGGTCGTGGCCCGCGCCCCGCTGCCCGGCCCGCTGGTGCTGCTCGGCGAGCTGTACGAGGAGGCCGGCGACGAGGCCGCGGCACGCGAGCAGTACGCGCTGGTCGACGCCTGGACGGCGCTCGCCCGCTCGGGCGGCCTCAACCCCGATCTGGACACCGCCCTCGCGGCGGCCGACCACGGCGACGCGCGGACGGCGCTGCGCGCGGCCCGCGCCGAGTGGGAGCGCCGCCGCAGCGTGCACACCGCCGACGCCCTCGCCTGGGCACTGCACCGCAACGGGCGGGACGCGCAGGCCCTCGCCCTCGCCCGTCGGGCCACCGCGACCGGCTATCGCAACGCCGCGTTCCACTACCACCGCGGCATGATCGAACGCGCCCTGGGCCGCGACGGGGACGCCCGCGCCTCCCTCACCCGGGCCCTGGAGCTCGACCCCGGCTTCTCCCCGCGGGGTGCCCGGGAGGCCCGGGCGGCGCTGAAGAGCCTGGAGGCCACCGCGTGAGACTCCGTCACCTCGCCACGCCCGCCCTGGCGGCCTGTGCGCTCGTCCTGCTGTCCGCCGGGCAGGCCGGCGCGCATCCGCTGGGCAACTTCACCGTCAACCAGTACGACGGGCTGGTCGCCGCCCCCGGACACCTGCGCGTCGAGCACGTCGAGGACTTCGCCGAGATCCCGGCAGCGCAGGCCGGGCCGGACATCGAGCGGCTGGGCCTGGACGGCTGGGCCCGGCAGCGCTGCGCGCGGGCCGCCCGGGACAGCGAGGTCACCGTCGGCGGGCGGAAGGCCGCGCTCACCGTCGTCTCCGGCTCCGGACAGGTCCGGCCGGGGCAGGCGGGCCTCGACACCCTCCGTGTGGAGTGCCTGCTGACGGCTCCGCTGCCCCGGGACGGGCGGACGGCCGTCGGCTTCCGCAGCGCGGACGTCGGCTCCGGCTGGCGCGAGATCACGGCCCGCGGCGACCGTACGACCCTCACCGCCTCCGACGTGCCCGAGGCGTCGGCGTCCCGCGAACTGACGAGCTACCCGGAGGAGTTGCTGTCCTCCCCGGCCCGCGTCACCTCGGCGTCCCTCCGCCTGCGCCCCGGCGGACCCGCCCTGGCCGGGGAGGAACGGGACGGTGACGCGCCCGCCGCGTCCGTGCTGCCGCGCGGCGCCGACCGGTTCACCCGCGCCCTGGACTCCCTGGTCTCCCGACATGACCTCACCCCCGGCTTCGCCGCCCTGGCCCTGGCCGTCGCGCTGGGCCTCGGCGCGCTGCACGCGCTCGCCCCGGGGCACGGCAAGACGCTGATGGCCGCGACGGCGGTGGCGCGGGGCGGCCGGGCGCGGCTGCGGGACATCCTGCCGCTGGCCGCGTCGGTGACCGTCACCCACACCCTCGGCGTGGTCGCCCTCGGCCTGCTGGTCACGGCCGGCTCCGCGGCGGCGCCCTCGGTGGTCGCCTGGCTGGGCATCGCGAGCGGCGCCCTGGTGACGGCGGCGGGAGTGGGCCTCGTACACCGGGCCTGGCGCAACCGGGGGCACGGACACGTGCACACCCACGGGCACGAGCATGCCCACGCGCACGGTTACGAACATGCCCACGCGCACGGGCACGAACATCCCCACGCGCACGAACACGGGCACGGGACCGACCCCGGAGACGAGCCCCACCGGCGCCCGCACACACACCCGCACCCGCACCACCCCTCCCTCCGCGGCACCCTCTTCCTCGGGTTCGCCGGCGGGCTCGTGCCCAGTCCCTCCGCCGTCGTCGTGCTCGTCGGCGCGGCGGCGCTGGGAAAGGCGTGGTTCGGGCTGCTGCTGGTCCTCGCGTACGGTGCGGGGCTCGCCCTGACGCTCACCGCGGCCGGGTTCGCCGTGTTCCGGCTGGGCGCGGGCGTGGCCCGGGCGCTCAGGCCCGCCGGCCGGCTGACGGCGGCCCTGCGGCGTACCGCGCCGCTGGGGTCGGCGTCCGTCGTGCTGGCCCTGGGGGCCGGATTGGTGCTCAAGGGGGCGGCAACCGCACTCGGGTGAGCTACTTTCGTGGAAAACAGGGATTTCGCCCGGATGCGAAGAGGGGGCGCCCGTGTCCGACGTACCGGGCCGTGAACGGCTGATCGCGAATCGCTACCGGCTGCTGTCCCCCCTCGGCGAGGGCGGTATGGGCACCGTGTGGCGGGCCCGTGACGAACTGCTCAGCCGCGAGGTCGCCGTCAAGGAGGTGCGCGCCCCGGCCGGGCTGCCGGGGTCCGACGTGGAGCGGATGTACGCCCGGCTGGAGCGGGAGGCGTGGGCCGCCGCGCGGGTCGCGAACCGCAATGTGGTGACGGTCTACGACGTGGCGACCGAACAGGGCCGCCCGTGGATCGTGATGGAGCTG
>NZ_MUND01001018.1:0-283 GCF_002154375.1 Streptomyces glaucescens | reverse complement strand
GGCCCGATCACCCCGCGGCGGGCGGCGCACATCGGCGCGGAGGTGCTGGCCGCGCTGCGGGCCGCACACGCGGCGGGCGTGCTGCACCGGGATGTGAAGCCGGCGAACGTGCTGCTGTCGAACGACGGCCGGGTGGTGCTCACCGACTTCGGGATCGCCATGGTCGAGGGCAGCTCCGCGCTGACCATGACCGGCGAGGTGGTCGGCTCGCCGGAGTTCCTCGCCCCGGAGCGGGCGCTGGGCCGCACGCCCGGCCCCGAGTCCGACCTGTGGTCGCTCGGCG
>NZ_MUND01001017.1 GCF_002154375.1 Streptomyces glaucescens | reverse complement strand
GCCGGTGCGGACCGTGCGGGTGACGTCGTGGCCGTACGTCGAGTCGTTGACGAGCGCGACGCCCCAGCCGGGCTCGGCCAGGTGGACGAAGCGGTGGTTGCAGGCCTCGAACTTGGCCGCGTCCCAGGACGTGTTGCCGTGCGTGGGGCGGAAGACGTGCCCGAACTGGGTCTCCGAGGCGTACCGTTCGGCGCGCAGGTCCAGTGGGAAGGCCAGCTTGAGGAACTTCTCCGTCTCGTGCCAGTCGACCTCCGTGTCCAGCACCAGCCGCCGCTCGCGCGGCGCCAGGGACAGCACCTGGGTGACCCGGGAGGCGCCGAAGGACCGTACGACACGCACCGAGCGGCCGTCCTCGCCGGCGGTGACCTCGTCCGCGTCGGTGAGATCGGTGACGGTGTTGCGGTAGAACTCGTCGACGTCCCAGGCGTCCCACATGTTCGGGAAGTCGGGGTGGAGCTGGAGGAGGTTCGCGGCCCGGCCGGGGGCGACGGTCTCGCGGCCGGCCTCGATGTCGTAGGCGGAGACGACGAGACCGCGGGCGTCGATCTCGACCCGGAGCAGGCCGTTGTCCAGGACGAATCCGCCCTCGTCGCGCGGGAGGGGCT
>NZ_MUND01001016.1:275-612 GCF_002154375.1 Streptomyces glaucescens | reverse complement strand
CGGGCGGGGGTTGCTGCTCGTCGACGCGCTGGCCGACCGGTGGGAGGTGCTGGACCGCGTACCGGGCAAGACCGTGCGGGCGGAGGTCGATCTGCCGGGTTGGATTTCTGTGTGAACCGTTGACGCGGAAACAGTTCGATTCTACGTTCCCGTTCGCAGTGGCGATCGACGTTCGAAATATCGAAAGAAGAACGGGAGCACCCCCACATGAGCCGCACCCGCGCCACCCTCCTGGCCATCCCGGCCGCCGCCCTCCTCGCCCTGGTCCCCTCCACGGCGTCGGCGTATCCCAACCCCGGCCACGTCACCGGGTCCACCGTCGTCCACGACCCGACGA
>NZ_MUND01001016.1:0-242 GCF_002154375.1 Streptomyces glaucescens | reverse complement strand
CGGAGGCGTGGGCGCCGGACATCTCGTACCAGGGCGGGAAGTACCTGATGTACTACTCCGTCTCGAAGTTCGGCTCCAACACCTCCGCCATCGGCCTCGCCACCTCCAGCACGGGACAGCCGGGCAGCTGGGCGGACCAGGGCATCGTCTACACCTCGAACTCGTCCAGCGACTACAACGCCATCGACCCCAACCTCTTCGTCGACAGCGACGGCAAGTGGTGGTTGTCCTTCGGCAGCTGG
>NZ_MUND01001015.1 GCF_002154375.1 Streptomyces glaucescens | reverse complement strand
CCCGGATCCCGGCCCGGGCCAGCGCGATGGCGTCCCCGCCGATCCCGCAGCACAGATCGGCCACGGAGGTGACGCCCAGCTCCCGCATCCGCCGCGCCCGGTACGCGGCGACGCTCGCCCGGGTCGACTGCTCGACCCCGTTGGGGGTGAAGAACATCCGCCCGGCGTCCTCGGCCCCGAACTTGGCGACCGCCCGCTGCCGCAGCCGCGCCTGTCCGAGGGCCGCCGACACCAGTTCGGCCGGGTGCTCGCGGCGCAGCCGGGTGGCGACGGCGAGTTCCCGGGCGGGGTCGGTGCCGCGGACCTCGTCCAGGAGGGCGCCGCCCTCGGGGGTGCGCAGGGCGTTCAGTTCGTTCACCGGGTTGTTCACCGGCTCATTGTCGGCCAGTCGGTGGATGGTGTGCCGCGGGCGGCGGTGTCGGCCCGGGAACGGCGGTGGCGACTGGGAAGATCCGGCACCATGCGACTAGTCGTACAAAATGAAAAAAGCGGGACGTATGCCGCCCGCCGTCGTCCCGCGCGCACCATCCGCCTGCGCCCGGCGCGGAGACGGGTGGTGCGCGCCGGGCGCAGGCGGATGGTGCGCGCGGGACGACGGCGGGCGGCATACGTCCCGCTTTTTTCATTTTGTACGACTAGTCGCATGGTGCCGGATCTTCCCAGTCGCCACCGCCGTTCCCGGGCCGACACCGCCG
>NZ_MUND01000102.1 GCF_002154375.1 Streptomyces glaucescens | reverse complement strand
GCACGGGGTAGTCGGCGAGGGCCGGGGACAGGGCGAGACCGGCCGCGCGGAGCATGGACAGGCGCTGGTGGTAGGCGGCGCCGGCCATCAGGTGGCGGGCCACGTCGGCGACCCGGCGGTTGCGGGGGGCGGCCAGGTAGGTGCCGCGCACCCAGGAGTTGAAGCTGCCCATGGCGGGCCCGCACCAGATCTGGTAGTCGACGGCCCGGTCCGCGTCGCCGGTCTTCGCCCAGCGGGACGCCATGCCGAGGTACCAGCGGTAGACCAGCGCGGCCTTCCGTTTGGGGTGGCCTGCGGCGCGGGCCAGCTGGGCCGGGTCACGGCGCTCGAAGTAGGCGGCCGTCTCGGTCCAGACGTCCTCCAGGGGCCGCCGGAACACCTGCTGTTCCAGTCGGGCGCGCACGTCGGCGGGGAGGTCGTCGATGCCGTCGTGGGCGCGGTACAGCTCGTAGAGCTGGCGGGCCCGCATCGGGAAGAGCGTGCCCCGCTTGAGCACCTGGAGTTCCACGCCCATCTCGAACATGTCGGCCGCCGGGGCCATCTCGCAGTCCGCGAGGTCGGCCTGGGCCAGCATCTCCTTGACCCGCTCGGAGGTGCCCGCCTCCACGCAGGACTGGTTGACCGAGCCGGTCACCACGTAGTCGGCGCCCATCGCGAACGCGGACCAGGCCGCCTCCGGGGTGCCGATGCCGCCCGCCGCGCCCACCCGGATCCGCTCCGGCCAGTCCAGCTCCCCCATCAGCGCGTTGCGCCGGCGCAGGAGCACCGGCAGCTGGGCGGGCAGCGGGCGGCGGTCGGTGTGGCCGCCGGAGTCGGCCTCCACGGTGATGTCGTCGGCGAGCGGCACCCGTGCGGCGAGCCGCGCCTGTTCCTCGTCGATCGCCCCCTCGGCGAGCAGGGCGCGCACCATCGGCTCCGGCGCGGGCCGCATGAACAGCTCGGCGATCTCGGTGCGCGACACCTTGGCGATCACCCGGTTCTCCGCGAGCACCCCGTGCCGGCCGCCCGCGCGCAGCCCGGCGAGCCGGTAGCGCACGATGTGCGGGGTGAGGCCGAGGAACGCCGACGCCTCCACGCACCGCACCCGGTGGCGCAGGTACAGGTCGACGGCGGTGCGCTCCAGGCGCTCCTCGCTGGGACTGTGGATCAGGTTGCAGGCGTACGGCAGCCCGGGGATCTCGGCGGCGAACCGCCGCAGGGCCTTCTCCACCGTCTCCGGGAGCAGGCCGGCGGCGCCGTAGGAGGCGAGGTAGCCGGCCCGTGCGAGGGCGATGACGAGGTCGGCGGAGGCAATGCCGCCCGCCATGGCGCCGCTCATGTACGCCTGCCGCACCCCGTGGGCGCGCAGGAAGGCGGCGCTGCCCAGGCGTTCGGGGCCCAGCGGCGGCACGGCGGCGACCACCTCGTGCTCCCCGTCCGGACCGACGGCGCCACCGGCGGCGGCGCCCAGGCCGTGGGGGCCGCGCAGGATGTACACGGGTTCGTCGAGGCTGGTCAGTGCCTCGCGGATCCCGCTGTCGCCGACCGCGGGGGCCACGGGTCCGCTCCAGCGCGGCCGCGGCTGCTCGGTGCTCATGAGGTGTCTCCTCCGGGGCTGGGGCGGCTAGTCGTGGTGGATCTCGATGCCCAGGTCACCGAGGCGGTAGATGCGCAGGTCCGACTTCCACACGTGGCCGTCGCCGGTGATCACGATCCGGCCGGGCTCACGGCGGATCTCCTTGATGTGCACGTCGAACTCCATGTCGGGGTCGTCGCGCAGGATCTGGCCGCGGTAGGACCAGGTCGTCTCCGTGCCGCGCAGCAGCGCGAAGCGCGGGTTGCGCAGGCCCTCGGTCAGTCCCGTCCCGACGGCGTACACCTGGAGCCCTTGCAGCAGTGCTTCCACGCCGAGCGAGCCGGGCATCACCGGGTCGCGGTGGAAGTGGCAGGAGAAGTACCACTCGTCGGGGCGGATGGTGCGGTGCCCGCGCAGGTAGCCCTGCCCGTGCTCGCCACCGCCGGGCAGCACGTCCAGCCACTCGACGAGGTCGAGATGACCGCCGGCCGGGCGGGGCGCGGTGCCCGCGGTGCGCTCCCGGAAGGCGGGCAGGTCGATCCGGCGGGTGCCCGGCGGCCGTGCGGGCCGGGCGTCCAGCCACGGTGGCACGGACTGCCCCTTGTCGAGGCCGACCTGGCGGGCGAGCGCCTTCTCGTTGAAGTAGCCGAACAGCGACTCGCCGGTGTAGAAGACCTCGCCGTCGCAGGAGAGTTCGTAGGCGAAGTTCTGCAGGATGGAGCCCGGCATCCGGTCGCTGGACAGCAGCGTGGAGCGGTGCTGGACGGTCCTGCCCCGCAGGTCGAGGTCCTTCAGCAGGGTGGCGCGGCCGTCGAGGTTGCGGATGCTGAACCGCTCCTCCGGGAAGGGCAGGGTGGCGCCCAGGTAGTAACCGAGGAGGATCGCCGCCTGGAGGCTGGACTCCATGTAGACGCAGTTCGGCATGTACGGATGCCCGTTGTCGGCGTAGTACCAGGCGTCCTCCGGCACGTCGTACTCGGTGACCATGACCGCGCCGCGCCGCAGCGTGCCGCGGGTGCCGTCGAGGCGCATCACCCGGTCGACGAAGAGGAAGTCGCCGTTGGGGATGTACGGCGCCCTGCTGTTCGCGTAGATCTCGAACTCGGGGCCCATCGCCACGGCCAGGTCGCCCTTCGCGGCGTGCGCCATGTGGAACTCGTTCAGCAGCGCGGGCTCTCCGGTGGCCGGGGAGAGCCGGCCCAGGAAGTGCGGGACCTCTCCCCCGGCCTCCGGCCGGTACGGCGTGCCCGGCTTCTCCCGCAGCCGGATGCCGAGCCCGGTGACGCTGATCGACGGGGTGCCGTCACGCAGCACGACCACGTCGGCGACGAGCGCCGGCCGGGGCAGCAGGGTCAGCTCGGTGATGTCGATGCGGTACTCGACACGTTCGGTGCGCGGGGTGATCTGGCCGCGCACCTTCACCTCGGTGGTCAGGTCCGGCACCGGCTGGAAGCGGGCGTCGGGAAGGGTGAGGTGCAGGCCGAGGGAGAGCGCGTACACCTCCAGCAGCTGCACCGCGCCCTCCGCGACGAGCGAGCCGGCGAGGACCGGGTCGTCCGGGAAGTGGCTGGTGAAGTACCAGCCGTCGGGGTCGAGCCGCTTGACCGCCTCGATCCGGCCGAGGCCGTGCCGGCCGCCGGTGCGGTCGAGGACGGTCACCTCGTCCGCCATCCGCAGCCGCCCGTCGGGCAGCCGCAGGGAGGGGTTGCAGCCGGGCGGCTGGCGGTGGCCCTCGCCGAAGACGTCCGCGATCCGGCCCTCGGCGAGGGCGTCCAGGTCGGTGGTGGTCAGCGAGGTGCGCTCGGTGCGGGCCGGCGGTTTGAAGCTCCGCTTCTCCGCCGGGGCCTGGGCGCGGGCCGCGCGCCCCTGCACCAGGCCGGGGCTGGCCTCCAGTTCCTCGTCGGTGAAGAAGCCCGCGCAGGCGTTGGTGAGCTTCAGGATCAGCTCGCCGTCGGCGTAGCAGTCGTAGTGGAAGAAGAACAGCAGGGTGTCGCCCTGGCGGACGAACTGGTCGATCCAGATGTCGTAGCGCAGGGTCTGCCCGGTGCGGGGCAGGTCGCCGACGAAGCTGAGGGTGCTGTCGAGCAGGCGGTACACCCGCCGGCCCCGGTTGGTGAAGTCCGCGCCGAGATAGCTGATCAGCAGCAGGTCGCACTGGCCCGCCTCGATGGTGACGGCGGGCGGCACCTGGCCGTCGACCGCGTACCAGGCGTCCTCGGGGACGTCGTACTCGGTGCGGATGAAGCTGGGCCGGAACTCGCCGGGTTCGGCGTCGAGTTGCGTCACCCGGGTGGCGAAGAGGTACGGCGGTGCGGGCAGCCGCACGCGGCGGGCGTAGCCGTCGATGCGGGCGTACCGCGGGCCGAAGACGTTGCCGATCTTGCCGGTGGCGAACTCCAGGAGGTCCTGCTCGTCCCAGACGACGCCCTCGGGCTTGGGCGCGCGGGGCGGGGCGGGCGGTGTCGACGGCTGGGCCGGCTGCGCGGTGGCCGCCGGGGCGATGGCCGGCGGGGCGATGGCCGGCGGGGC
>NZ_MUND01001014.1 GCF_002154375.1 Streptomyces glaucescens | reverse complement strand
CCCCTGCTTCCCCCGCCTCCCGCTTTCTCCCGCTCCTGCCCGGCCCCGTTACGCATCCCATCAGACAGGTAAGCCGTCATGCCCACCCAAGAGAAAACCGGACCGGCCATGTCCGCCACCACCTCACATGTGCCCACCCCGGCCTGGCCCATGCACAGGACCTCCCGTTCCGAACGCCCCGAGCGAGTGACCGTGGCCGTCTACGCCGCCGACCCGGTCCTGCGGCTGGGCGTCGTCCAGCAGTTGCGTCAGCGCCCCGAGATCGATCTGCTCGCCGACACCCATGTCGAGCGGGCGGAGGTGTCACTGGTGGTCGTGGACCAGGTCGACGACGACGTGGCGGCCCTGCTGCACCGGCTGCGGCACAACACCGACACCCGCACCGGTCTGGTGGTCGCCACCCTCGGTTCCGGCTCGCTGCAACGCGTCATCGAGTGCGGTGTGGCGGCGGTGCTGCGGCGCGCCGAAGCCGACCAGGACCAACTCCTGCGCCTGGTGCTGGCGATAGCCAACGGCGAGGGCGTGCTGCCCGGTGACCTGCTCGGCAAGCTGCTCACCCATGTGGGCAGCCTCCAGCGCTCGGCGCTCGACTCGCGGGGCATGTCCCTGTCCACGCTGACCACGCGAGAGGCGGACATGCTGCGCATGGTGTCGGAGGGCCTGGACACCGCGGAGATCGCCCGCAAGACCGCGTACTCCGAGCGGACCGTCAAGAACGTGCTGCACGAGATCATCACGCGGCTGCAACTGCGCAACCGGGCCCACGCGGTCGGCTACGCGCTGCGCAACGGGCTGATCTGACGTGCCGGGCCGGCCAGTCCGGGAACGGGTGTTGCCCGAAAGCGCACCACGCCCTTCCCCCGGGTGTGGCCCCGCCGCCCTGCCGCGCCGCGCGCGGCCTGTCGCAGGGTGGCGGGGGCACATCCGGCACATCCGGGTGCCGCACCAGACTGCGAGGGGGACCGTGATGAGAACCGCTGGCCCCGGCGG
>NZ_MUND01001013.1 GCF_002154375.1 Streptomyces glaucescens | reverse complement strand
CGCAGGCATGGACCGATACGCGCTGAGCGAGGACGGACGGTTCGTCACGAGCATGAGCGACGGCGCGATCCTTCTGTGGCGCACTGACCGGCCGCACGAACCCGTCTTGCGTCACGAGCTGACCGACCACGTACCGGAGCAACTCGCTCTCGACGTCCGGGCCGGCATGCTCCGCTACGTCGTGAGGAGCACACGCGACACCGGCGTCGTCCGCACCCTCGACATCAGCCGGGTGGTGCGCCCCTCGTGGCAACGGAAAGAGGCCGGTGCCGCTGTGCTCAGCGCCGACGGCAGCACCCTGGCCGTCCTGAGAGAGCGAGCCGGGAAGAGCGGGCACCTCGCCCTGTACGACACCCGGACCGGACGGCTGCGTTCCGAGGTACCCGGCGTACCGGTGGCCCGGGAAAACGATCTCTGGGACACACCGAGCCTGTCGCTGAGCGCGGACGGGCGCCGCCTGGCCTTCAGCTGGGCGCCGAGCGAGGAAGAGATGAACCTGTCCCACGTCACGGTCTGGGACACGGCCCAGCACCGCCGGCTATCCACGATGCGAGTGCCTGCCGAAGATTTTTGGACCTTCACACTGAGTCCGGACGGCAGCGAGCTGACGACATCCGACGGCACGGGGCTGGCTTTGACGGTGTGGAACGCCGAGGACGGCAGCAGGCTGCGCCGCGTCACCCGGCCGGGCAAGCCGGCGTCCTCTGGTTCGTACGGCACCGTCAGTGTGATTTCCCCGGACGGCCGCATGCTCCTCCACGACGACGGGACACTGTTCCCCACGGTCGGACGGCCCGCGAAGAAGGTAACACTTGACACCTACGGCGTGGCCGCGTTCAGTCCGGACGGTGACACCGTGGCACTGGTCGAGGCGAACGAGCGCATCACCCTGTGGGACGTACGGCGGGGCACCTCGCTGGGCGTCCTGTCCGGCGGAATCCCTGTGAACGGGGCCGTAACCGGGGAGGCGACGACCACCGCGCTGGCCTTCTCCCCGGACGGCTCCGTCCTGGTGGCCGCCGGAACCGCTGGCACACTGAGAATGTGGGACGTGCCCTCCCGCCAGCCCCTCGGCGCAGGCCTCACCACCGCAGGCGACGACATCACCTCCCTCGCCTTCTCCCCGGACGGC
>NZ_MUND01001012.1 GCF_002154375.1 Streptomyces glaucescens | reverse complement strand
GCCCAGGGCGTGTCCGGCACATCCGCCCGCCGTCCGCCCGGGGGGCGGGCGGGAACCGGCCGGACAGGCCTCAGCGCTGGCGCTGGGAGCGCCAGACCAGGAACACCGCCGAGGCGAGGGCCGCGCCCCGCAGGACCCAGGGCCAGGTCTCGCCGATCGCCGCGCTCATCTCGCCCTGCGCGATCGGCTCCCCCCAGCGGCCCTCCGTGCGGCCCCACAGCCAGGTGAAGCCGCCCGCGACCGCCAGCGCGGGGAGGACCACGACCGCCCACTTGATCTCGGCCTGGGTGAGGCGGCGCGAGAGGTAGACGATGAGCCACCCCAGGGCGAGGACGAGGAGGTGGCCGAGGGCCGCGCCGGCGACCAGGAGGGCGGCGGCGAGCAGCAGGAGCGGGTTGTTCCACCGGCCGGTGGACGGCAGGAAGCGGCGCCGCGGAGCCTCCTGCTCGGCCTCCTCGGCGTCGGTCTCGACGGGCGCCGGCCGTTTCTCCGCCACGGGTTCGTCCGCCGGCGGCGCCTTCAGCAGCTCCGGGATCTCCACGCCGCCGACGAACCCCGGCACCGCCTCCCCCGCGCCGAACGGGGTGCCGTCCACCCGCCACCAGTCCGGCCGGCCGGCGGACCCCCCGAGTTCGTCGAGGCTCGCCAGGTGGGGCGGGGCAGGGGCGTCGTCTGCCGGCCGGACTGGTGGCGGGTGGAC
>NZ_MUND01001011.1 GCF_002154375.1 Streptomyces glaucescens | reverse complement strand
GGTGGGTAGGAAGGGTTGCCCTACGGTCCTCCCGGGGAAGGGAGGGTCCGATTCACCCCAGAGTCGGTTGGGTCCCCGGCTCCGGCCGCCGTGGGGGCGCCGGACTCGGCGGAGGCCGCGCGGCCCGGCGACGTTCGCCGGTGGGGGTCGTGCGGCCTGCCCGGCACGGTAGCCAACTCGTGTGGCTCGTGTGAAGGTTGGTGGGTGATATGCCCGATACATTTTCGTGACCTTTCGAGCGGTGTCGCTCGCCGTCGCCGAACCTGAGCGGGGCGTGGCCGACCTGCGGCGTAGCGGGCCGAGCGCGGCGGGTGAGGGGCCCGGTTCCCTTGTGCCCGCCGAAGCCCTGGCGACTGTGATGTTCTCCGGGCGGCCCTCGGTTGTCAGTGGGGCCCCCTAGACTCGGAGAGCGATGAGCAGCCTCTTTGACGACAGCTTCCTGGCGGATCTCCAGGCCCCGCGGGCCCACGCGGAGGAGCCCCCGCCGCCGCCCGAGGACGATCACGTGCCGGAGTCGATTCCGGACGATCTGTTCGGCGGGAAGTTCGACCTGCCCCCGGACCGGGAGGAGTACTACCGCGACGGCGCACCCCGCCCCGCGGTGGACTCGGCCGCTCTCCTGGAGGGGTTGAACGAGAACCAGCGCGCAGCCGTCGTCCACTCCGGCTCCCCCCTGCTCATCGTGGCCGGCGCCGGCTCCGGCAAGACCCGCGTGCTCACCCACCGCATCGCCTACCTGCTGGCCGAGCGGGGCGCCCACCCGGGCCAGATCCTCGCGATCACCTTCACCAACAAGGCCG
>NZ_MUND01001010.1 GCF_002154375.1 Streptomyces glaucescens | reverse complement strand
ACCCCCTCCGGCCCGACCGCCGCGACCAGCACCTTGCGCCCGTCCCGCAGCGTGGGCCGGACCGCGTCCAGGGTCCCGTCCGCCACGACCTCCGCCGCCGCGCGCGCCAGTGCGTCCCGGCCGGTGGAATCCGCCTCCCCGAAGGCCAGCCGGGGCACGGCCAGCACGGCGGGCAGCAGCGGATCGTCGTCCCCGACCACCCGCAGCGAGACCCCGTCCGGGAGGGTGACCGACGCGGGCTCCCCGTCGAGCACCATCAACGGCCGCTCGGCGACCGGCAGTCCGGCCCCCTCGACGACCTTCCGCATCCCCGGCGCCGCCTCGGCCAGCCACTCGAACGCCTCCGGCACCCCCAGCTCCCGCTGCCGAGCCCGGACGCGTACGACGTCCTCGGCGGTCACCTCGCCGTCCCCGGCCGGCTGGGCGTGCGCGGGCCCGCCGTAGTAGGGAGCCCCCGCCTCCTTCCGCACGAACAGCCGCAGCGACCCGAACTCCTCGGCCCCGGCGAACAGCAACGGCACGGCGGCGTAGTACCGCTGGAGACGGTCCAGCAACGACGGCTCACTCATCCGCCTGACACTACGGGTTCGGCCATGGCCTTCGCCCCGGAGCGGACCACGCGCACACGAGCGGGCGGGTCGGCCGCACAGCGAATTCCAGTGCGTCGACGGGGGTTTCACCCAGTTCCCAGACGAGGCCGTCCAGGTAGGCCCTGACCTTGCCGCTCACGCCCATGAACACGTGGCTGCTGCTCAACCACCAGCCCACCGGGTTGTGGTCCTCGCCGAACACGTCCTTCAGCAGGAGCGCCTCATCCAGGTACCGGACTCCCCGGTTGGGGGTGATCCAGTAGGGCTCGTCATTCATGAAGTTCGGCCCGGCGGCCAAGGCCGGCTCGATCCGCAAGCCCGTGAATTCCTGCACGAAAGAGGTAAACCGCCCATGAATCGCATACCCAGAGCGAGTGAGCCGTTCCACGGTGTCCGAGATGTCCACCCGCCGTCCTGGCCGCCATCCGGCGACCAGGAGCGCTTCACGTACGGGAGAGCTCAGTCCATGGTCGAGCGGTGCC
>NZ_MUND01001009.1 GCF_002154375.1 Streptomyces glaucescens | reverse complement strand
CGCTTCCCACAGCCCGGCACCGCGCGCGGCGACCCGTTCACGGACGCGCCGCAGCAGTTCGGCCACGGGCAGGGTGCCGGGCCGCCGCCCGTCGCGCAGCCGCACGGCGGCGAGGGCGCCGCCGGCCTCCCGCTCGCCGATCACCGCCTGGTACGGCACGAGCCTCGACGCGCGGATCCGCGCCCCGAGACTGCCGTCCTCCGGCCCGCTCAGCTCGGCCCGCAGGCCGTGGCGCAGGGCCTCTGCCACGATCTCCCGCGCGCGGTCCTCCTGCGCCTTCGACACCGGCAGCACCACCAGCTGCACGGGCGCGAGCCAGACCGGGAAGGCCCCGCCGTGCTCCTCCATCAGGTGGGCGACGGCCCGTTCCACGCTGCCGATGATGCTGCGGTGCACCATGACGGGCCGGTGCCGGGCGCCGTCGGGGCCGGTGTAGTGCAGGTCGAAGCGCTCCGGCTGGTGGAAGTCGATCTGGACGGTGGACAGGGTGGACTCGCGGCCGGCGCCGTCCACCACCTGGACGTCGATCTTCGGGCCGTAGAACGCGGCTTCGCCCTCGACCGCCTCGTACGCGACCCCGGACGCGTCCAGCACCTCCCTGAGCAGCCCGGTCGCCCGCCGCCACAGCTCCGGTCCGGCGACGTACTTGCCGCCCTCGCCGGGCAGGGAGAGCCGGTGGCGGGCGGCGCGGATGCCGAGGTCGGCGTAGGCGCGGCGGATCAGGGCGAGGGCCGCGCCGGCCTCCTCCACCGCCTGGTCGAGGGTGCAGAAGATGTGGGCGTCGTTGAGCTGGATGGCCCGGACGCGGGTCAGTCCGCCGAGGACGCCGGACGGCTCGGAGCGGTACATGCCGCCCAGCTCGGCGATGCGGAGCGGGAGTTCGCGGTAGCTGTGGGAGCGGGAGCGGTAGATGAGGGCGTGGTGGGGGCAGAGGCTGGGCCGCAGCACGACCTGCTCCGAGCCCAGCTCCATGGGCGGGAACATGTCCTCGCTGTAGTGGTCCCAGTGCCCGGAGATCTCGTACAGCTCCCGTTTCCCGAGCACCGGCGAGTACACGTGCCGGTATCCGGCGGCCCGCTCGGCGTCCCGGACGTACTCCTCCAGGGTGTGCCGGACGACGGCCCCGGCGGGCAGCCAGTACGGCAGTCCGGCGCCCATCAGCGGGTCGGTGTCGAAGATGCCCAGCTCACGGCCGAGGCGTCGGTGGTCGGCAGCGGTGGTCATGGGGGTCCTCCTCCGGTTCGGAGGGCGAGCGCCGCACGACGAAAGCCCCGGGGCGCTCGCCCCGGGGCTTCGGACATCTGCTCAGCTGTCAGCGCGCCGGGACACTCTCCGGCGTCGTCGTGCGGGACACGTGGGCGCGCTGCATGACCGTGACGCTAGCGGCGGGCGGGCGCGGCACGCCAGCGGTTTTCCCCGGCGGCGGCGGAGTTGATCACCCGGACGGCCCGGAGCGCTGGTGGCGGGCCGGGGGTGATGGTGCCGTGGACGTACCACCGTGCCCGGCAAACCGCCCCCACGTCCCCAAGTCCCCGTGGAG
>NZ_MUND01001008.1 GCF_002154375.1 Streptomyces glaucescens | reverse complement strand
ACCGGGCACACGAGCGCCGGGCCGGCTGCCCCGGCGCTCGTGTGCCCGGTGCTCCGGTGGTCGAACGGGCGGGCGGTCAGCGTGCCCGGGGAAAGTGCTGCTGGGCGGGCAGGCCGGACAACGGGCCGCCGGGAGCGACGCGCATCACGGATTCCAGCTCGCGGAGTATGCGGTCGGCCTCGCCCCTCACCTGGGTGGGGATGTCGCCCCGCTCGGCGACGAGGCGGCTGTAGATCGGGGTCTCCTGGAACAAGGGGGTCTGCTTTCTCGGGTCGTGCCGGGTGATGTGACGGCTTGCGCTTCCAGCTGTGTTGTCCGTGTCGACGGTGATCAGTATCGCCGACGGTGTACGGGTCCCGGAGACAAGTCGGAGAGACCGCCGCAGGAGCTGGGCCACATCCTCTGGACGTCGGGGGTGGCGATCGGCATCATGGGAGCGCTCCCAAAGGCGTAGGAGCGCTCACCCCCTCCCGAAGGCGAGTCCCGTGCAGAGCCTGACCAAGCGCCGCATGTCCCCCGACGAGCTGGACGCGCTGCTGCGGGCCTCCACCGGTACGGGGTGCCGCCTGGAGGGTGAGCTGGCCGACGGCTGGTTCAACACCGCCTACCGCGTCGTACTCGACGACGGCAGACCGGCCGTGGTGAAACTGGCCCCGCCCGCCGACGCCGCGGTCCTGCGGTACGAGCTGGGCATCATGGCGACGGAGGCCATGGTCTACCGGCGCCTCGCGAGCCTGCCCGGCGGCAGCGTGCCCACACCTGCCCTGCTGCACGCCGGAGAGGAGTTCCTGGTCGTCTCCCTCCTGGACGGCACGGGCTGGGACAAGGCGGCGGACCGGCTGACACCCGCCACCGAGGCGGCACTGCGCCACGACCTCGGCGCGATCACCGCGCGCCTGCACACCCTCGCCCCCGAGGACGGCCGGTTCGGCTACCCGGCCGCCGCCTCCGCGCTGTCCGCCGACGACTGGCCGACGGCGTTCACCGCCATGGTGGACGCGCTCCTCGACGACGCCGAGCGCTGGCGGTCCCCGCTCGGGGAGCCGCCCGCCGGCATCCGGGCGCTGGTGGCCGCGGGTGAGGACGCGCTCGCCGAGGTCGCCGAGCCCCGGCTGGTCCACTTCGACCTGTGGCCGGGCAACATCTTCGTCGAACCCGGCACCGGCAGGACGCCCGCCCGGATCACCGGGCTCATCGACCACGAGCGGGCGTTCTGGGGGGACCCGGCCGCCGAGCTGGTCTCCCTCGCCTTCGGCGGCGACACCGGCCCGGACAGCGACCTCGTCGCCGGGTACACCGAGGCCGGTGGTGTGCTCGACTTCACTCCGTCCTTCCAGCACCGCCTGGCGCTGTACCGCCTCTACCTGGGCCTGCTGCTGGTCGTGGAATGCGGCCCGCGCGGCTACGGCCCCGACCACCTGGCCTTCTGCCGCCGCACCCTAGCCGACGCCGTCACCGCGCTCCGCTCACCGGGGTAGTGGCGAATCCGACTGCATTCATCCGGGCTGAGGTGGCACCTGGCCTGTCATGCAGGCGATACGACGGGCAGGGGAGACAGTCCGGCACCAGGCCCGGACGGCACGGGAGACGATGCACCGGGCCTGGGCGGAGCCGGGCCGCGAACGGGATCTGGCGGTGCAGGCCGGCAAGGCCGCGCTGGCCGCGTGGCTGGCCTGGGCGGTGGCGGGCTGGTGGCTCCAGGCGCCCATGGCGTTCGTCGCGCCGTGGGTGGCGATCGTCCTGGTCGAGTCCACGGTGTACCGGTCCATCGCACACGGCCTCCAGCAGCTGGCGGCCATCGCCACCGGAACGGTCCTGGCCACCGCCGCCGCGCTGCTGCTGGACTCCACGATGGCGGCGATGGCGCTGGTGCTGCCCGCGGCCGTGCTGCTGGGCAACTGGCGGCGGCTGGGCAGGCAGGGGATCTACGCCGCCACCGGCGCCCTGTTCGTGCTGACCTTCCAGCCGGTCACCGTCGCCGGGTCGGCGGCCCGGATCGCGGAGGCGGTTTTCGGCGCCCTGGTCGGCATCACGGTCAACGCGCTGGTCCGGCCGCCGGTGTACCTGCGCAGCACCCGCGCGGCGCTGGAGGACGCGGCCGGTGAGGCGGAACGGATCCTCGAGGCGGTCGCCGACAAGCTCGCCTCCGCCGAGTGGGATGCCGACGCGGCCGGCTCGCTGCACGAGCGGGCGCTGCGGCTGGGCCGGCTGGTGGAGCAGGCCCGCGCCTCGGTGGGCTGGAGCCGGGAGAGCCTGCGCGTCAATCCGCGGGGCCGCAGCCGCGCGGTCTCGGCCCCTGGCCAGGACTACGACGACGCCGTCACCGTCCTCGACTACGTGGCCGTGCACACCGCGGGAGTGACCCGGGCGGTGCTGGAGGCCTGTGTCGACGACCGCGAGGAGCCCCGGCCGGGACCGCACATCACCGAGCCGTACGCGGCCTTCCTGCGCAACAGCGCCCATGCCATCCGGCTCTACACCACGAGCCGGTTCGCGCCGGGCGGCCGGGACCGGCAGGCGGACCGGGAGCTGCGCGAGGTGGTCGAGGACCTCGGACGCACGCTGGACGACCTGCGCCGGAGGCTGCCGCGCGCCGTGCCCGACGACCCCGACGCGCTGGCGACCTACGGCACTCTGCTGACCCAGG
This sequence comes from Streptomyces glaucescens, assembly GCF_002154375.1. GTDB lineage: Bacteria > Actinomycetota > Actinomycetes > Streptomycetales > Streptomycetaceae > Streptomyces > Streptomyces glaucescens. The sequence continues at coordinate 845 of NZ_MUND01001008.1, read as the reverse complement.
CGCGTCGCCTGGCCGACCAGCTGGCGGGACGCTGACCGCCGGACGCAGGATCGGTGGTCCTGAAGTCGGTCATTCGGGGTACTCGCGGATCCGTCACGTGGAACGAGCCGGATGGGAGGTGATCGCCGTGTCGAGTACGCAGTCGCACCGCACCGCTCCCCGCCCCGGGGCGCACGAGCCTGGCCAGGAGCCGGTGAGCGAACTGGTCCAGCGGGCGTCACAGCAGCTGACGGAGCTGGTACGCGGCGAATTGCGCTTGGCGCAGGCCGAGATGAAGGAGAAGGGCAAGCGCTACGGCAAGGGAGGCGGACTGTTCGGCGGGGCCGGCGTCGTCGGCTTCCTGATGCTGCAGGCCTTGGTCGCCACGGTGATCGCGGCTCTGGCGGTGCCGTTGCCCGTGTGGGCGGCCGCGCTGATCGTCACCGTGGTGCTGGGTGTGATCGCCGCGGTGATGGCTCTCAGCGGCAAGAAGCAGGTCGACCGGGCCGCACCACCCATGCCCGAACAGACGATCGAGAACGTGAAGGCCGATGTGGCCGAGATCAAGGGGAGCGCGCACCGATGACCCAGCCGCCGCACGAGGACAAGCCCGCCTCCAGCCCGCAGGAGCTGCGCGAACACGTGGAGCGGACCCGCGCCGAGCTCGGGGAGACGGTCGAGGCGCTGGCAGCCAAGGGCGACGTCAGGGCACGCGCCCAGGAGAAGGCCTCGCAGGTCAAGGAACAGGCGGCGGTCAAGGCCGCGGAGGTCAAGGAACAGGCGGCGGTCAAGGCCTCGCAGGCCAGGGAACAGGCTTCGGTCAAGGCGTCCGAGGTCAAGGAGCAGGCCGCCGCGAAGGCCGGTGA
>NZ_MUND01001007.1 GCF_002154375.1 Streptomyces glaucescens | reverse complement strand
CCCCGCACCCCCGCCGGCGAGCAGACCCCGCCCCGGTCGGACGCGATGACCGGGACCGGCTGAGCCGGCCCGCCCCCGGCTCCCCTTCACCCCTTCACCCGCGCGTGCGGGCGGCACCTCCTGCCGCCCGCGCCCGCCCCGACCCGACGTCACAGGGCACGCCGGCCGGTCTGCCGTGCCGGCGTGCCCGGGAAGAGGCACACCGTGTCCACCCTCCACCAGGAGAACGCTCCGTCCGAGCGGACCCTGTCCAGCCTGACCGCGCGGTACGCGGAGCGCTGGGAGGCCCGCTCGTCCGTCCGCACCCGGCCCCGCAAGACCATCGACTTCACGCAGAGCGGCTTCTTCTTCCCCGAGGACAAGCAGCCCCTGCTGCTCGCCAAGGAGGTGCGCGACCTCGGACGGTCCGCGAAGGACGACATCCTCGTGCAGTCCTTCTACAAGTACCTGCACGACATCGTGAACCTGGAGATCAAGGAGATCGTCTCCGCCTGCTCCAAACTCCTCCACGGGGACCTGCCCGTGACGTTCACCGAGGAGACCAGGCTCAACACCTACTCGGTCATGATCGACGAGTACTACCACGTGTACATCGCCCAGGACATGATCCTCCAGCTGCGGCAGCGCTACCCGCACCTGAGCGACATCGACTACGCGCTCCCGGACTCCCGGCGCGCGGTCGGCGAGATCCGCGCCAAGCTGGACCCCCGCTACCACGACGTCTTCGAGATACTCGCCAACTGCTGCTTCGAGACGACCCTCGTGCGCGAACTCGTCGAGTTCTTCAACAGCCCCGGCGTGCACCCCTCCATCAAGTACTACGTCAACGACCACATGAACGACGAGTCCCGCCACTACGCGTTCTTCTTCGACCTGATGACCTACCTGTGGCGGGAAATCCCCGAGGACTACCGCGAGGCCATCGGCACCCACCTGGCGGAGTTCGTCACCCTCTACCTGTCCGTGGAGTCGGAGAAGCAGTTCAACGTCGAACTGCTCGCCACCCTCATCGGCGACCGGGAGCAGGCCCGCACCTCCGTGGAGTCGCTCTACGCCGGATTCGAGATCACCCCCGACGTGCCCATCGTCAAGAACGTACTGCGGGCCCTAGGCAACGCCGGAATGCTCGCCCACCCCGCCGTGCGCGACAGCTTCGCCCGCATCGGCTGGACGGTCTGACGCCCCCGCCCCGACACCCGGAGAGACCCGACCATGGCATCCACCGTTTCCCACCACACCGGCACCAGAATCACCGACGCGGCCTCCACCGAGCGGATCGCGGCGGACATCGAACGCCGGCTGCG
>NZ_MUND01001006.1 GCF_002154375.1 Streptomyces glaucescens | reverse complement strand
TCCCACCCCCCACCCGCGTTACGCGCGCCCCGGCGAGGGCACCCGGGAGCCTGGGCGAGCCCCGCCTCGGGAGCCGCCGCAGCCACGATGGAGGGAGCGACATGGGACACGGAGGAAACGTCATCGACGAGCTGGTGACGGATCACCGGGAGGTCGAGACGCTGTTCGGGCGGATCGAGGCGCTGCCGTCGGGCGACAAGGACCGCAAGGTCTACGCGGACCAGGTCATCATGGAGCTGGTGCGTCACTCGGTCGCCGAGGAGGCCCATCTGTACCCGGCCGTGCGCCGGCACGTGCCGAACGGGGACGCGCTGGCGGACCAGGAGCTGGAGGACCACGCCAAGGCCGAGCAGATCATGAAGGATCTGGAGGGCTGCGACGCCGGGGATCCCGAGTTCGACCGGCTCATGGGCATGCTCATGATGGAGATTCGCTCGCACGTGGCGGACGAGGAGGAGAACCTCTTCCCCCTGCTCCGTCAGTCGTGTCCGGCCGAGGCCCTGGACGAGCTGGGCGACAAGGTGCGCACGGCGAAGAAGATGGCGCCGACCCGGCCGCACCCGTCCGCCCCCGACAAGCCCCCGGCCAACAAGATGCTGGCCCCCGGCATGGGACTCGTCGACCGGATGCGCGACGCGCTGTCCGGCCGCGGGAAGAAGGACTGAGCCCCCGTCCGGGGACGCGGGTCCGCGCGGACGACGGCGGCCGTGGCTGTGTGCCACGGCCGCCGTCGTGCGTGCGGACGCCCGCCTGCCCTCAGCCGACGTACCGGCGCGCGGGCGACCTCCGCTGCGCCTCCTCCAGCAGGGCCAGCCGG
>NZ_MUND01000101.1 GCF_002154375.1 Streptomyces glaucescens | reverse complement strand
TTGCGGACACGGCCTAGGTCGCGCTCACCCGCCCGCCTCGACGCCGGCTGGGGAAGGCCGGTGACCGCCAGGCCCGCCACAGGTCGCGGAGCAGGGCGACCTCGGCCATGGGTGGATGAACTCCAGGTCGCCTCCCGACAGGACGGTGACGAGGGGGTCGTCGGGGTGGGAGCCGTAGGGGTACTGCGAGAAGCCGACCGTGTCGAGCTGCTCCTCGGTGACGGCGGCGATGCTGTCGCGCCAGCGGTCGACCGTCCTCCGGAACCGTTCGAGGGCCAGGCCGGCGGAGGGGGTGAAGTCGACCAGCGGTCTCGTGTCCTGCCGCTGCTCACCGAAGGCCCACTCCCATCCGCCCGCCGCCGGGCCTGAACGCCCTGGGTGTCACCGCCTCCTCACGACGCCGGATCGACCAGCAGCCGGGCACCGGCTCCCACAGGTACTCCTCGTCGCCGAGCCCGGTCAGCCGCACCTCGGCCGTCTCCCTGGCCTGGTCGAACTGGTCGAGCAGCAAGCCCGGTCGGTCGGTCCGCGCGCCGTCGGTCCCCATGCCCGGCTCCGCTCGCGGTCACGTCGTGTGCGTCAGCCGCTCAGGGGAAGCCAGTGGCCCTCGTACGAGGGCGCGACCCTTTCCGCCGCGGGCCGGTCAGTTGCCCCAGCGGCCCGCGTCGGCGTGGGTCTCCATCCAGGTCGTGTACGGCGGTGTGGACCTCTCACGCAGCAGCTCGCCCGCGACGGTGAAGTGGGGGGCCTTCTCCGGGCGTCGGCGGGCCTGCGCCACGATCTCGTCGGTGAGGGTGGTCGCCATGGACAGCCGTGGGTAGGCGGCGTGGATCCGGGCGCCGGTCGCGTCGTCGACGCATTCCGTGCCGAGTCCGAAGTCCATGCCGGTCCCCCTGTGCACCAGCGCGCACAGCGGGCCGCGGCGCTCGGCGATCCCGGGCGAGGTGTGCAGCGCGATGGCCTCCCACACGGCGTCGACGTCCGGTGCCGGCAGGCCCTGCGCGGTGAGGAACTCGGCGGCCGTGTCCGCTCCGTCCACCTCGAACCGCTGGTGGCGGTCCCCGGCCTCGGTCAGGCCGATGTCGTGCAGGACGCAGGCCAGGAACAGGAGTTGGAGGTCGTAGTCCCGGCCGGGGACGGCGCCTTCGTGGTCGGCGCGCAGGCGGGCGAACAGGTAGGCCCGGATGCTGTGGTTGGCGGTCGCCGTGGATTCCGTGTCGCGCACCAGTGCCAGGGCGCGGCGGGCGATCGGGGTGTCGGGGAGCGACGGGACGCCGCTGATCGTCTGCGTGGTCATGGCTCCATCGTCGGTGGCGACTTCGGGCGGCGACAGTGGCAGGATTGCCGCCGTGCGCGAGGAAACTGCCTACCGGTCGGCGGACGTCGACGCCGGTGTCCGTGAAGGCCGGACGCACCGGGTCGCCGTGTTGGTGCTGGAGGGTGTTCTGCCCCTGGACCTGGGGATTCCGGCCCAGGTCTTCACCGCGGTGCCGGGCAGTCCCTACGAGCTGACACTGTGCGGACGGTCGGCGGGCCCGGTGCCGACCGCCGCCGGTTTTGACGTGACGGTGGCGGCGGGCCTCGAAGCGATGCTCGGCGCGGACACCGTCGTCGTACCGGGGTACACGCCGCACGGGCGCCCGTTGCCCACCGTCGTGCTCGACGCACTGGCCGACGCCCACCGGCGCGGCCGGCGGCTGGTGTCCGTCTGCACCGGCGCGTTCGCGCTGGCCGCCGCCGGGGTCCTGGACGGCTGCGCCGCCACCACCCACTGGCTGTACGCCGATGACCTCGCCGTGCGCCATCCGCGGGTGCGGGTGGACCCGAAGGTGCTGTACGTCGACGAGGGGCGGGTGCTGACCTCGGCCGGTGTCGCGGCCGGTATCGACCTCTGCCTGCACCTGGTCCGGCGCGATCTGGGAGCCGCCACGGCCAACGAGGTGGCCCGCACACTGGTCGCGGCGCCGCACCGTGACGGCGGGCAGGCCCAGTACATCAGGCGCCCGCTGGCCGACGCCGCGGACCCGGCCACGCTGGCCCCGACCCGGGCGTGGGCCCTCGACCGCCTGCACGAGCCGTTGACGGTCCGTCAGCTCGCCGCGCACGCGCACATGGCACCGCGGACCTTCGCCCGCCGTTTCGTGGCCGAGACCGGCACCACCCCGTTGCGGTGGCTGCTCGCGGCCCGGCTCGACCGGGCCCGGGAGCTCCTGGAGAGCACCGGTCTCGCCGTCGACCAAGTCGCCGAACGGTGCGGTCTGGGCAGCCCGTCCAATCTGCGCCTGCACTTCCGGCGCGTGCTGGGCACCTCGCCCACCGCCTACCGCGCGACGTTCGCGCCCCCCGAACCCCCGGGTGACGCGGCCCCGTCGGGTCGCCGAGGGTGATCACGGCGTCGGGGATGCGGCGGAACGGTGTGATGACGGCAAGGGGGACGGCAGTGAGGGGTCCCCAGCGCATGGCCGATGATGGGTCGATGAATTCGAACACGCCCTCCCCCGCCGACGACCGGGAACCCGCCGAGCACCGGCGTTTCGCCCGCTATCTGGAGGCGTTGGAGACCGTCGCCGAGGCGGACGAGGCGGGCCTGGTGGCGGCCGTGCTCGACGACCGGGACACCCTCATGGCCGACAGCGCGGTGAGCCGCCATCTGGACCGCCGGGCCGCCGACCTGCTCGGTGGTCCCGCGTTCGCCGAGTGGGTGCGCACCCTGGCCGACGTGGTCGCCGGCAGCGACTTCCTCACCCTCCGGCTGCGGGAGTGGAGCCTGCTCCACTCGATCGCCCGGGGCAGGCCGTGGACCACCGACGAACTCACCATGGCCTCCGACTGGTTCCAGCGCACCGCCGTGACCACGCCGGCCGTCACCGACCCCGACGCCCTCGGACTGCTGGCTCGCAGCGGACGGACCCGCCGGGTCCGCGTCGCCGCGAGCCGCCGGCTGCGGGAGGTGGGGAGGGCGGACTGACCGGAGCCACGGACGGCAGCCGGTCACCGCCCCTTTATGATCATGACTGTGGATTCCGTCGCTCTTTCGCTCATCGCACTGATCGTCTTCGTGTCCGTCATCGGCCACGAGGCCCGCTTCTCCCGGCTCGACAAGCGTCTTGCGCGCATCGAACGCAAGGTGGATCTTCTGCTCGGCCATCTGGACGTGCCCGTCGAGGACCCCGAGATGGACGCGGTGGCGGCACTCGCCCGCGACGGCAAGGCGGTCGAGGCGATGAAGGAGTACCGGCGAATCACCGGTGCCGGGCTGAAGGAGGCCAAGGAGGCCGTGGACCGACTGCAGGCGCGGTGACTTCGGCGGCCCCGCCTGCGGGTGCGGGGCAGCCGCACCCGCAGGCGTTCAGCGGTCGTCCCGCCCGGCGGTGAGCAGCCCGGTCAGCCACGCCCGGCGGGTCTCCTTGGCACGGCGGGAGAGGCGGGCCTGGGGAAGGAACTCGTCGAAGCCGTGGAAACCGCCGGGCCACACATGCAGCTCGCAGGGGATCCCGGACTGCCACAGGCGGCCTGCGTAGGCGACGGTCTCGTCGCGGAAGGTCTCCGCGGAGCCGACGTCGAGATACGCGGGCGGCAGGCCCGTGAGGTCCGCGGCACGCGCCGGGGCGGCGTGGGCGGGGACGCCCGGCGCCCCCGCGGCACCGTCGAGGTGGGCGTTCCAGGCGGTGGTGTTGGAGGCCCGGTCCCACATGCCCCGTCCCGCCATCTGGCGGCTGGAGCTCGTGTCGTTGCGGTCGTCGAGCATCGGGGACAGCAACATCTGGGCGGCCGGCGCCGGTCCGCCGCGATCCCGGGCCAGCAGGGCCAGGCCCGCGGCGAGACCGCCGCCGGCGCTGGTTCCCACCGTGATGATCCGGGCCGGGTCCGCGCCCAGTTCCGCGGCGTGCCGCGCGGACCACACCAGGCCCGCGTAGCAGTCCTCCAGCGGTGCCGGGTGGGGGTGTTCGGGGGCGAGCCGGTACTCCACCGACACGGTCACCGTTCGCAGCGTCCGGGTCCACACCAGAACGTCGGACATGAGGTGCCGTCGGCTGCCGGCGATCATGCCGCCGCCGTGCATGAAGTACACCAGGGGCAGCCGCGAGTCCGCGGGGGCGGCGGCGGGACGGCAGATGAGCACGGTGACCTCCGGGGCGCCGGCCGGCCCGGCCACCGTGCGTTCCTCCCACACGACCTCGCCACCGCACCCCAGGGCCTCGTCGCCGAGCGCACCGGCCGCCGCCGCGGCGCGGACCGCGGGGATGGCCTGCGGGGTGAGCGGAGGCTGCTCGCCCAACGCCTCGAGAGCCGCCGCCAGTTCCGGATCGAAGGGGACGGGGGGCAAGTCCGCGGGAGGGGCGGTGGCAGAGGGCGTGGGAGCGTCGCCTGTCGTCCGACGGGTCATGTATGTGCTTCCTTCCGGAGGTCCGTGCGGGTACGGGTGCCCGCGAAGGGGCTCACGGGTGCCTCCGTCCGGCCGGCCGTCGCGCGCCGCGCGTCTACGTCACCGGTCCCCGGCAGGCTCGTACACGGCGATGACGACGCCGGTGCCGGTCGTCGCGCCGTCGATCAGCCGGAAGGCGGTCGGATGAGAGCCGGAGTCCGTGAACAGCCGGCGGCCCGCACCCAGCGTCAGCGGGTGGATCAGCAGGACGAGTCTGTCGACGAGGCCGTGCGGCAGCAGTGACCGGACCAGCACGCCGCTGCCGAACACCACCAGATTCTCCGCCACCTCGCCCTTCAGCTTCGACACCGCTGCCACGGCGTCCCCCCTGGAGCAGGACGGAGTTCTGCCAGGCCGGCGGCGCTGTCAGCGTGGTCGACACCACGTACTTGCGGACCCGGTTCAGCGCCTCGGTGAACGGGTTCGGCTCCTGCCGGGGCCAGTAGGCCGCGAAGCGCTCGTACGTCGTCCGCCCCGCCAGCAGGGACCACGCGTTCGTCATGTGCGCGCCCATCGTCTCCTGCATCGCGGGATCCTGGCGCGCGAGCGCCCAGCCGCCCTGCGCGAAGCCGTCCCGGCGGTCCTCGTCCGGGTGTCCCGGGGCCTGCATGACTCCGTCGAGGGTGAGGTGCTCGATCACGACGACCTTGCCCATTGCTGTGTGCCCTCCTCGGTGACCGGGGGCCGGACGATTCCGGCCCACCCCCTGGGAACGACGGACGTCCGCGAGGGGCAACCCTCATCGGCCGGCGCGTCGGGCCCGGTCGCCCCCAGGGGCGGGTGCCGTTTCCACGGCGGCGGTCAGGCGCCGGGCCAGCTCGGCCCTCTGCCGTGGGTCCAGACTCCTCACCCGGGTGGCGCTGACGGTCGTCTCCGCCCCGTCGGGCCGGGTGATCGTGACGGTCTGGTTCCCCCGTCGGCTCTGCGCCCATGCCACCACGACGGCGGCGAACACCGCGGCGATCCGGCCCGGCTCCAGCATCGCGACCAGCGCGTCGGTCACCGCGCCCGGGGCACCGGGTGGTGGAGCACCGTCCGCGGTGCGGATCCGGCCGCGCAGTTCCGGCTCGGCGGTCAGCCAGCGGCGCAGGTCGTGGCCGCTTTCGTCCGCTCCCGCGTCGTCGCCGCGGACTGTGACGAGGATGCGCATGACACCTCAAGGCAGCGCAGTGCGCGGGGCAACTGACCGCGAGGACCAGCCGAATGGCGCGGCGGCCCGGAGGCTGCCGCGCCAGGGGTGCGGACGTGCGGGTGCGACCGTGTCCGGCCGCCGGGTCAGGGGGCCACGGCGCGGCCGGTCTCCGGGGAGATCCTGCCGGAGCACAGCCCCTTGCTCGCCAGTGTCTGCGCGATGCGCGGAATGGCGGCGCGCGCGTTCGCGGACCACTCGTGCATGAGGATGATCTGGCCGTTGGTGAGCCGGGCGGCGGCCTGCACGATGGCGTCGGTGCTCGCGCCGTTCCAGTCCTGGGAGTCGACGTCCCAGATGACCTGTGTGAGGCCGTACTTGGCCGCCGCCGACCGCACGGTCGTGTTGGTCTCACCGTACGGCGGGCGGAACAGCCTGGGTGTGCCGCCACCCGCGCCGGCGATGGCCTGCTGGGTCCGGGCGATCTCGGAGTCGATCTGGGCCTGGCTCAGCTGGGTCAGGTGCGGGTGGGTGTAGCTGTGGTTGCCGATCCACATCCCGGCGCCGGCCTGGGCGCGGACCTGGGACGGGTAGGCTGCGGCGTACTGGCCCTGGTTGAACATCGTGGCCCGCAGCCCGTTCTGGCGGAGGGCGGTGAGCAGGGCCGGTGTGTGCGTGCTGGACGGGCCGTCGTCGAAGGTGAGCCCGACGTAGCCGGTGCACGCGGCGGCGTGTGCGGGGGCGGCTTCGGCGGTGAGGGTGAGGGTGCTCGCCACGGCCGTCGCGGCGATCGCCAGTCTCACGGCCGGGGAGCGTGGTGTGCTGGGCATGCGGGGTGGGTCCTCCTCGTCTGCGGTGTGACCGCGGTGGGGGTGCGTCGAGGGCGGGGGCTGCCGGGTCCGGGTGCTGACGGACGTTCAGCCGCTGACCGTGATGCTGGAGTTCCCGCTGCTCTGGTACCCCTCGGTGGCGAGGATCATGTAGTAGTTGAAGCTGCCCAGCCGCATGCCCGCGCGGGCCCACGCGTCGAAGTGGTTGCCGGTGGTGATGGTTCCGCCGGTCCTCTTCGACTGCCGGACGCTCCAGTACTGGTTGAAGGTCTTGACGCCTTCCACCGAGGGGGCGTTGTACCGGGTCGTCTGGTAGATGTCGTACGTGCCGCCGTCGCTGGTGACGGTGCCCTTGTACGTTCCGGTGGGCCGGTAGGTGCCCCAGTTGTCGACGATGTAGTACTCGACGAGGGGGTTCGAGGTCCAGCCGTAGAGCGTCAGGTAGCCGTTGCCGGACGGGTAGAAGCTGCCCGAGTAGCGCACGGTCCTGCGTCCGCCGTTGCTCCACCCCTTGCCGCCGACCCAGTTCCCGCAGTTGGTCCAGTTGCTGCGGTAGCTGCCGCCCGCCGCGAGGGTCATCGAGACGGAACCGCCGCCGTCGGTCCAGAACGAGTAGTAGAAGCCGTTGTGCGTGCCGGTCTGGTTGGTGGTGATGACCGTGTCCGCGTGGGCGGTGGCGGGCACCAGCAGGCCGGACGCGGACGCGGCCAGCGTCAGGGCGCCGGCGCGGCCGATGAAGCCCCTGCGGCTCATCGAGGGGGCTGGGGCGTTCTCCATGCTTCCTCCAGGTGAGGGCTCGTGACAGGCCGACCGGCGTCGTGCACCCCGCGGCGCTGGACGCGCCTCGGCATGGGCGGCCATGGCGAGATGAGGGAATGTCCGCGCCGTGCGGCGCGGTGGAGCCGCCTCCGCTGACGGGAGGCTCGATCGCTGGAGAGTATGTGCCCGGCTCGGGACGGTGGTCAATGACTCTGTTTCCGAAAGTCCTCCGAAAGTTCGCCGCTGATCAACCAGTTGACTGCTCGAAATGTTTCGCTGGCCGGAGAGGCTGAGCGCATTGGCCAGGCTGGTCCACAGAAGGAGTTGATCGGCCGAGCGCAACGCTCGCACAGCTTGGCGAAACATTCGGAGACGCGGATGGCGGCCGGGGATCCCTCAGCGACCGGTGGCGGTGATGCGGGTGACGGCCTCCAGCGTGAGATCCCGGTCATGGGGCTCCCGGGCCAGTGCGCGGTGCAGCGTCAGTCCCTCGATCAGGGCGTCCAACTGGCGGGCCGTGCCGGGGTCGAAGTGCTTCTCCAGGTGGGAGCGGCTGCGCGCCATCCACTCGTGGGTGAGTTCCCGGAAGGCGGGTCGGCGGGCGGCGAGGGTGTACAGCTCCTGGGTGAGGACGAGGTCGCGCCGGCTTCCCCCGGACAGTGCGTGGACGAGGTCGGCCACTGCCGATCTCGCCTGGTCGCGGTCGGCAGGAGGAGCCAGGTGCGCGTCGAACAGCGCGACGATGTGGTCGGTGAAGTGACGGAACGCCTCCCTCAGCAGATCGTCCATGCCGCCGAAGTGGTAGGTCATCGACCCGAGCGGCACACCGGCGCGCGCGGCGATCTTGCGGTGGGAGACGCCCGCCACGCCCTCGTCGGCGATGAGGTCGAGGGTCGCGGCGATGATGCGCGCGCGGCGCTGGGGGTCGGCGTGCCCGGTGGCCACGGCGGGGCCGTCACAGAGTCCGGACGGGCCGGGCGGGGTTGCCCACGGCGACGACGTTCGCGGGAACGTCCTTGGTGACGACGGCACCGGCGCCGATCACGGAGTTGTCCCCGATCGTCACGCCGGGCAGGACGATGGCACCGCCGCCGATCCAGACGTTGTCGCCGATGGTGATCGGCTGGGCGGCCTCCAGCTTGTCGCGGCGCGGCTGCGGCTCGAGGGGGTGCGTGGGGGTGAGCAGCTGGACGTTGGGACCGATCTGGCAGTCCTCGCCGATGGTGATGGCCGCGACGTCCAGCGCGGTGAGGTGGTAGTTGACGAAGGTGCGCGCACCGATCGTGATGTTGCTGCCGTAGTCGACGTACAGCGGTGGCCGCACGTGCGCCTCGTCGCCCAGGGAGCCGAGCAGTCCGGCGAGGAGCGGCCGGGCGGCGTCGGCGTCCTCGGCGTAGGCGGCCTGGTAGCGGGCGGCCAGCCGTACGGCCTCCTGCTGGCGGCGGGCGATCTCGGGATCGTCGGCGATGTACAGGTCGCCCGCGAGCATGCGCTCCAGGTTGGTGCGGGGGTCGTCGGCGAAGTAGTCCATCGGCATGCGTACGATCGTACACTCCGAGGTGTACGAACGTACGCTCCCGCTCTCGGCCCGCGCCGGGCCCACTGGGGGCCGGCCTCCTCAGTGCTGGTCGGGGCCGGCCTCGTCCGCATCACTGCCGGTGCGGCTCGGCTGGCCGCCGCCACTGGTGCCGTAGCCGCCGGGGACCCCCGGGACGCTGTCCGCGTCCGCCTCCTCACGGCTGATGTGACGGACCGCGCGGACGTTGGACCGGCGTTCGCCGTAGGGGTAGCTGAACGGCTGGGACTCGGCGCGCTCCTCCTCGGCCTCGCGGATTTCCGATTCGGGCTTCTTGTCAGGATTCGTCATGCTTTGCGAGTAACCCGGCGGCCCGCCGGTATGCAGGTGCCCGGCACCTCACGGCAGGATGGCCGCGGAGGGCCGGGAGCGGAAGGTGCGGCGGTAGGTGTCCGGAGGGACGCCGACGGTGCGGTTGAAGTGACGGCGCAGCGTGGTCGCGGTGCCCATGCCGGTGGCCGCCGCGATGGACTCGACACTGTCGCCCGTGGTCTCCAGCAGTTCCTGGGCGCGACGGATGCGCTGCGTGAGGAGCCACTGCAGCGGGGTGGTGCCGGTCACCGCCCGGAAATGGCGGCCCAGGTGGCGGGAGCTCATCCGGGCCCGGCGGGCCAGGTCCTCCACGGTCAGCGGCTGGTCGAGGCGTTCCATCACCCAGGGGAACAGCGCGGAGAGCGGGTGGTTGCCGGGCGCGGGCACCGGCGTGGTGACGAACTGGGCCTGACCGCCGTCGCGGTGCGGCGGCACGACCAGGCGCCGGGCGAGGGCGTTGGCGACCGACGAACCGTGGTCGAGGCGGACGAGGTGCAGGCACAGATCCATGGCGGCCGCTTTGCCGGCCGAGGTGAGCACGCTCCCGTTGTCCACGTAGAGGACGTCCGGGTCCACCCGCACCCGGGGGTGGCGGGCGGCCAGGGCCTCGGTGTGCGCCCAGTGCGTCGTCGCGCGCATCCCGTCCAGCAACCCGGCGGCGGCCAGCACGAACGCGCCCGTGCACAGGGAGACCACCCGGGCGCCCGCCTCGTGGGCGGCGCGCACCGCGTCGACCAGGTCCGCGGGCGGATCCTCGTCGACGTCGGCCCAGCCCGGCACGATCACCGTGTCGGCGTGCGCGAGCCGGTCGAGGCCGTGGTCGGGTTCCAGCCGGAACCGGCCGACCCGCACAGCGGCCGGCCCGCAGACGGCGAATGCGTACCAGGGGTCGGCCCCTGCCACCGGGTCGCCGCCGAACACCTCGTGGGCGAGGGACAGTTCGAAGTGCAGCATCCCGTCAGTGAGGGCCATCGCGACAGTTCTCACGTCCGGAATTGTACGGGTCATGTCGTTCCGGACACTCGTGGCGGGTGCCGTTCCTCGCGAAGATGTTCACGACAGACGGCAGCGGGGCCTGCCGGTCGTTCCAGCACAGGAGAGAACCATGGGTCAGGGACACGAGGTCGTGGTGTTCGGCGCGTACGGGCACACCGGACGCTTCGTCGTGCGAGAGCTGCTGGAACGGGGTTTCGTCCCGGTTCTCTCCGGACGGGACGCCGACAAGCTGAAGGAGCTGGCGTCGTCCGTGCCCGGACCCGGTCCGCGCCCGGCGTCCGTGGACGATCCGGCCTCGCTCGACCGCGCGCTGGCGGGCGCCGCGGCGGTCGTCAACTGCGCCGGGCCCTTCGCCGCGACGGCCGGCCCCGTGATCGAGGCGGCGCTGCGCGCCGGGATCCCGTACGTCGACGTGGCGGCCGAACTGGAGGCGATCGTCGACACGTTCACCCACTTCTCGGACCGCGCCCGCGCCGCGGAGGCGGTGATCGTCCCCGCCATGGCCTTCTACGGCGGCCTCGGCGATCTGCTCGTCACCGCCGCGGCGGGTGACTGGACGGAGGCCGACGAGGCGCACATCGCGTACGCGCTGAGCGGTTGGCACCCCACCGCCGGGACGCGTGCCTCGGGCGCGGTCTCCCGGCAGCGGCGGGACGGCCGGCGCCTGCGCTACACCAACGGGGAGCTGGAGTACCGCCAGGACGCGCCTCCCACCCTTCAGTGGTCCTTCCCGGAGCCGATGGGTGCGCGGACCGTCATCGGGGAGTTCACCATGGCCGATGTCATCACCGTTCCCCGTCACCTGTCCATCCCGGACGTGAGCTCCTACATGACGGTCGAGGCGGCCCGGGAGGTGACGGCCCCGGACACCCCGGCGCCGTCCGCGGCCGACGAGCAGGGGCGGTCCGACCAGACCTTCCTCGTCGACGTCCTCGTCCGGTCCGGCGGCATTGAGCGGCGCGCCGTGGCCAGGGGCCGCGACATCTACGCCGTGACCGCGCCGCTCGTGGTCGAAGCGGTGGACCGCATCCTCTCGGGGCGCACCAGGACGGTCGGGGTCGCCGCGGCCGGTGCGATGTTCGACGCCCCTGACTTCCTGCGGGCGCTCTCCTCGCACGTCTCCTTCGAAGTGCTGCCGGCCCGTCAGCAGGCGGGAGCCCTGGGCCGATAAACGAGTGGCCCCGCCTCCCTCCGGGCGTAGGATGATCACTTTCCGATCCGCGCTGGTCGCGACCACCTGGAGGGTCACCATGTACGCGATATCGCTCGGCGACGACGGTGCCGAACTGCGCCCCCTCGAACCGTGGCGGGCGGAGGAGTTCCTGGCGCACGTGGACCGGGGACGGGAGTTCATCGGGCGGTTCATCGCTCTGCCGGACGCGGCCGAGGACCTGCCGTCGGCCCGCTCCTTCCTCCAGTCGTACGCGGAGAAGACGGCGAGCGACACCGGGCGGATCCTCGGCATCTGGGCGGACGGCAAGCTGGTCGGCGGAGTGCTGTTCCGCACGATGGACGTGGTGCAGGGCACCGCCGAGGCGGGCTGCTGGCTCGAACCGTCCGCGGTGGGCCGGGGCCTGGTGACCCGGGCCGCCCGCGCCATCATCGACTGGGCCGTCGAGGAGCGGGGCATCCACCGGGTCGAATGGCAGGTCGCCTCGGCGAACGACGCCAGCATCGCCGTGGCCCGGCGGCTCGGGATGACGCGTGACGGCGTCCTGCGGCAGAGCTACCTGCACCGGGGGCAGCGGCACGACATCGAGATCTGGTCGGTCCTCGCGCCGGAGTGGCGAGCGGCGAAGCAGGCGTCCTGACGGGGCCGGCCACGCCAGGTCAGGCGCGGCCTCCGTGCGCCCGCTCCCGGGGCGCGGTCATCGCCCACCGGATGCCGGCGGTCACCGCCGTGCCGAGCGGGCGTATCCACAGGTCCTCGGCGACCGGCAGCCGGGGCAGCCACAGTTCCCGGGCGGCCCACGGCGGCAGGAGCGAGACGGCGGACGCGGCGACGGCCCCGTAGGGCAGCCGGGCGAGGAGCGGGACGGGCGGGCGCAGCAGCAGGTAGCGCGCCGTACCGCGTGCCTCGGGGGTCGCCCGCAGCTCGCCGCGGTAGGCGGCCAGCCGTTCGGCGAGTGCGGCGCGGTCGGTCGGCGGGTCGGGTACGCCGAGCGCCGCGGCGATGCGGGCCATGTCGGCGACGTACCCGTCGCAGCCGGCGTCGTCGAGGGGGCGGGCGCCGTAGCGCTGGTGGGCGCGCAGGAAGCTGTCGACCTCCGCGATGTGCACCCAGCAGAGCAGGCGCGGATCGGACGCGGAGTAGGCGAGACCGTCGGCGGTGGTGCCGCGGACCCGCTCGTGGACGGCGCGGACCCGGTCGCAGGCCTCCTGGGCGCTGACTGCGGGACCGTAGGTGGTGACGGCCAGGAAGGTGCTGGTCCGCTGGAGCCGTCCCCAGGGGTCGCCGCGGAAGCCCGAGTGCGCGGCCACGCCGGCCAAGGCGAGCGGATGCAGCGACTGGAGCAGCAGCGCGGACAGGCCTCCTATGAACATCGAGGCGTCACCGTGCACCCTGCGGATGGGCCGGTCCGGGCCGAACCAGCGGGGGCCGGGTGTGCCATGGATGAGGGCGCGGTTCTCGGCGCCCTCCGGCCCGGCGACCCGGGAGAAGATCGCCTCGCCGACCCGGTCGCGCAGGGGGACGAGGTCAGAACGGAGTCTCATCGGGCCGCCTCCTCGGGTGCGGGCCGCCACCGGATGGGGTCCGGCGCGTCCCTGCACCATTCTCCGGCATGGACGCTGCTGCCCTGGTCATACGAAGTGTCCGCCTAGAGTGGAACGAGAGGCCCGTCCCGGGTCTTCCCGTACCACCCGCAGCGGAGCCCGCCATGCCCCACCCGTCCCCTCCCCCGGACGACGACTCCGGCACCCTGTTCGGGCTCGACGCGCTCGCTCCCGCCCCGGCCGGGCAGGGCCCGTCGTTCCGGGACTCCCCCACGGCCCGCCGGCTCCTGCCCGTGCGGGAGATCCACGCCGAGCCCGCGGCGGCCGCCTCCCCGCGCGGCCGGCAGATCATCGCCCGGTTCCCCGAGGCCAGGGTGATCACCGTGGACTCGCACTGGCGCATCCCCGGGCTGCACGGCAACGAGGGCAACGTCGAACGCTGGGTCCGCGTCAAGGGCGAGACGCTGGTCCTCGGTGAGAGGAAGAACCTCACCACCCGCCCCAACGGCCGGTCCGCCGACTGGATCGCCCCCGGGCCGTCCAACGGCTGCGCCATGGCCTGCGCCTACTGCTACGTGCCCCGCCGCAAGGGATACGCCAACCCCGTCACCGTCTTCACCAACATCGAGCGGATCATCGCCCACCTCGCCCGCCACGTGGCACGGCAGGGACCCAAGAGCGAGCCGAACCAGTGCGACGCCGAGTCCTGGGTGTACGACATCGGCGAGAACGGCGACTGCTCGGTGGACGCTCTGATCTGCGACAACACCGCCGACCTCGTGCGCGCGTTCCGGCAGTGGCCCACCGCCAAGGCGTCGTTCGCCACCAAGTTCGTCAATCCCGACCTGCTCGCCCTGGACCCGCGGGGCCGCACCCGGATCCGCTTCTCGGTGATGCCCGCGGAGGACTCCCGGCTGCTGGACGTACGTACCACTCCCGTCGCCGAGCGCATCCGTGCCGCCGCGGACTTCCTGGACGCCGGGTACGAGGTGCACTTCAACCTCTCCCCCGTGGTGGTCCGCCCCGGCTGGCAGGACGCCTGGACGGAACTGCTGAAGCAGCTCGACGACGTGCTGCCGCAGCGGGTGAAGCGGCAGGCCGCCGCCGAGGTGATCATGCTGACGCACAACCGGGACCTGCACGAGGTCAACCTCGGCTGGCACCCCCGCGCCGAGGACGTCCTGTGGCGACCGGACATCCAGCAGGCCAAGCGCTCCGAGAACGGCGCGCTCAACGTCCGCTACCGCAACGGCGTCAAGGCGCGGGCCGTGGACGACCTCCGCGACCTGATCGGCCGCCACGCGCCCTGGCTGGACGTCCGCTACGCGTTCTGACCCGGCGGTTTCACCGGCCGGCGGACGCCTGCCGCGGCTCACGGTCCGACGCCGGCCACACATAGGGCAGGTCGTCCGGCACCCCGGGGAACAGGGCGGCGTACACCTCCCGGTCCTTGCGGACGAGGGCCGAGCGGTGGCTCTCGTGGAACGCCTCGTCGCCGAGCCAGGGCGGCAGCTCGCCGGCCTCCGCCAGCTCCTCCTGGTGGCGCACCGCGAGGCCCGGCCGGTGCGCGGCCAGCCCGGCGACCAGGGAGGCGGCGCAACTGTCCTGATGGCCCTGCTCCCGCCAGGCGCGACAGATCTCCAGGCCGTACCGCACGAGCGCCTCCTCGTACCCGGACCACATCCGTACGGCCGGGTGCCGGCGCCATCCGTAGCCGGGCACGGTCAGGCCGCGCAGCACCTGAAGTGCCTCGACCCGCTGCTTGCCCAGCCGGCGCCGGTCCAGGAGCAGAGCCGTCCGCCGGAAGTCGGGATCGGGCAGGAACGTCTGCATCGCTCAACGCCTCCGTTACGTCAGCCGGACGGGCGCCCAGGGTCCGTGCGGGCCGCGGACTCGTCGGCGCGGCCCCCCGCCCCCAGCGGTCCGGTGTCGCCGAACGCCGGCTCGGCCTCCAGCGTCGGCAGGTGCCGACGCGACACCCGCAGCACCACGGGTGGCAGCGCCGCACGCGTCACCTGGACCAGACGCAGCCAGGCGGGGACGTACACGGTGGTACGGCGCCGTTCCACGGCCCGGCCGAGCCGGGCCGCGACCAGTTCCGCCGGGTACACGCGCCGCGCGGGCGGCGGCATGTGACCGCGCAGCTCCCGCAGCACCAGGTACTGGTCGGCGTCGCGGATCATGTCGGTGTCCGTCCAGTTCACATAGGCGATGCCGACGGCCACCCCGCGGTGCGCCTCCTCGGCCCCCAGCACGTGGGCGAAGGCTTCGACGCCCGCCTTGGAGGCGCAGTAGGCGCTCATCAGGGGCGCGGCGCCGAAGGAGGCCAGCGAGCCGACCTGGAGGTAGTACCCGGCGGTCTCCCGCAGATCCGGCAGGAACGTCCGGGCGGTCAGGGCGCTCCCGGTGAGGTTGACGTCGATCACGCGGCGCCAGCGGTCCGGGGCCGAGGTGGCGAAGGGGCCGCCCTCCGCGATCCCCGCGTTCGCGACGACGGCCGAGGCGGGGCCCAGCCCGGCCCGTATCCGCCGGGCGGCCCGGTGCAGTTCCGCGCCGTCGGTGACGTCGACCTCGTGCACCAGCGCCGGGCCCGGCAGCGACCGGGCCACCGCTTCCAGGGCGTCCCGCTCGTGCCCGAGCAGGGCGAGCCGGGCACCGCGCCCGGCCAGGTCCCGGGCCACGGCCGCGCCCAGCCCGCGGGCTGCCCCGGTGACGACGACGGTGCGGTTCGCGAGCGGGCCGTGGGTCATGGGGACCATCTCCCCTCGTCGTTGCGTCGCGGCGGTGGGCCGGAACTCCCGGAGCACCTGCCGCG
>NZ_MUND01001005.1 GCF_002154375.1 Streptomyces glaucescens | reverse complement strand
GATCTTGCCGGTGCCGAGGACTGCGACTTTCTGGGTCATGGCTGGGGCCCTCCGGGGTGTGCGTCGTCCGGGATCATCCTCGCACTCGGGGCGGCGGTTGGGGCCGGGTGTCCGGTGGGCGGACGGTCACGGCGCACGGGCGGTCTCCGGGGCCGGCGAGGGCCGGGTCAGGTCGTGCGGCGTCGCAGAGTGGCGGCGCCGAGGGTGAGCACGAGGAGAGCGCAGCCGGCGACGACCAGGGCGTCGCGGACGAAGTCGGTGGTCAGGTCGGTGTGGTGGAGGACCTCGTTCATGCCGTCGACGGCGTAGGACATGGGCAGCACGTCGGAGATGGCTTCGAGGACGGGGTGCATGGTGTCCCTCGGGGTGAAGAGGCCGCAGAGGAGGAGCTGCGGGAAGATCACGGCGGGCATGAACTGGACGGCCTGGAACTCGGAGGCCGCGAAGGCGGAGACGAACNNAGGGCCCACAGGGCGAGGGCTGTGGCGAGGGCGGACTGGATGATCGCCAGGGTGCCGAAGGCGAGGGCGTAGCCGGCTATGAGGTCGCCTTTGCCGAGGGGCAGGGCGAGGAGGCGTTCGAGGGTGCCCGAGGTGCGTTCGCGCAGGGTGGCGATCGAGGTCACCAGGAACATGGTGATCAGCGGGAAGATCCCGAGGAGCGAGGCGCCGATGTTGTCGAAGGTGCGTGGGTCGCCGTCGAAGACGTAGCGCAGCAGGAACAGCATCACGCACGGGATCAGGATCATCATCGCGATGGTGCGCGGGTCGTGGCCGAGCTGGCGCAGGACGCGGGCGGCGGTGGCGGCGGT
>NZ_MUND01001004.1 GCF_002154375.1 Streptomyces glaucescens | reverse complement strand
GGACACCCCCCTGGCCGCCCCCGCCGGGGGCACCCGGGGCGACGGAGACGGGCCGGTCGGCGCAGACGCCCCGGTCAACGGCGACGGCCCGATCCCCGTGATCTCCCCGCTCGTCCGCCGCCTCGCCCGCGAGAACGGGCTGGACCTGCGGGAGCTGACCGGCTCCGGCCCCGACGGGCTGATCCTGCGCGCGGACGTCGAGTACGCGCTGCGTGCCGCCGCCGCCCAGGGCGGCCGTACGACCGCCCCGCAGCCCGAACCGCAGGCGCGCGTGGCCGCCCAGCCCGCGGCCCCGGCCAAGGCGCCCGCCTCCACCGCGCTCGGCGGGGGCACCCGTGTCCCGCTCAAGGGCGTGCGCGGCGCGGTCGCCGACAAGCTGTCCCGCAGCCGGCGGGAGATCCCGGACGCCACCTGCTGGGTGGACGCCGACGCCACCGAGCTGATGCGGGCCAGGGCCGCGATGAACGCGGCCGGCGGGCCGAAGATCTCCCTGCTCGCCCTGCTGGCCCGGATCTGCACCGCGGCGCTCGCCCGCTACCCCGAGCTGAACTCCACCGTCGACCTCGCCGCCCGGGAGGTCGTCCGGCTCGACCACGTCCACCTCGGCTTCGCCGCGCAGACCGAACGGGGCCTCGTCGTCCCGGTCGTCCGGGACGCGCACGCCCGCGACGCCGAGGGCCTGACCGCGGAGTTCGCCCGGCTGACCGAGGCGGCCCGGGCCGGGACCCTGACGCCCGGGGAACTGACCGGCGGCACCTTCACGCTGAACAACTACGGCGTGTTCGGCGTCGACGGCTCCACCCCGATCATCAACCACCCCGAGGCCGCCATGCTCGGTGTCGGCCGGATCGTCCCCAAGCCGTGGGTGCACGAGGGCGAGCTGGCCGTCCGCCAGGTCGTCCAGCTCTCGCTCACCTTCGACCACCGCGTCTGCGACGGCGGCACCGCCGGCGGTTTCCTGCGCTACGTCGCCGACTGCGTCGAACAGCCGGCGGTGCTGCTGCGCACCCTGTGACGCGCACGTCCGTCGCGGCCACCCCTGTCCACATGCTGTGCACGGGGGTGGCAACGATCTTCCCGGCGCCCATACTCGGGGCATGACCTCGCGCCCGGCCCCGTCCGCCCCCGACGCCCCGTACGGCGGCATCCCGTACGACACCGTGGTGCTGGCGGGCGGCGCCGCGCGGCGGCTCGGCGGTGCCGACAAGCCCGCCGTGCGGGTGGGTGGCCGGGCCTTGCTCGACCGGGTCCTCGCCGCCTGCGCCGGGGCCTCCACCACCGTCGTCGTCGCCCTCCCGCGGCCCACCACGCGGCAGGTGACCTGGGCCCGCGAGGATCCGCCCGGCGGGGGCCCGCTCGCCGCCCTCGACGCCGGACTGCGGCACATCACCGCCGAGCACGTCCTGGTGCTCTCCGCGGATCTGCCGTTCCTCGACGACGGCACGGTACGGCGGCTGCGCGCCGCCCTGACCGCCGCGCGCGACGCCGACGGCGCCCTGCTCGCCGACGCCGACGGCCGCGACCAGCCGCTCGTCGCCGCCTACCGCGCCGCCGCGCTGCGCCGCGAGCTGGCCGCGCTCACCGCCGCGCACGGCACGCTCACCGGACTGCCGCTGCGCCGGCTGACCGGCGCGCTCGACCTCGTCCGCGTCCCGGATCCCGTCGCCTCCTTCGACTGCGACACCTGGGACGACATCGCCACCGCAAGGGCACGCATCAGGGAGCATGGGCACGTGTTGGATGAATGGATCTCCGCAGTCAAGGACGAGCTGGGCATCGACCTCGACGTCGACACCGGTGCGCTGCTCGACCTGGCCCGCGACGCCGCCCACGGGGTGGCGCGCCCCGCGGCGCCGCTGACCACCTTCCTCGTCGGCTACGCCGCCGCCCACGCCGGCGGGGGCCCGCAGGCCGTCGCCGAGGCCACCCGCAAGGCCGCCGCGCTGGCCCGGCGCTGGGCGGAGGAGGCGGACGAGGCAGCCCCCGGATCCGGCACGCGGCCGGACGCCGGATGACCGCCCCCGGCGTCCGGGCCGGCGAGGACGCCCACGACCTCGACGTCGAGGAGGCCCTCGCCCTCGTGAAACGCCCTCACGGC
>NZ_MUND01001003.1:368-852 GCF_002154375.1 Streptomyces glaucescens | reverse complement strand
GGGCAGGGGGCAGGAGAAGTACGTCATCCTGAACATCGGCAACGAGCCGCACGGCAACGGTGCTTCCGGCGTCACGCCGTGGACCGCCGGCACCAAGAACGCGATCGGCCGGATGCGGGCGGTCGCATTCGGGCACACGCTCATGGTCGATGCCCCGAATTGGGGCCAGGACTGGTCTTTCACCATGCGTGATCACGCCGCGGAGGTGTTCGCCGCGGATCCCGCGAAGGACACGGTGCTCTCCGTCCATATGTACGGCGTTTTCAACACCGCGGACAACGTGAAGGGATTACCTCAACCGGTTCACTTCCCAGCGTCTTCCCATCGTCGTCGGGGAATTCGGCGACCTGCACTCGGACGGCAATACGGACGAGGAACGTCATCATGTCCACCGCGCAGCAGCTCGGGGTGGGATACCTCGGCTGGTCATGGAGCGGCAACGGCGCCGGTGTCGAGTACCTGGACATGGCCACCGGCTTCGACG
>NZ_MUND01001003.1:0-307 GCF_002154375.1 Streptomyces glaucescens | reverse complement strand
GGCGCTGTGCCCCCAGGTCGGTCGGCCCGCCGACGCGGGCGATACGCCGGTGGCCGAGGGCCGCCAGATAGCGGACGGCCTCGGCGACCGCCGACGCGTCGTCCGTCCACACCGCCGGGAAGGGGCCGGTGAGAGAGGGGTGGCCGACGGCGACCGCGGGCAGGCCCAGGCCCCGCAGGGCGGGCACCCGCGAATCGTCCTCGCGGAAGTCCGCCAGGATCGCCCCCGCGATCATCCGGCCGCGCCACCACTCCTCGTAGACCGCGGCCTCCTCGTCGAGGTCGCGCACCAGCCGCAGCAGCAGCGA
>NZ_MUND01001002.1 GCF_002154375.1 Streptomyces glaucescens | reverse complement strand
ACCCCCGCCCCCTCACCGGCCAGGAGATCATCCACGACCCCACCGTCGCCCGCCTGAAGTCCGGCGGCTACGTCGCCTACTCGACCGGCGGCGTCATCGGCGCCCGCCTCTCCGCGGACGGCAGGCACTGGGACGACGCGGGCAACGCCTTCGCCGAACCCCCGGCCTGGTGGTACGAGTACAACGACAAGGCCGACCCGTGGGCCCCCGACCTCTCCTACCGCGACGGCCGCTACTGGCTGTACTACGCGGTCTCCTCCTGGGGCAGCAACCACTCCGCGATCGGTGTCGCCACCTCACCCTCCGGCCGCCCCGGCACCTGGACCGACCACGGCAAGGTCTTCTCCTCCGAGCGCACCGACTCCTGGAACGCCATCGACCCGGCGATCGTCCGGGCCGACGGCAGGCTGTGGATGTCCTTCGGCTCGTACTGGACCGGCATCCGCATGGTCGAACTCGACCCGGTGACCGGCAAGGCGGTCCCCGGAGCGACCGTCCACCACCTGGCGACCCGCCCCGACGCCCCGTACGCCGTCGAAGGCCCGTACATCGTCAAGCACGGCCGCCACTACTACCTCTTCGCCTCCTACGACGCCTGCTGCTCCGGCGTGAACTCCACCTACAAGATCAAGGTGGGCCGGTCCGCCTCGGCGACGGGCCCGTACGTCGACAGCACCGGCACCCCGATGCTGAACGGCGGCGGTGACCTCGTCCTGGAGGGCCATGGCCGCTTCATCGGAACCGGCGGCCAGTCCGTCTTCCGCGACAAGGGCAAGGACTGGCTGGCGTACCACTACTACGACGCCGAGGACGAAGGCACGCCCAAGCTGGGCCTGAACCGGCTCAGCTGGACGAAGGACGGCTGGCCCGAGGTCTCGTAGGGGCGCGGGGCAGCGTCCCTTCGCGGCTCCGCCGCGGGGGCGCGAGACCCCCCACCCACCCGT
>NZ_MUND01001001.1 GCF_002154375.1 Streptomyces glaucescens | reverse complement strand
GTGCCTGTGGTGCGCCCTCCCCGCGCTGAGAGTGGCCGTCGGGCGTCGGCCCGGTCGGGGTGAGACGGCGCTCTGGCGTCGGGCTGGAGGTGGCGGCCATGACGGGCCGGATAGTGCGCTGGGGGGCGCGGGCGTTGCCGGGGTGTCGTCAGGTCGTCGTCCGGCTGGGGGATCTGACCACTCGTCCTGACGGACGAGGGATCCGGCGAGGTCGCACGCGGGGGCGGGTGTGAACGGGGTGGACGAGCGGAGCTGACGGTTCGTCAATCGGAGCTGCGGTGGGCCTTTGTGGACTGCGGACCTCGGGCGCGGGAGCCTGAGCGGGAGGTGGTCGGGGCCGGGCCGGTCTGGCAGGTGGGGCACCAGTAGGTGGGTCGGTCCCGGGAGCCGTCGCCCTGGTCGGCGATCCGTACGGGGGTGCCGCAGCGCAGGCAGGGGCGGGGTGCGCGGCCGTAGACGTACAGGCCCTGGCCGCGGCGGCCCGTGGTGCTGCGGACCGGGCGTTCGCGGTTGGCCTCCAGGAGCTTCTTGGCGAGGACCGGGAGCTGGGCGGCGCGGTCGGCCGGGAGGGCCCCGACCGGCAGCCAGGGCGTGGCGCCGAGCAGGAAACACAGCTCGCTCTTGAACACATTGCCGATGCCGGCGAGATTGCGCTGGTCCAGGAGGGCCTCGCCGAGGGGGCGGGCGGGGTCCGCGAGGAGGTTGGCCAGGGCGCGGTCGGCGTCCCAGTCCGGGCCCAGGAGGTCGGGGCCGAGGTGGCCCACGGCGCGGTCCTCGTCCGTGGTGCGGAGCAGTTCGAGGACGGGGAGGCGGTATCCGACGGCCGTGCGGTCGGAGGTGCCGAGGATCGCGCGGATCTGGTGCTCCGGGCCGCCGGTCCAGCGTTCACCGGCCGCGTAGATCCGCCAGGAGCCGTCCATCCTCAGGTGCGAGTGCAGGGTGAGCCCGCCTTCGACACGGGCGAGGATGTGTTTGCCGCGCGGGGTGACGTCCAGGACGGTACGGCCGGTGAGGTCGGCCGTCGCAAACCGGGGGACCCGCAGGTCGGAGCGGGTCAGCACCTTGCCCGCGAGGGCGGCGTGCAACCGGCTCGCGGCCTGCCAGACGGTGTCTCCTTCGGGCATGCGTCAAGGGTGGCACGAGCGGGCGGGCCGGTGCGTTCCCGGGGGTTGCGTTTCCGCGTGCCTGCGCGTGCGGGTGGTCAGGCGCGGAGCCGGAGGCCTCTGGGAGTGGCGATGAAGCCCGCGCCCTCCAGGAGGGAGCCGATGGGCGAGGTCAGGGCCTGTACGCCGTTGATCCGCTCCACGGTGACCGTGCCGAGGGAGCCCGCGCGGGCGGCTGCGGCGAGGGCGTCCGCGGCGGCGCGCAGCCGGGTGTCGTCCGCGGGGTCGGTGTCCTGGTCGGTGGGCCAGGCCAGCAGGGTCTTGCCGCCGCGCTCCATGTAGAGCGCCAGGTCGCCCTCGACGAGGACGACGAGCGAGCCCGCCTTGCGGCCCGGCTTGTGCCCGGCGTCGGTGGGTGGGTCGGGCCAGGGGAGGGCGGCGCCGTAGGCGTTCGCCGGGTCGGCGGCGGCGAG
>NZ_MUND01001000.1 GCF_002154375.1 Streptomyces glaucescens | reverse complement strand
TACGACGAGGAGACGCGCCGCTGCATCGCGGCCCTGGGCGGCCGTGTCGACACCGCGCGGGCCACCGAGGTCTGGCAGGCCGCGCTCGACGCCGACCGGCTGGGCACGCCGGTGTGGTTCCACGGCGACATCGCGGCCAACAACCTGCTGGTGACCGGCGGACAGCTCTCGGCCGTGATCGACTTCGGCACCTCGGGCGTCGGCGATCNNNNGATCGCCTGGACCATGTTCCGCGACGACAGCCGCGAGGCGTTCCGGCGGACGGTCGGCCAGGACGACGGCACCTGGGCCCGGGCCAGGGGCTGGGCCCTGTGGAAGGCCCTGCTGACGCTGACGGAGTGTGCCGATCCCCAAGACGAGCGGGTCGACGCCAACCTGTCGGTGATCGACGCGGTGCTGGGGGACCACAGACGTTTCGGGTGACCCGGTCGGGCCCCATGGCCCTCCGAGCGCGCACGCGAGCAGGAGGCCACGTCCCAGCGCGCCCGGGATCTCCGCGGGCGGACCAAGCTCTGAAGTTGCTCAAGAAGAGCTTCGGCCGGTGATCGGGAGGGGGATGCTCTGGCACACATCACAACGCTCGACAACGGGGTGAAAGAACATGGAGCACTTGGCGATCCTGGGCATCGTCCTCATCGCGGTGGTCTTCTCGGCGGTCAGCGCAGGCAGCCGGTCGTCGCGGCGGCGCCGTTCCTGGTGGGGCGGTGACGGCGGCGGACACGGCGGCGGGGGCGGCTGGTCCTGTGGAGGTGGCTCGTCCTGCGGGGGCGGCTCGTCCTGTGG
>NZ_MUND01000999.1 GCF_002154375.1 Streptomyces glaucescens | reverse complement strand
GGGGTCCGGTGCCGGGGGACGGTGGCGGGTGAGGGCCGTGCGCAAGCGGCGCAGGCGGGCTGAGGCGGTCATGGGATCGCCGCCGTGCTGGGGGGCTCGATGCTGAGCGCGGCCTCTCTGATCGCCTCGGCGTGAATGTAGTGCACGACCACGTCGAACGACTCCGTCGGGGATGCGGGCAGCTCCGGCACCACAGTGGACAGGACCAGCTTGTCACCGTCCTCCGACACGAAGCCGGGCGAGTGGTCCTGTGGTGCCCTGCCGATCCGCACCCAGCCGTCCCGCAGCAACTCGCCGTGGTCGAAGTACGTCCCCTGCAGGGTGATCCGGATCGTGTCACCGGGTTTCGCCATGGTGTCGCCGCCGGCGTCCACCGAGGTGATGCGGAAGGCACAGGCGGCTGTGCCGCCCGGCGCGTTCTCCAGCGAGGCGGTGGCCTCGGGGTTGCGGCGGTGGAAGTCGAGGAGCCCGGCCAGGGTCTGGCGGGCGGCGCGGCCCTTGCAGGTGCGGAGCTGGTCGGCGACCGCGGAGTAGTCAAGCGCAGCCGTCTCCCAGTTGCCGCCTCCGCCCTGGATCGCCAGGCAAGCTTGGGCCAGTCCGCGCAGAATCCGCCAATCGGCGTCCGGCGGGCTGTCCGGCATCACGTCCAGGGCGTCCTGGCAGCGGGACGGAGCGCGCAGGACGTCGTAGACGCTCTCCGGATCGGCCTGGCCCTCGGTGTTCGGGGAATGGGGGCCCGGCGGGAGCCAGGCGGGGCCATCCGAGTGCTCGTTGCCGCCCCCGCCGTTTCCTCCCCCTGCGTTGTCACCACCGCTGTTG
>NZ_MUND01000998.1 GCF_002154375.1 Streptomyces glaucescens | reverse complement strand
GCGGTGCCGTGGTCGTACCGGGGCAGCCGGGAAGGCATGATCAAGGCGTACACGGGGGAACGCGACTACAGCGCGGCGCAGGTCCTGAAGTCCCGCGGCGGAATCTGACCGCCCGCCCGGACGTTGTCACAGACACCACACCGCCCGGCCCCGGTCTCCCGGTACAAGGAGGAAACCCATGCTCTTCAGCCGTACGCCCACCCTGCCCACCCCCGAGCAGGCGCTGAAGGGCCGCCCGGAGCCGTCCTTCACCGTCCCCGAGCGCCACACGGTCCTCGGCACGCCGCTCCTCGGCCCCTACCCGGAGGGCCTGGAGACCGCCGACTTCGGCCTGGGCTGCTTCTGGGGCGCCGAGCGCAAGTTCTGGCAGCTCCCGGCGGGCGTGTACACCACCCTGGTCGGCTATCAGGGCGGCCACACCGAGCACCCCACCTACGAGGAGGTCTGCTCGGGCCTGACCGGCCACACCGAGGTCGTCCGCGTGGTCTACGACCCGGCCGTCATCTCCTACGACAGCCTCCTGAAGACCTTCTGGGAGTCCCACGACCCGACCCAGGGCTTCCGCCAGGGCAACGACGTCGGCACCCAGTACCGCTCGGCGATCTACACCCACACCCCCGAGCAGGCCGCCACCGCCGAGGCCTCCCGCGAGGCCTACCAGAAGGTCCTGACCGGCTCCGGCTACGGCCCCGTCACCACGGAGATCCTCCCGGCCACGGACCGCCCCTTCTACCCGGCCGAGGCCTATCACCAGCAGTACCTCGACAAGAACCCGGCGGGCTACTGCGGCATCGGCGGCACGGGGGTGTCCTGCCCGATCGGCGTCGCCCCGGCGCCGAGCGAGGAGTAGACCGGAG
>NZ_MUND01000997.1:1813-2376 GCF_002154375.1 Streptomyces glaucescens | reverse complement strand
CGGTGACGGCTGGCGGCTGAGGACGGGGATGGTCGGGGTCCTGTGGATCGCGGAAGTCGTCTTCCTCAGTTTCCTGCTCGTCCTGCGCCGTCTCGTACGGAGCGACCAGAGAGCCACCTTGTGGGTCGGGATCGCCGGGTTGTCCCTCATGCTGATCGGCGACACCCTGCGCCTGTGGGCGGCCGGCCCGCACGGCCTGGGGCCGATGTCCTGCCAGCCGGCCGACGCCTGGGCCACCGCGGGACTGCTGGTGGTCGCTGTCGGCCCCTGGGTGCCCGGCGGGGCGAGCACCCTGGGTACCGCTCAGCCCGCGCTGCGATGGGGAATGGAGGGTGCGGCGGCGTTCATTCCCCTGACGGTCTGCACGGCCACGGCGCTGGGATACGTACTCGCTCCGCTCGCCCGGGACCCGGTACCGCTGCTGGTCGGCGGCACGGCGCTGCTGAGCCTCTGGGCTCGCCAGAGGTTCCTGCCGAGCGAGGACAGCAGAAACGACGACTGAGTCCTCGTACGACTGTCCTCCCCGTCGCGACCGGCCTCCGGCTCTAGGTCAATACATCTAG
>NZ_MUND01000997.1:0-1752 GCF_002154375.1 Streptomyces glaucescens | reverse complement strand
GTTTGACGACACCCCCTAGAAGAACCCGAGTTTCTTCGGAGTGTAGGAACACAGGATGTTCTTGGTCTGCTGGTAGTGCTCCAGCATCATCTTGTGGGTCTCACGGCCGATGCCCGACTGCTTGTAGCCGCCGAACGCCGCGTGCGCGGGATACGCGTGGTAGCAGTTGGTCCAGACGCGGCCCGCCTGGATGGCACGGCCGGCCCGGTACGCGGTGTTGATGTCCCGGGTCCACACTCCTGCCCCGAGGCCGTACAGCGTGTCGTTGGCGATCTTCATCGCGTCCTCGAAGTCGTCGAACGACGTCACCGATACCACCGGACCGAAGATCTCCTCCTGGAAGATCCGCATCCGGTTGTCGCCCTCGAAGATCGTCGGCTGGACGTAGTAGCCGCCCTTCAACTCACCGTCGAACTCGACGCGTTCCCCGCCGGTGAGAACCCTGGCACCCTCCTCCCGTCCGATGTCCAGGTAGGAGAGGATCTTCGCGAGCTGGTCCCCGGAGGCCTGGGCGCCGATCATCGTCTCCGTGTCCAGAGGATGACCGGCCTTGATCTGCTCCGTGCGGGCGACCGCCGCCGCCAGGAAGTCGGGGTAGTTGCCGCGCTGCACCAGGCCCCGGGAGGGGCAGGTGCACACCTCGCCCTGGTTCAGCGCGAACATGGTGAAGCCCTCGAGCGCCTTGTCCCGCAGATCGTCGTCCTTCTCCCAGATGTCGTCGAAGAAGATGTTCGGCGACTTGCCGCCCAGTTCCAGGGTCACCGGCTTCAAGTGCTCCGCGGCGTACTGCATGATCAGCCGCCCCGTCGACGTCTCACCGGTGAAGGCGACCTTCGCCACCCGTGGGCTGGACGCCAGTGGCTTGCCCGCCTCCTCCCCGAAGCCGTTGACGATGTTCACCACGCCGGGCGGCAGCAGATCGGAGACCAGGCTCAGCCAGTAGTGGATGGAGACCGGGGTCTGCTCGGCCGGCTTGAGGACGACCGCGTTGCCCGCCGCGAGGGCCGGGGCCAGCTTCCAGGCCGCCATCAGGATCGGGAAGTTCCACGGAATGATCTGTGCCACCACGCCCAGCGGCTCGTGGAAGTGGTACGCCACGGTGTCGTCGTCGACCTCGGCGAGCGAGCCCTCCTGCGCGCGGATCGCGCCCGCGAAGTAACGGAAGTGGTCGATGGCGAGCGGGATGTCCGCGGCCAGCGTCTCGCGGACCGGCTTGCCGTTCTCCCAGGTCTCGGCGACCGCCAGCTGCTCCAGATGCGCCTCCATCCGGTCGGCGATCTTCAGCAGGACGTCCGACCGCTGGGTCACCGAACGGCGCCCCCACGCCGGCGCCGCCGCGTGCGCCGCGTCCAGCGCCCGCTCCACATCCTCCGCGGACCCCCGCGCCACCTCCGTGAACGGCTGACCGTTCACCGGACTCGGGTTCTCGAAGTACCGACCGCGGGCCGGCGGCACATACTCACCGCCGATGAAGTGGTCGTAGCGCGACTGGTAGGAGACGATCGCGCCCGGTGTACCGGGTGCCGCGTAACGGGTCATGCTGCTCCAGCCTCCTGCTGCGGCGCCGCCCCCCGTGGACGGCTCTCGGTGGGGAGGGTAGGGAGGGGGAGGTTGCAGCTACGTTGCGGGTGCCGCCGCGTTGCCGCGTTGCACGCTCCTACGCCGCGGGGCTGGTGTGCCGCCGCTCGTCGACGCCGCCGTCCGGGTCCTGAGCCAGGCTCCCTGTGGACCCCCTGGCTCGTATACACATCT
>NZ_MUND01000100.1 GCF_002154375.1 Streptomyces glaucescens | reverse complement strand
CGCTGCCGTCGGAGGCCGAGAAGTGGCTGTCGTGGCAGGGGCAGATGATCAGCCCGTCCCGGACGTCCTTCACCGCGCAGCCCTGGTGGGTGCACTTCGACGAGAAGGCCTTGTACTCGCCCGCCGTCGGCTGGGTGACCACCACGCCCTCGTCGGCGAAGACCTTGCCGCCGCCCTCGGGGACCTCCGAGACCGGTCCGAGCACGGTGCCCGACGAGGCGCCGCCGTCGTCCGAACCGCAGCCGGCGAGCGCGACGGCGAGCCCCGCCGCTCCGGCCGCCGCCATGACGGTACGGCGGGCCGGGCCCGGCCCGGGATGAAGCGATTCCGTGGGCATCCTGTGGTTCCTTCCGCTGACTTCATGTCCGGTCGGCCTGTGCCGTGACGTCCAGCAGTACGGTCACGGCGCGGGTTCGGTTCAGCCGCCACGCGGTTCTTCACCCGATCGGGACGCGGGCTGCCCCGGGCCGCGGCCGGACCCCCCGAACGCCCCAGTAACCTGGGGCGATGCTCAAGGAAGTCACCGCGACCCGCTACATCACACCGCTGCGTGAGGGCGGCTCGCTGCCGGGACTCGTCGAGGCCGACGACTTCGGGACCTACGTCATCAAGTTCAGGGGAGCCGGGCAGGGGCGCAAGACCCTCGTGGCGGAAGTGGTCTGCGGGGAACTCGCCCGCCGGCTCGGCTTCCGCACCCCCCGGCTGGTCACCGTCGACCTCGATCCCGACCTCGGGCTGGGCGAGCCCGACCAGCAGGTGCAGGAGCTGCTGAAGTCCAGCGGCGGGACCAACCTCGGCATGGACTTCCTCTCCGGCGCCCTCGGCTTCGACCCGCTCGCCTTCCCGGTGAGCCCCGAGGAGGCCGGGCGGATCGTCTGGTTCGACGCCCTGGTCAACAACGTGGACCGGTCGTGGCGCAACCCCAACCTGCTGATGTGGCGGGGTGCGCCGTGGCTGATCGACCACGGCGCCGCGCTCGTCTTCCACCACCGCTGGGGCACCACCGACCCGGCCAAGGCCTACGACTTCCGGCACCACGCCCTCGGCCACTACGGCCCGGACGTGCGCGCGGCCGACGCCGAGCTGCGGCCGAAGGTGACCGAGGAGCTGCTGCGGGCGATCACGGCCGAGGTGCCGGACGCCTGGCTGGCCGACGAGCCCGGATTCGGCACGCCCGAGGAGGTGCGCCGGGCCTACGTGGAGTTCCTGCACGCGCGCGTGCGGGCGTCCGAGGCCTGGCTGCCCACCGATTTCCCCAGCCGTGCGGAGCTGGCCGCGGAGAACGCGCGCCGCGCGGCGAAGACGCAGCAGGGCCGCCCGGACTGGCTCAAGCGGGTCCCCGACCTGCACGGCAAGCCGGCGGCGGAACAGGATTGGTCGGTGCACCTGGGATGACGACATCCGACACCACGTCCGGGACCCGGCGTGTCACGATCGAGTACTGCACCCAGTGCCGCTGGCTGCCGCGCGCGGCCTGGCTGGCGCAGGAGCTGCTGACCACGTTCGAGGCCGAGCTGGACGAGCTGGCCCTCAGGCCCGGCACGGGCGGGGTGTTCGTCGTCCGGGTCGGCGAGGAGGTGGTCTGGGACCGCCGCGCGCAGGGCTTCCCCGAGCCGACGGCGGTCAAGCGGGCCGTACGCGACCGAGTGGCCCCGGGGAGGACCCTGGGCCACTCGGAGCGCACTTCCTAGGTCGTGTCCGCAAAGNNTTTGCGGACACGGCCTAGCCGCGCTCAGCCCTGGAGCCGCTCGTACGCGGGCAGGGTGAGGAAGTCCGCGTAGTCCTCGTCGAGGGAGACCTCCAGGAGCAGGTCGTGGGCCTGCTGCCAGTGGCCGGCCGCGAAGGCCTCCTCGCCGATCTCCGCGCGGATGTCCGCCAGTTCCTCGGCGGCGACCTTGCGGGCCAGCTCGGCGGTGACCTGCTCACCGTTGTCGAGGACGACGCCCGCGTTGATCCACTGCCAGATCTGCGAGCGGGAGATCTCGGCGGTGGCCGCGTCCTCCATCAGGTTGAAGATGGCGACCGCGCCGAGGCCGCGCAGCCAGGCCTCGATGTACCGGATGCCGACCTGCACGGCGTTGACCAGGCCGTGGTAGCTGGGCTTGGCGTCGAGGGAGTCGATCGCGATCAGGTCCTCCGCCTTCACGTCGACGTCCTCGCGCAGGCGGTCCTTCTGGTTGGGCCTGTCGCCGAGGACCTTGTCGAAGGACTCCATGGCGATCGGCACCAGGTCGGGGTGGGCGACCCAGGAGCCGTCGAAGCCGTCGTTCGCCTCGCGGTCCTTGTCGGCGCGGACCTTCTCGAAGGCGGTCTTGTTGACCTCGGGGTCCTTGCGGGACGGGATGAACGCGGCCATGCCGCCGATCGCGTGCGCTCCGCGCTTGTGGCAGGTGCGCACGAGGAGTTCGGTGTACGCCCGCATGAACGGGGCGGTCATCGTGACGGCGTTGCGGTCCGGCAGGACGAACCGCTCGCCGCCGTCCCGGAAGTTCTTGACGATGGAGAACAGGTAGTCCCAGCGGCCCGCGTTCAGCCCGGAGGCGTGGTCGCGCAGCTCGTAGAGGATCTCCTCCATCTCGTACGCCGCCGTGATCGTCTCGATGAGGACGGTCGCGCGGACGGTGCCCTGCGGGATGCCGACGTAGTCCTGCGCGAAGACGAACACGTCGTTCCAGAGGCGGGCCTCCAGGTGCGACTCGGTCTTCGGGAGGTAGAAGTACGGCCCCTTGCCGAGGTCGAGCAGGCGCTGGGCGTTGTGGAAGAAGTACAGGCCGAAGTCGACGAGGGCGCCGGGGACCGGGCGGCCGTCGGTGTCGACGAGGTGACGCTCGGTCAGGTGCCAGCCGCGCGGGCGCATGACGACCGTCGCCAGCTCCTCGTTCGGGCGCAGGGCGTACGACTTGCCGGTGCGCTCGTCCGTGAAGTCGATGTTCCGGGTGTAGGCGTCGATCAGGTTGCGCTGGCCGAGGACGACGTTCTCCCAGGTGGGGGCGGAGGCGTCCTCGAAGTCCGCGAGCCAGACCCGGGCGCCCGAGTTGAGCGCGTTGATGGTCATCTTGCGGTCGGTGGGGCCGGTGATCTCGACGCGGCGGTCGTTCAGCGCGGCCGGAGCGGGGGCCACCTTCCAGGAGTCGTCCGCGCGGATCGCGGCCGTCTCCGGCAGGAAGTCGAGCGTGGAGGTGCGGGCGATCTCGGCGCGGCGCTCGGCCCGGCGGGCGAGGAGTTCGTCACGGCGCGGCGTGAAACGCCGGTGCAGCTCGGCCACGAAGGCGAGCGCCGCGTCGGTGAGGACCTCGTCCTGACGGGGCAGGGGCTCGGCGTCGACGATGGCCAGCGGGGACGGCGCTGGTGTGGACATGAGCTGTCACTTCCTTCAGCGGTGGCACCGGGTGCCAAGAGGCACGTAGGGGAGATATCGCACCCGCTGTGCGGTCGGGTGCTTCTGGTCAGTGGATGTTAGTTTCCTCATTGTGGAACTTCAATGGTTTGTTGATGTCGAGATTCTCTGAGTCGAGGCACCATGGCGCTCGGTGCCACCCCGCTCACTCAAGGTGGACCAGGTCGGCCTCCGTGTCGATGTCGTACGCCCGGGCGATGTCACCGCACTCCACCAGTCGGATCTCCCCGGCGTGTCCCCGCAGGTAGGCGCGGGCGCCCTGGTCGCCGGTCGCGGCCGCCGCGACGCCCGCCCAGTGCGCCGCCCCGAGGAGCACCGGATGCCCGCGCACCCCGTCGAAGGCCGCCGCCACCAGCGAGGTCTCGTCCGTGTACCCGGCCAGCACCCGGGCCACCGCCTCCGGTCCGATCCCGGGCTGGTCCACCAGTGACACCAGCGCCGCGCGCGCGGGCGTACCGGCGAGCGAGGCGAGCCCGGCCCGCAGCGAGCCGCCCATGCCCCGCTCCCACCCGGGGTTGTCCACGAGCACGCAGCCGGGCAGCTCGGCCCGCTCCCGCACGGCGTCGGCGCGCGCCCCCAGGACCACGTGGACGCGGGTGCAGCCGGCCGCGCGCAGCACCGCCACCGCGTGCTCGACGAGCGGCCGTCCCCGGTGTTCCAGCAGTGCCTTGGGGCGCCCGCCGAGCCGCCGGCCGCCGCCCGCCGCGAGCAGAACACCCGCCACCTGGTCGGTTGTGTCGGTCATGGGTCCTGCATACCGGACATGGGGTCGAGCGAGCGGTCTCGGCGGGCTGAATTTCCCTCCGCCCGGTGGCGCTCGCGCACGGGGTGGCGTTTACTGGCCCGCACATCTCCGGCGCCCGGCTCGTGACGGGGGCGCACAGGGGGAGTGAACGGGAGCCGGGCACAAGGAAGTGCCAGGGGGGAGAGCTGTGTTGCGGAGCTTGGGGCAGAGGCCGGTGACCGGCAGCGGCGAGGACCCGAGGGCGGCCGAACTGCGCGCCGCCGTGTCCCGGTTACGCCGGGAGCTGGCCGCGCATCCGGCCGAGTTCCCGGACCGGGCGGTCGCCGAGGACGAACTCGCCGCGCTCGCCGCGATGGCGGCCGGCGGCACCCCCGAGATCCCGCGGTTACGCCGCTCGCTGCTGCTCATCGCCGGAGCGATCGGCTCG
Source organism: Streptomyces glaucescens (assembly GCF_002154375.1). GTDB lineage: Bacteria > Actinomycetota > Actinomycetes > Streptomycetales > Streptomycetaceae > Streptomyces > Streptomyces glaucescens. The sequence goes on along the minus strand of NZ_MUND01000100.1, from coordinate 6,695 downwards.
GTCAGCGCGCTGGCGCGGGGACTCGCCGACGTACGGCACGCGGTGGAGCTGTTCGGCCCGCCGCCGCGGAACGGCTGACGAGAACGGCCGGCAGCACGACAGAGCAGCCCCCCGCCCGGACGGGCGGGGGGCTGCTCGCGTGTACGGGACTCAGGCGGTGCCCGAGCTGGCCAGCGCCGCCGACAGTTCCGTCGCGACCTGCTGGAGAGCCGGCACGATCCGTTCCGTCGCCGCCTCGGTGACCCGGCCGGCCGGGCCCGAGATGGAGATCGCGGCGGTGGTGGGGGAGTCCGGCACCTGCACCGCCAGGCAGCGGACTCCTATCTCCTGCTCGTTGTCGTCCACCGCGTACCCGAGCCGGCGCACGTCGTCCAGCGCCGCGAGGAAGCCCTCGGGGGTGGTGATGGTCTTGTCGGTGGCCGCGGGCATCCCGGTACGGGCGAGCAGGGCGCGCACCTCGTCGTCGGGGAAGCCCGCGAGCAGCGCCTTGCCGACGCCGGTGGAGTGCGGCAGGACCCGCCGGCCGACCTCGGTGAACATGCGCATCGAGTGCTTGGACGGCACCTGCGCCACGTAGACGATCTCGTCGCCGTCGAGCAGTGCCATGTTCGCCGTCTCGCCGGTCTCCTCGACCAGGCGGGCCAGGTAGGGGCGGGCCCAGGTGCCGAGCAGCCGGGAGGCCGACTCGCCGAGGCGGATCAGACGGGGGCCGAGCGCGTACCGGCGGTTGGGCTGCTGGCGGACGTAACCGCAGGCCACGAGGGTGCGCATCAGGCGGTGGATGGTGGGCAGCGGCAGGCCGCTGCTGGCGGAGAGTTCGCTGAGTCCCACCTCGCCGCCCGCGTCGGCCATGCGCTCCAGCAGGTCGAAGGCGCGCTCGAGGGACTGGACACCGCCGCCGCCGTTGGCGGTCTTGGCGGAGTCGGTGGTGCTGGCGCTGGACGTCGGCACGGCGCGTTCCTTTCGGGACTGGCAGGAGGTCAGAAGCCTACCCGGCGGCCGGTTGACTCCTCGCTTGTGCGTAGCTACGTTCTGCCTGCTGGAATTGTAATTCCGCTTTGTGGAAACCTCCAGAGCCGGGGTGTCGTGGGTGCACGGTGGAAGTGTGCCCCTTGACGGCACGGGACCGGAGGTGAAGACTCCGAGAGCGACTTCAACAGAGTGTTGAAATTCCGTACGCGGAAGCAACCCCGTGTCCCGGGAGCAACACGCGGAAGAGAGAGGGGTCCGGGTGTCCGAAACCGAACTGGTGCTGCGCTCGACGCGCGTCATCACGCCCGAGGGAACGCGCGCCGCCACGGTCGCGGTCGCCCGGGGCACGATCACGGCCGTACTGCCGTACGACGCCCCCGTACCGGAGGGCGCCCGCCTGGAGGACTTCGGCGACGACGTCCTGCTGCCCGGCCTGGTCGACACGCACGTACACGTCAACGACCCCGGCCGCACCGAGTGGGAGGGCTTCTGGACCGCCACCCGCGCGGCGGCCGCCGGCGGCATCACCACCCTCGTCGACATGCCGCTCAACTCCCTCCCGCCGACCACCACGGTCGACCACCTGCACGTCAAGCAGGACGTCGCCCGGCCCAAGGCGCACATCGACGTCGGCTTCTGGGGCGGCGCCCTGCCGGACAACGTCAAGGACCTGCACCCCCTGCACGAGGCAGGCGTGTTCGGCTTCAAGGCCTTCCTGTCGCCGTCCGGTGTGGACGAGTTCCCGCACCTCGACCAGGAGCAGCTGGCCCGCTCCCTCGCGGAGATCGCCGGATTCGGCGGCCTGCTGATCGTGCACGCCGAGGACCCGCACCACCTCGCCGCAGCCCCGCAGCAGGGCGGTCCCAAGTACGCCCACTTCCTCGCCAGCCGCCCGCGCGACGCCGAGGACACCGCGATCGCCGCCCTCGTCGCCCAGGCCAGGCGGCTCGACGCGCGCGTGCACATCCTCCACCTGTCCTCCGGCGACGCCCTGCCGCTGATCCGCGCGGCCCGTGCCGAAGGCGTCCGTGTGACCGTGGAGACCTGCCCCCACTACCTGACCCTGACCGCCGAGGAAGTCCCCGACGGCGCCAGCGAGTTCAAGTGCTGCCCGCCCATCCGCGAGGCCGCCAACCAGGACCTGCTGTGGCAGGCGCTCGCCGACGGCACCATCGACTGCGTGGTCACCGACCACTCCCCGTCCACCGCCGACCTCAAGACCGACGACTTCGCCACCGCGTGGGGCGGCATCTCCGGCCTCCAGCTCAGCCTCGCCGCCGTGTGGACCGCGGCCCGCGAGCGCGGCCACGGCCTGGCGGACGTCGTCCGCTGGATGTCCACCCGGACCTCCGAACTGGCCGGCCTGGACCGCAAGGGAGCCATCGAGGCCGGCCGCGACGCCGACTTCGCCGTCCTCGCCCCCGACGAGACCTTCACCGTCGACCCGGCCGCCCTCCAGCACCGCAACCGCGTCACGGCCTACGCCGGCCGCACCCTCAGCGGTGTCGTGAAGTCCACCTGGCTGCGCGGCACGCGGATCTACGCCGACGGCGAGTTCACCGACCCCCAGGGGCAGCTGCTCACCCGCACCCCCTGACACCCCCGCCCGCACCCGCAGCGGCCGACTCCCGAAAGGAAGAACTGATCACCGTGACGGCGATACCCAGCTTCACCGGCGACGCGAACCCCTACGGAGGCGGTGACCCGTACGCGGACTACCGCACCGCAGACTTCCCCTTCACCCAGTACGCCAACCTCGCCGACCGGCAGCTCGGCGCCGGTGTCATCGCCGCCAACGACGAGTTCTTCGCCCAGCGGGAGAACCTGCTGGTGCCCGAGCGGGCCGAGTTCGACCCCGAGCACTTCGGCCACAAGGGCAAGGTCATGGACGGCTGGGAGACCCGGCGCCGCCGCGGCGTCTCCGCCCACCACCCCTGGCCGGCCGCGGAGGACCACGACTGGGCGCTGGTCCGGCTCGGCGCGCCCGGCGTGATCCGCGGCATCGTCGTCGACACCGCCCACTTCCGCGGCAACTACCCGCAGTCCGTGTCGATCGAGGCCGCCTCGGTCGCGGGCTCCCCGTCCCCCGAGGAACTGCTCGCCGACGACGTGAAGTGGACGCCGCTGGTCCCCCGCACGGCGGTCGGCGGCCACGCGGCGAACGGCTTCGCCGTTTCCGTCGAGCAGCGCTTCACCCACCTCCGGGTCAACCAGCACCCCGACGGGGGCATCGCACGCCTGCGCGTGTACGGCGAGGTCGTCCCCGACCCCAAGTGGCTCGACGCGCTCGGCACCTTCGACGTCGTCGCCCTGGAGAACGGCGGCCAGGCCGAGGACGCCTCCAACCTCTTCTACTCGCCCGCCACCAACACCATCCAGCCGGGCCGCTCCCGCAAGATGGACGACGGCTGGGAGACCCGCCGCCGCCGCGACCAGGGCAACGACTGGATCCGCTACCGGCTCGTCGCCCAGTCGCAGATCCGCGCGGTCGAGATCGACACCGCGTACCTGAAGGGCAACAGCGCGGGCTGGGCCTCGGTGTCCGTCAGGGACGGGGAGGACGGCGAGTGGCGGGAGATCCTGCCCCGCACCCGCCTCCAGCCCGACACCAACCACCGTTTCGTCCTGGACGCGCCCGCGGTCGGCACCCACGCGCGGATCGACATCTTCCCGGACGGCGGCATCTCCCGCCTGCGCCTGTTCGGCTCCCTGACCGAGGAAGGCGCCCAGCGTCTCACGGCCCGCCACCAGGAACTCGGCGGCTGACCCACCGACCCGCGGGGCGCGTCGGCCGGACAGCACCGGCGCGCCCCGCGTTCCAACCGGCAAGGCCTGCGTCGGCGTGCCCGCCCGTCGCCGCCGTGGTCTTCTCCTCCAGGCGGACCGCGGGATGCTCCTCGTCAGGCGGGTGGCCGACCGCGGGGATGCGCCTCGTCAGGCGCGCGGCCGATCGCGGGATGCTCCTCGTCAGGCGGCGTGGCCGCCGTCCACCGAGAACTCCGCGCCGGTGACATAGGACGCGCCCGCCAGGTGGGCGACCGTCGAGGCGACCTCGTCGGCCGTGCCGAACCGGCCCAGCGCGGTCATCGCCGCCTGCCCGGCTGCGTACGGGCCGTCCGCCGGGTTCATGCCGGTGTCGACCGGACCCGGGTGGACGATGTTCGCGGTGATGCCGCGCGCGCCCAGCTCACGCGCCAGCGCCTTGGTCAGGCCGGTCAGGGCCGCCTTGCTCATCGCGTAGAGCGTCCCGCCGGGACCCGGCACCCGCTGGGTCATGCAGGTGCCGATCGTGACGATCCGGCCGCCGTCGGCCATCCGTGCGGCCGCCGCCTGGGAGGCCAGGAACACGCCGCGCACGTTCACCGCGAGGACCCGGTCGACATCGGCGAGCGTGATGCCCTCCAGCGGACCGAGCAGGCCGACGCCGACGTTGTTCACCAGCACGTCGAGGCCGCCGAGCGCCTCGGCCGCGCGGTCCACCGCCCCGGCCGCCTCCGCGGGGTCCCCGGAGTCGGCCCGCAGCGCCACCGCGCGGCGCCCCAGCACCTCCACGCCCCGGACGACCTCCTCGGCCGCCTCCTTGTCCCGCACGTAGGTGAGCGCCACATCCGCGCCCTCTTGGGCGAGCCGCAGCACGGTCGCCGCGCCGATGCCCCGGCTGCCGCCGGTCACGAGAGCCTTCTTGCCGTCGAGAGGTGCGTGCGTCTTCTTCATCGAGTTCATGCGTTCATTCCAGTCGTCCCGGCGCCGGAGCACCGGCGGCGATCGGACATCCACCTCGCACCCACGAGGAACTCCCGCGTCCGGCTCCCGCGTTCACCCCGTGTGACCCTTCAGCAAGAGATCGTCGGCAACGCCACGCAGCTGGCGGTCGTCAGCCTCCGGCCCGGTCAGAGCGTGTACGGCGAGGCGGGCACGTTCCTGTTCAAGACGCCGAACGTGACCGTGGAGACCCGGCCGGCCGGCCGCTCCGGCGGCGGCAGCGGCGGGCAGCGGTCACCGGGCGGCGGCGCCGGTGGCCTGCTGCGGCAGGCGATGGGCACATCCCCGCAGACCGGCCGGCGGGCGCCGACGGGCGAGCCGGCCGCCTTCCAGCACTTCACCGCCCAGGACGACGAGGGCACCGTCGGCTTCACGGGCGTCCTCCCGGGCGAGCTGCGCGCCCTGGAACTGGACGGCACGTGCGCCTGGTTCGCCGGGAGAAACGCCTTCGTGGCCGCCGAGTCCACCGTCGACCTCCGCATCGCCGTCCAGGGCGGGCGCACCGGCACGAAGGGCGACGACGGCTCGGTCCTGGGGAAGCTCACCGGCCACGGCACGGTGATCATCGCGGGCGCGGGCACCTTCATCGACCTCGACCCGGCCGACTTCGGCGGCCGTATCGACGTCGCCACAGGATGTGTGGTCGCCTTCGAGGAGAGCATCCGGTACGACGTGCGGCGCGTCGGCGGTCTGAACCGCCCAGGCCTGGTGAACACCGTCCTCGGCGGCGAGGGCCTGTCCCTGGCCACCCTGGAGGGCGGCGGCCGGGTCATCCTCCAGTCCCTCACCCTCGAAAGCCTGGCCGGCGCCCTGCGGAAGGCCCGGGGCGGCGACGATCAGGGCCCGGCGGGCGGAGTGTTCCCGACGCCCACCGGGTGAGCGATGAGTTGCGGGGCGCGGCGGGGTCTGCCCTGATGACAGCAGACCCGCGCACCACGAAAGGCACCCGCCATGGGCAAGCTCGTCTCCACCATCTTCGTCACCCTCGACGGCGTCTACCAGGCACCGGGCGGCCCCGAGGAGGACACCCGCGACGGCTTCCAGCAGGGCGGCTGGAGCTTCCCGTACGCCGACGACGACTTCGGCCGGTTCGTCACCGGCGTCTTCGACCGCGTCGGCGCCTTCCTCCTCGGCCGCTTCACGTACGACATCTTCGCCTCGTACTGGCCGAAGGTGACCGACCCGGACGACCCGATCGCCGGCCCGCTGAACCGGCTGCCGAAGTACGTCCCCTCCGCCACGCTCACCGATCCCGGATGGTCCGGCACCACCGTGCTCCGCGGCGACCTCGCCAAGGAGGTCACCGCCCTCAAGGAACGCACCGACGGCGAACTCCAGCTGCACGGCAGCGGCGCGCTGGCCCGGTCCCTCCTAGGCCTCGGCCTCGTCGACACCGTCCACCTGCTGACCTTCCCGGTCGTCCTCGGCGCCGGCCGCCGCTTCTTCGCCGACGGCATCGTCCCCACCGCCTTCCGGCGCACCGGCGGCAGCGTCACCGCGTCGGGCGTCTCCATCCAGTCGTACGACGTGGCGGGACGGCCCGAGTACGGCACCTTCGCCCTCCCGGAGGAAGACTGACCGCCGCGGGTCAGAGGCTGCGGGCGGTGATGTCGCCGTAGGCGGTGGTCGCGTGGATGCTCAGGGCGGGGGTGCCGTCGGTGTTCTTCAGTGCGTTGCTGATCCGGCCGTAGGCGGTTCCGGCGTCGAGGGAGGCGGACACGCCCCGGGCGGTGCCGACGGTGATGTCGCCGTGTTCGGTGCGCAGGGTGACCGTGCCGGTCACGGCCTCGGTGACGTGCAGGTCGCCCTTCTGGGTGCTGATCTCGGCCGGGCCGCCCAGGCGGCCGACGGAGACGTCGCCGGCGGCGAGGGTGAGGCGGGCGCCCGCGGTTTCGTCGAGCTTGACCGTGCCGTGCGCGGCCTCGAAGGCGATGTCCCCGAGGCGTCCGACGCCGCGCAGT
>NZ_MUND01000010.1 GCF_002154375.1 Streptomyces glaucescens | reverse complement strand
CCCAGGGCCTAGGCCCTGGGACCTGTCGCGGGTCCGGCCCGCGGCCGATCACACGGCGCCGCCGCTGCCGTAGCGTCCGGCACATGACCATGAGTGACACGAGCGGACGGCTCGACGAGGCCTTCGAACGGCTGCACACCACTGGCCCGGAGTTCCGGGGATGGCTCAGCAACCACGCTCCCATGGTGGTCGAGTCGCTGGCCGCGCACGGACAGGCGGGGGCCGTGCACCGCTGGCTGGACCTGTACGACGACCGGCTGGAGGAGTTCCCGGCCCGAACGGAGCGGGTCACCGACGCCAACTGGCGGGAGGCGCTGGGCGATCCACGGCGGGCCGCCGACTGGGTCGACCACTTCACCCGCGCCGTCGCCGACCGCCCGTGGCGCGCCGTGCTCGCCGAGTGGTGGCCGCGCCTGCTGCCCGGGCTGTACGCCGGCGCCACCCACCCTGTCATCCGCGTCGGCCACGCCGTACGCGCCCTCCAGGCCCAGGAGAACGAGCCGCGGCGCACCGAACTCGCCCATGCGATCGGCTACTGGGCGGCCCGCCACCTCCCCGTCGCCGGCATCGAGCCGCTGCCGGGCGCGCCGAGCGCCGCCCGGAGCCTGGACGCCGTGCCCCCGGTCGAGCCCGCGGAGGGCGGCTATCTGGCTCGGCTGGCCGCCGTACGGCGGCTGCCCGTGTGGGCGGACGACGTGACCGACCCGGACACCGCACGCGACCGGCTCACCGAACTCGTCCGGGCCGCCACGCACCGCTACGCCACCCACGGCCACGGCGACCCGACGATGCTCGTGCACGCGGCCACCGCCCCCAACGCCGTGCTGCGCACGCTGGACGCCCTCCCCCGCGAGCTGTGGGCGCCGAGTCTGCACGCCGCCTGGACGGCCTCCGCGGCGGTGACCGCGATGTACGCCCCGAGCGAGCCGGCCGACCATGTCCCGTCCGCCCGGCTGACCGCCGGGGAGGTCGTCGAACTCGCCCTCGCACACGGCGACGAGCACGTCATCAAGTTCGCCGACACCGCTCTCGACATCGGTGACGAGCAGGCCCTCGCCGCCGCCCGGCGCGCGGTGGAGCTGAGCGACCCCCTGGTCTGAACCCGCTGCGGCAGCGGATGATGGCCGAATGGATCATGACGACAGACTGCCTTCGGCGGTCGGCGCCGAAGCGCTGCTCGCCCTGGCCGACGGCCACCACGCCCGCACCGTCCGCCCGGCCGGCACCCGGGAGGCGGCCGGCCACCTGGTGAAGGCGTACGCCCTCGAGGCACCGGGGCGCACGGTCGCCGGGCCGGACGTCGAGGCCGCGCTGCGGCTCGCCGAGGCCCATCTGGCGCTCGGCGGGCAGCGCGGTTCGCTCGGGCTCGGCGTGCTGATCGTGCACGCGGGCGGCGACGGCGACTACGTGCTGGTCCACACCTGGATCGAGGGGCACATGGCGGACCTCGCCGTCTTCACCGGCCCGGCCGGGCGGCCCGGACTGCTGCGGCCGGGGCGGGCCGGGCTCGCGCCCTGCGTGTGGGAGGCGGCCCTGCTGGCGCACGAGCGGGAGGCGTACTCCCGGCACGTCCTGGACGGCACCGGTCCGTTGTCCGGCCGGATCGCCGCCTGGAGCGCGGACACCGTCGAGGGGACGGTGCGCTGAGCGGCACGCCCGGCGCGGCGCTCACTTGACGCCCCGTCGAGGCGGTCGGGCCGGAGGGGGTCTATCGTGTCCGCCATGTCCGTTCCGGAGCTGATCCGTATCGTCTCGCGTGACTCGCCCATGGCCCTGGCCCAAGTGGAGCGGGTGCGTGCGGAGTTGACCGCCCTGCATCCCGGTGTGCGCACCGAGGTGGTGCCCGTGAGGACGACGGGCGACAAGTGGCTGGGGGATCTGTCCCTGGTCGAGGGGAAGGGTGCCTTCACCAAGGAGGTCGACGCCGCGCTGCTGGCCGGCGCGGCCGATCTCGCGGTGCACTGCGTCAAGGACGTGCCCGCCGACCGCCCGCTCCCGGCGGGCACGGTGTTCGCCGCGTTCCTCAAGCGCGACGACATCCGCGACGCGCTGGTGCACCCCGGCGGCCTCACCCTCGACGAGTTGCCGGCGGGCACCCGCATCGGCACTTCCTCGGTGCGCCGGATCGCCCAGTTGTCCGCCACCCACCCGCACCTGGAGTGTGTGCCGTTCCGCGGCAACGCCAACCGGCGGCTGGCGAAGCTGGCGGCGGGCGAGGCGGACGCCCTGCTGCTCGCGGTGTCCGGTCTGGAGCGCATCGGCCGCCGGGACGTGATCAGCGAGGTGCTGTCCCCGGAGACGATGATGCCGCCCATCGGCGCGGGCATCCTCGCTCTGCAGTGCCGCGAGGACGACACCGCCCTGATCGACGCGGTCAGCGCCCTCGGCGATCCGGCGACGCACCGGGAGGCGACCGCGGAGCGGATGTTCCTGCACGTCCTGCAGGGCCACTGCAACAGCCCCATCGCCGGCTACGCCCGCGTGGACCGCGGCGGCGAACTGTCCCTGCGGGCGTGCGTGTTCACCCCGGACGGCAAGACCCGGCTGAACGCGCACGAGTGGGCCGGCCGGCTGGACGCGGCCACCCTCGGCACCTCGGTCGCGGTGGCGCTGCTGCGGCAGGGCGCCCGGGAGATCATCGACGGCATCCCGCACTGACCGGCGGGCGCGGGCGTCAGGCGGTGCCTTCCTCCGCCTGGTCGCGCAGGAAGTTGCTCACCTGGTGGGCGAGGCTGTCCCGGCCGACGGGGGGATGCGCGTACGGGGTCCCCTCGGGCAGGCCGACGCCGCCGGCCCACATCCGGCGGTCGGTCCACTCGTCGTCCACCCGCAGCTGGATCTGCACGTCGACCTGGCCGAGCGCGCTCTCGGGGCCGGCGGCGTACAGCACGGCGGTGATCCGGCGCAGCGGGTAGATGTCGTAGCCCTCGATGAACTGCGAGTTGCGCCAGTCCAGGAAGGCGCTCTCCCCGTCGGGGCCGATCCGCACGTCGATCTGGCCGTCCTCGAGGTGGATGCCGAAGCGTTCGGCGCCGCGGTTCTCGATCGTGACGCGGAGGCGGAAATACGTCAGCCCGTCGGCGGCGTCGTCCCGTCCGCGCGGCGGCTCGGCCCGCTCCAGACGGTGGACGCGCAGACGCAGACCGGCGTGCTCGTCGTACTCGTGCCAGTCCCCGACCACGTTCGGCTCGTACACACTCCACCTCTCGACCTCTAAGACGTGCTTCCTATCGGCGGCCCGAGCGCACTGTCAAATGAGCGGAATGGGCGGTTGCCGGTGTTCTCCGGGGCTTGATCGCTGATCAAGGCGTGGGCAGCGGGAATCCGCCGGAGCCCGGCCGGGCGGGGTGCGCGGGCGTGCCGCACATCACGTCCGGCCCGGCCGGTGATCGTCGCGCGCCGGCCGTCCCGGCGGGAACGGCAGAGAGTACGCGAAGGGTGTTTCGTCCGGTTTTGTCCGGGGAATGTACAGGGAAGTGCTTCGGACAGGAGGCACGACCGTGGGAGCCTGTGCGCAGGGACCCCGGCGTCCCGTATGCCAGTGCCCGAACACACGCCTCCCACGGTGTCCGCCCATCCGGCACCCCGTAAGGGAGGCACGCGCACGATGCGTACGGCCGGCAGAACGAAGCAGCATCCGCACGACGACGCTCCGGACACCACGGCAGCGTTCGAACGACTCCAGGAGCTGCCCGAGGGCAGCCCGGAGCGCCGGGCCCTCAGGGACGAGCTGGTCCGGCTCTGGCTCCCCATGGCGGAACGGATCGCCGTCCGCTTCCGCGGCCGGGGGGAGGCCCTGGAGGATCTGTACCAGGTGGCGGCCCTCGGACTGGTGAAGGCCGTCGACCACTACGACCCCTCGCGCGGCCGCGCCTTCGAGGCGTACGCCGTGCCGACCGTCACCGGCGAGATCAAGCGGCACTTCCGCGACCACATGTGGACCCTGCACGTGCCCCGGCGCGTCCAGGACCTGCGCAACCGGGTCCGCAAGGCCGCCAAGGAACTGGCCCAGACCACACCGGGCCGGGCCCCCACGGTCGCCGAGATCGCCGCACACGCCCAGCTCAGCGAGGCCGAGGTGGCCACCGGCATGGAGGCCCTGGAGTGCTTCTCCGCGCTCTCCCTGGAGGCCGAGATGCCGGGCACCGACGGATACGCCCTCGGGGACGCGATAGGCGGCCCCGACCCCCGCTTCGACACGGTCGTGGACCGGGTGGCCGTCCGTCCGTGCCTGGAGGCCCTGCCCGAGCGCGAGCGCACCATCCTGTACCTGCGGTTCTTCTGCGGCATGACGCAGAGCACCATCGCGGAGCAGCTGGGCATCTCCCAGATGCACGTCTCCCGCCTGCTGAGCGCCTGCTTCGCCCGCCTGCGGGAGGAGCTGCTCTCGGAGGTCCGTTAGAGACCCTCGGGCGGTGCCCCCGGGATCTGGGTCGGGCCATGGCGGTCGAGGGCGTCCTCCAGTTCGGCCCGGATCTCCGGGGGCATCTCGCCCCGGCGGCCCCAGATGAGGATCAGCTCCGCCACATTGCGGAGCTTGATGTTGGTGTGCTGGGAGACCTCCTTCAGCACCAGCCAGCCCTGGTCCGGGGTCACCCGGCCCAGGGCGACCACCATCCCGATCGCCTGGTCGACCACGGCGTGGGAGGACACGGCCTCCTTCAGCTGGGCCACTTCCTGCTGGAGAGCGAAGATCCGGTCCGTCTCGTCGGCCGGTTCGCGCGGTGTGCTTGCCACCCGTCCATCCTCCCTACGGGGAGTCCTCGCTGCCACCGGGGTACTCGGCAGGCGCCAGAGGCGGTTCCGGTTGGACACTGGTGACGGACCGGTGGCCGCCGGCCCCACGAACACAGGGAACGACTGCCATGACACAGCACCGGACACCCGCCGCCCGCCCGACCGAGGTCGTCTCCACCGACTCGGTCTTCGGCGCACCCTGCTGGGTGAGCCTGACCAGCCGGGACCTGCCCGCCACGGAGGCGTTCTACTCGGCCGTGCTGGGCTGGCAGTGGCGCTCGGCCAAGCTCGGCGAGCGGTTCCGCATCGCCCTCGCGGACGGTGCGCCGGTGGCCGGCATCGCCGGCATGGCCGGCATGTGGCAGGCGGCGGTCGCCTGGACGCCGTACTTCGCCGTGCGCAGCGCCGACGAGGTGGCGGGGCGGGTCCAGGAGCGCGGCGGCACCGTCGCGGTCGGGCCGATCTCCTTCCCGCCCGGGCGCGGGGCGCTGCTCGCCGACCGGGACGGGGCGACCTTCGGGATCTGGGAGGGGTCGCTGTTCACCGACTGGGAGACCTGGCGGCGGGCGGCGCCCGCCTTCGTCCGGCTGCACACCCGGGACGCCTTCGACGCCGCGATCTTCTACGGCGAGGTCCTCGACTGGGCCTCGGCGCGGCCGGGCTGCTGCGAGGTGCAGTACGAGGGCGAGGAGGTCGTGCTGCGCAGCCGCGGCGACATCGTGGCCCGGATCGAGTCCGGCGCCGTCGAGTCGGCTCCCGACCCCACCGTCCGCCCCCACTGGCAGGTGCACTTCTCCGTGCCCGACGCCGCCGCCTGCGCCCGTGCCGCGGAGCTGCACGGCGGCAGCGTGCTGCGCGAGGGCTCCGACGAGGCGGTGCTGCGCGACCCGGACGGCGCACAGTTCACGGTCACCTCGCGCCGGGAGCGGTAGGCCGAGCGGACAGGGGCGGGGCGGACACCTGGACAGGGTGTCCGCCCCGCCCCTGTCCGCCGTGGGCGTCAGCCGTTCCGCCGGCCGCGCGGCGGCCGGGACAGCAGGACCAGGCTGCGGCTCTCCACCGGCACCACGGTCCCGGCCTTGTGCTCGGTCTCGTCCGGGGTGTCCGGGCCGGCCGTGTCGAGGACCGTCGTCCAGCGCTCGCCGTAGGCGACGTCCGGGAGGCGGAAGTCGACGGGCTCCCAGTAGCTGTTCAGCAGCAGCAGGAAGGAGTCGTCGACGACCGGGCGGCCCTGGGAGTCCGGCTCGGCGATGGCGTCCCCGTTGAGGAAGACGCCGACGCAGTGCGCGTCGGAGCGCTGCCAGTCCTGGTCGCTCATCTCGCTCGCGTTGGGCAGCAGCCAGACGAGGTCGGGCAGCGGCTGGTCCGGCCGCACGGCGGTCTCGCCGCGGAAGAAGCGCCGGCGCCGCAGCACCGGGTGGGCCGCGCGCAGCCCGATCAGGTACCGGGTGAACTCCATCAGGCCGCGCTGTTCCCCGGTGAGCCGCCAGTCGATCCAGGAGACCTCGTTGTCCTGGCAGTAGGCGTTGTTGTTGCCGCGCTGGGTGCGGCCCAGCTCGTCGCCGTGGCAGAGCATCGGGATGCCCTGCGACAGCATCAGCGTGGCCAGGAAGTTCCGCTGCTGCCGGGCGCGCAGCTCCCGCACCGCCGGGTCGTCGGTCTCCCCCTCGGCCCCGCAGTTCCAGGACCGGTTGGTGCTCTCGCCGTCCCGGTTCCCCTCGCCGTTCGCCTCGTTGTGCTTGTCGTTGTACGAGACCAGGTCGCGCAGGGTGAAGCCGTCGTGCGCCGTGACGAAGTTGACGCTGGCGCGGGGCCGGCGCCGGCTGTGCTGGTAGATGTCGGACGACCCGGTCAGCCGGGAGGCGAACTCGCCGAGCGTGTGTTCCTCGCCGCGCCAGAAGTCACGGACGGCGTCCCGGTACATGCCGTTCCACTCCGACCACAGCGGCGGGAAGTTGCCCACCTGGTAGCCGCCCTCGCCGACGTCCCACGGCTCGGCGATCAGCTTGACGCGGCTGATCACCGGGTCCTGCTGGATCAGGTCGAAGAACGCCGACAGCCGGTCCACCTCGTGGAACTGCCGGGCCAGGGTCGCGGCGAGGTCGAAGCGGAAGCCGTCGACGTGCATCTCGGTGACCCAGTACCGCAGCGAGTCCATGATCAGCTGGAGCACGTACGGGTGCCGCATCAGCAGGCTGTTGCCGGTACCCGTGGTGTCGTAGTAGTGCCGCCAGTCGCCGTCGACCAGGCGGTAGTACGAAGCGTTGTCGATGCCCCGGAAGGACAGCGTGGGACCCTTCTCGTTGCCCTCGGCGGTGTGGTTGTAGACCACGTCGAGGATGACTTCCAGGCCGGCCGCGTGCAACGCCTTGACCATCGCCTTGAACTCGGCGACCTGCCGGCCGCCGGTGGAGTCGGCGGCGTAGGCGTTGTGCGGGGCGAAGAAGCCGATGGTGTTGTAGCCCCAGTAGTTGGACAGCCCGCGGTCCTGGAGCACCCCGTCGTGGACGAACTGGTGCACGGGCATCAGCTCGACGGCGGTGACGCCCAGCGAGGTCAGGTGCTCGACGATCGCGGGGTGGGCGAGCCCGGCGTAGGTGCCGCGCAGCTCGGGCGGCACCTCGGGGTGGGTCCGGGTCATGCCGCGGACGTGGGCTTCGTAGATCACGGTGTCCGCGTAGGCCCGCCGGGGCGGGCGGTCGTCGCCCCAGTCGAAGTACGGGTCGGTGACCACACCGAGCATGGTGTGCCCGGCGCTGTCCGCCGGGTCGGGCCCGGCGGACGACCGCTCGTACAGCGAGGGGTGGTTGTCGATCTGCCCGTCGACGGCGGCGGCGTACGGGTCGAGCAGCAGCTTCGCGGGGTTGCAGCGCTGGCCGAGAGCCGGGTGCCACGGACCGTGCACCCGGTAGCCGTACCGCTGCCCCGGCCCGATGCCGGGCAGGTAGCAGTGCCAGACGAAGCCGTCGACCTCGTTCACCGGCACCGTGCGGTGCCGGCCGTCCTCGTCGACGAGGACGAGTTCGACCCGTTCGGCGACCTCGCTGAAGAGGGCGAAGTTGGTGCCCTGACCGTCGTAGGAGGCACCCAGCGGGTAGGGGTGCCCGCTCCACGCGGGCACCCCGTCGTTCCTCCGGTGCGGTTCACTCGTCACCGTGCGTCCTCCAGAGCGCCGTCGGCGGTGTCGGCCGGTGCGGCCAGGGCCGCGACCGGTACCTCGCGGGGCACCTGGAGCCCCTCACGCAGGCCCGGGGTGGGTGCCGCAGGGACCAGCGGGGCGCGGCGGCCGGCGCGGGCGCGCTGGGAGAACCAGATCACCTTGCTGCCGGTGTCGGCGGCGCAGCAGCCCCAGCCGTCGCTCATCGCGGCGATGTGCTCGAGGCAGCCGCGCAGGTCCTGGTCCGGGCGCAGGTCCCGGTCGTTGTCCGCGACGGCGGTGATCAGGTGCTGGCCGTTCCACCACATCTCGATGGACGTCCTCTTGTCCGTGGCGTGCTCGTCGATGGCCCTCAGCAGCAGCTCGGCGCTGCCGCAGACGGGCTCGACCAGCGTTTCCAGGTCCCAGTACCTGAGGTGAGCGGCCAGGATGCGGCTGACCTGTCCGACGCGTTCAGGACTGACTTCCACGTCGAGGTGGTAGTAGCAGGGCACTGCGGTCTTCATCGTCGTTGGCTCCTCACCGGCGAGGCTCTCGCTCCCTTCCTCGCCCTAGCGGGCCGGATCGGCCCTGACGGGCCGAGTCCCCCGACACGAAGCGTGAGTACCGATCGCTTCTGAGTAACCTCAACAGTGGGGGTGCTAGCCCATTCGTGCAACACGAGCGACACGTGGGGTGTGGTTGAAGCTCTAACAAGACGCTGGGTCGCCGTGCGTGCACCATGAGTGAAGGCCTCGATCGCCGTAACGGACTCCGTGCTCACTGTCGTGCACGGCCACCGGCCCGACCGTCGGGACGTGCCCATCGAGTGCCCCGGAAGGTGAACGGCGCCATGCTGCTACCCGCCAGAGCCGAAGTCGCCCGGCAGCTGCGGCGGTACCGGGCGTGGGAGCGCGTCATGCTCGCCTCCCCGACCGACCGCCAGGTGCGGGCGACGTTCGAGGACTCGGGCTACACGCTGTGTGTGCTCATGGGGAAGCGGTGTGCGCGGGAGGCCGCCGACGCGGCCGAGCGGTTTCTGCGCACCACGCTGACCACCTATTTGCAGGAACAGGACGACCGGCCCCGGAAGAGCGGCGCCGCCCGGCGCGGCCCGCCGAAGGGGATCCGGTCCCGGGTGCCCGGCTAGACCGGCGGATCCCCACCCTTTCGGCGCAGGATCCCGAGCCGGGCCGCGGCGGCCCGGCTCCGAAGTACGGCGGAGGTGAGACCCATGAGTACGACGGTGGCCATCGGGCGCATCCCGGTACGGGACGTCCACCCGGCGGTCGAGTGCGGCAGGCGCCCGGCGAAGGCGGTCACGGGCGAGACGTTCCAGGTCACCGCCACCGTCTTCCGCGAGGGCCATGACGCGGTCGGCGCCAATGTCGTGCTGCGCGACCCCGAGGGCCGGCCCGGCCCGTGGACCCCGATGCGCGAGTTGGCGCCCGGCACCGACCGGTGGGGCGCGGAGGTCACTCCGACGGCCGAGGGCCGCTGGACGTACACCGTGGAGGCGTGGAGCGATCCGCTCGCCACCTGGCGGCACACCGCCCGCGTCAAGGTCCCCGCCGGGATCGACACCGGGCTGGTCCTCGAAGAGGGCGCCGGTCTCCACGAGCGCGCCGCCGAGGAGGTGCCCCGGGACGCCGGGCGCGCCGTGGTCCTCGCCGCCGCGCGGACCCTGCGCGACGACTCGCTGCCGGTCGCGACCCGGCTGGCCGCGGCGCTGACGCCGGAGGTGGACGCGGTCCTCTCCCGGTATCCGCTGCGCGAGCTGCTGACCCGCACTCCGCCGTACCCCCTTCTGGTGGAGCGGGAGCGGGCGTTGTTCGGGTCGTGGTACGAGTTCTTCCCGCGTTCGGAGGGCACGACGGAGCGTCCGCACGGCACGTTCCGCACGGCCGCGCGGCGGCTGCCCGCGATCGCGCGGATGGGTTTCGACGTCGTCTACCTGCCGCCAATCCATCCGATCGGCACCACGTTCCGCAAGGGCCCGAACAACACGCTGTCCGCGGCCCCCGAGGACGTGGGGGTGCCGTGGGCGATCGGCTCGCCCGAGGGCGGCCACGACGCCGTGCACCCGGACCTGGGCACGATCGAGGACTTCGACTGGTTCGTCGCCCAGGCCCGCGGCCACGGTCTGGAAATCGCGCTGGACTTCGCCCTGCAGTGCTCCCCGGACCACCCGTGGGTGCACAAGCACCCGGAGTGGTTCCACCACCGCCCCGACGGGTCCATCGCCCACGCGGAGAACCCGCCGAAGAAGTACCAGGACATCTACCCGATCGCCTTCGACCGGGACATGGACGGCCTGGTCGCCGAGACCGTGCGCGTCCTCAGGTTCTGGATGGAGCACGGGGTGCGGATCTTCCGCGTCGACAACCCGCACACCAAACCGGTGGTGTTCTGGGAGCGGGTCATCGCCGCCGTGAACCGCACCGACCCGGACGTGATCTTCCTGGCCGAGGCGTTCACCCGCCCGGCGATGATGCACACCCTGGCCCAGATCGGCTTCCAGCAGTCGTACACGTACTTCACCTGGCGCAACACCAAGCAGGAGCTGACGGAGTACCTGACCGAGCTGTCGGGCGAGGCCGCGAGCTACATGCGGCCCAACTTCTTCGTCAACACCCCCGACATCCTGCACGCCTACCTCCAGCACGGCGGCCGACCGGCCTTCGAGGTCCGCGCGGTCCTCGCCGCCACCCTCTCCCCCGCCTGGGGCGTCTACTCCGGCTACGAGCTGTGCGAGAACACCCCGCTGCGCGAGGGCAGCGAGGAGTACCTGGACTCGGAGAAGTACCAGCTGCGCCCCCGCGACTGGGAGGCCGCCGAACGCGAGGGGCGCACCATCACCCCCCTCATCACCCGGCTCAACGACATCCGCCGGCGGAGTCCGGCCCTGCGGCAGCTGCGCGATCTGCACTTCCACCACGTGGACAAGGAGGAGGTGATCGCGTACTCGAAGCGGCACGGTTCGAACACGGTTCTGGTGGTCGCCAACCTCGACCCTCACCACACCCAGGAGGCCACGGTCTCGTTGGACATGCCGCAACTCGGCCTGGACTGGCACGAGTCGGTGCCGGTGCGCGACGAGCTCACCGGCGAGACCTACCACTGGGGCAGGGCCAACTACGTGCGCCTGGAACCCGGCATCCGGCCGGCGCACGTGCTCACCGTCCTGCGACCGTCCAACCCGCAGATCGGAGGGTCACCCACACCATGATCGTCAATGAGCCCGTCCCGGACACCTTCGAGGACACACCCGCCCAGGACCGTGACCCGGAGTGGTTCAAGCGTGCCGTCTTCTACGAGGTCCTCGTCCGTTCCTTCCAGGACAGCAACGGCGACGGCGTCGGCGACCTCAAGGGCCTGACCGCCAAGCTCGACTACCTGCAATGGCTCGGCGTCGACTGCCTGTGGCTGCCGCCGTTCTTCAAGTCGCCGCTCAGGGACGGCGGGTACGACGTCTCCGACTACACGGCGGTGCTGCCGGAGTTCGGCGACCTCGCCGACTTCGTGGAGTTCGTCGACTCCGCCCACCAGCGGGGCATGCGGGTCATCATCGACTTCGTCATGAACCACACCAGCGACCAGCACCCGTGGTTCCAGGAGTCCCGCAAGGACCCCGACGGCCCCTACGGCGACTACTACATGTGGGCCGACGACGACAAGCAGTACCAGGACGCGCGGATCATCTTCGTCGACACGGAGGTCTCCAACTGGACCTTCGACCCGGTGCGCAAGCAGTACTTCTTCCACCGGTTCTTCTCGCACCAGCCGGACCTCAACTACGAGAACCCGGCGGTGCAGGAGGAGATCATCTCCGCGTTGCGGTTCTGGCTCGACCTGGGCATCGACGGCTTCCGGCTGGACGCCGTGCCCTACCTCTACGCCCAGGAGGGCACCAACTGCGAAAACCTTCCGGCGACGCACGAGTTCCTGAAGCGGGTGCGCAAGGAGATCGACACCCACTACCCGGACACGGTCCTCCTCGCGGAGGCGAACCAGTGGCCGGAGGACGTGGTCGACTACTTCGGCGACTACGCCGGCGGCGGCGACGAGTGCCACATGGCCTTCCACTTTCCGGTCATGCCCCGCATCTTCATGGCCGTCCGCCGCGAATCCCGCTACCCCGTCTCGGAGATCCTGGCCAAGACCCCGGCCATCCCCTCCAACTGCCAGTGGGGCATCTTCCTGCGCAACCACGACGAGCTGACCCTGGAGATGGTCACCGACGAAGAGCGCGACTACATGTACGCGGAGTACGCCAAGGACCCGCGCATGCGCGCCAACATCGGCATCCGGCGCCGACTCGCCCCCCTGCTGGACAACGACCGCAACCAGATCGAGCTGTTCACGGCCCTGCTGCTGTCGCTGCCG
>NZ_MUND01000001.1 GCF_002154375.1 Streptomyces glaucescens | reverse complement strand
GCTGGAGGACTTCACAGCCGCCGCCGTCCACCCCGACGAGATCGCCGCGCTGCTGGAGTCCGACGGCCTCTCCGACGACCGGATACGCGAGCGGTACGGGGTGAAGGACTCCTTCGCGCTCGCCGAGGAGCTGTACGCCCGCGTCGACCGTCGCCACCCCGAACCCGACGGCCCCGTCCCCGACCCCTGGCAGGTGGGCCTGCTGGGCTGTCTGCTGCGCGGCGTGGTCTTCGCCCTCCCGGGCCTCGCCTACGTCCTCGGCGCCCCGCTCCTCGCCGGCCCCGACGACGACCTCGGCCTCCCCGCCGGCACGGTCCCGCTGCTCGCGGGCGCCCTCACCGGCTGGACCTGGAATCAGGGCCTCGCCCACCGCGCCCACTCGTGGCTCGGCCTCGGCGACCGCTCCGCCGCCCGCCGCTGTCTCCTCGCCGGCGCGCCGCTCGGCGCCCTGCTCGGCGCGCTCACCGCGCTCGCCGTCGCGGACACCGCCGACCCGGGCGCGCTCGCCTTCGCCGCCGGACAGTCCTGCTACCTGGGCGCCGCCACCGTCCTGCTGGTCATGGGCCGGGAACGGGCCCTGCTCGCCGCACTGTCACCGATGGCGGCCGGGGCGGTGGCGGCCCTGGTCACCGAGGTGCCGGAGCCGGCCCGGATCGCCCTGCTGCTCGGCTCGCTGGCCGTGGTCTCGGCGCTCGCCCTGCTCGACGTGGCCCCCGCGCTGCGCGAGCCGGGGGAGGGCAGCTGGACGGCGGGCCTGACGGCGCTGCTGCCCTTCGGTGCGCCGGACCCGTTCCCGCGCCGCGCCGGCGGCCCCCGGCTCACCGGCTCCGTGCCGTACGCGCTGTTCGGCCTCGGCAGCGGTGTCCTGGTGCTCCACGCGGCGCTCGGTGACGTCCTGGCGGGCGGAACGCACAGCGCGGTCGCGGCGCCCGCCGCGGTGGCGCTCACCCTCAGCATGGGGCCCGCCGAATGGCTGCTGTACCGCTTCCGCAGCGGCAGCCTCGCCGCGCTGCGTTCCACCGGCACCCCCCGCGCCTTCCGGCGTGCCGCCGCCCTGATCCTCGTCCGCTGCCTCGCCGGCTACCTCGCCGCGCTGCTCGCCCTCGCGCCGGCCGCCACCGCCCTGTGGCCGGGCTCCCCCGAGCCCACCGGGGTCCGCCTGGCCGGGCTGCTGCTGCTCGGCGTGGTGCTGTGGACCGGGCTGCTGCTCCAGTCGTTCGGCGCGATCCACGGCGCGGCGGCGGTGTGCTGCACGGCCGCCCTCGTCCAGACCCTGGCGCTGGTCACCCGTACGGGTGAGCCGCACGGGGTCGCCATGACGGTGTACGGCGCCTGCGCCGTCGTCCAGGCGGCCCTGGTCTGCGTCCTGCTGGGAAGGGCGAGCGCCCACCGATGAGCACCCTGCTGGTCCCGTACTACGAGCACCCGTCCGTCCGCCCCGCCGAATGGGACGCGATCGTCGCCGCCGCGCCCCGCCTCCACGGTGTGGTCCTCAACCCGGCCAGCGGGCCGGGCGAGGCCCCCGACCCGGCGTTCGCCGAGGTCGCCGCCCGGCTGCGGGCCGCGGAGGTCCGGGTGCTCGGGTACACCGACACCGACTACGGCCGCCGCCCGTACGCCGACGTGGCCCGCGACCTCGAGCGGTACCGCGACTGGTACGCCACCGACGGCGCCTTCCTCGACCAGGCGGCCGCCGGCCCCGAGGAGTTCGCCCACTACCGCCGGCTGGCGGGTGCCGCCTGGGCGGCGGGCTGCGCCACCCTCGTGCTGAACCACGGCACCCCGCCCCACCCCTGCTACGCCCGCATCGCCGACGTCGTGGTCACCTTCGAGGGCGACTGGACGACGTACCGCACCCGGCCGCCGCAGCCCTGGCCGGTCACCGGGGCGCGCCAGTGCCACCTCGTCCACGGCGTCCCCCCGGGCGTCGACCTCGCCGGACCGGCCCGGGAGCGCGGCGCCACCGTGCACTGCGCGGTGCCCGGCACGGGCGATCATCCTTGGGGTACGTTGCCGCACACCCTGGAGCCCGCCCGGTGAGACGCCCGATCCTCCTGCTCGCCCTGCTGTTGCTGGTCGCGGGCTGTACGTCCGCGCCCGACCGCGCGGACACGCCGGACAAGCCGGAGCGCCCCCCCGGGCAGCTCTGGCAGCCGCGCCCCGGCACCCCCTGGCAGTGGCAGCTCAGCGGCCGTCTCGACCCGACGGTCGACGTGCCGGTCTACGACATCGACGGCTTCGACCACGACGCGGACACCGTGGCCGACCTGCACCGCCGGGGCCGCAAGGTGATCTGCTACCTGTCCACCGGAGCCTGGGAGGAGTTCCGTCCGGACGCCGGGAAGTTCCCGGAGGCGGTGCTCGGCAGGGGCAACGGCTGGAAGGGGGAGCGGTGGCTCGACATCCGCCGCACCGACGTCCTGGAGCCGCTGATGGCGGCCCGCGTCGACATGTGCCGGGACAAGGGCTTCGACGCGGTGGAACCGGACAACATGGACGGCTACCGCAACCGCACCGGCTTTCCGCTCACCGCCGCAGACCAGCTCCGCTACAACCGGCTGATCGCCCGCCTCGCCCACGAGCGGGGCCTGGCGGTGGGCCTGAAGAACGACCTCGACCAGATCCCCGAGCTGGTCGGCGACTTCGACTTCGCGGTCAACGAGCAGTGCGCCCAGTACGACGAGTGCGACACCCTCAGCCCGTTCATCGAGGCGGGCAAGGCCGTCTTCCACGTGGAGTACGAGGTGCCGACGCGCGGCTTCTGCCCCGAGGCGCGGCGCCTCGGGCTCAGCTCGATGCTGAAGAGGTACGAGCTGGGGGCGTGGCGCCGGGCCTGCTGAACCCCGGCTCAGCCCAGGGCGAGGACGACCAGCGCCGTCGTCGCCGCCGTCTCGGCGAGCCCGCCGAACACATCGCCGGTCACCCCGCCGAACCGGCGCACACAGTGCCGCAGCAGCAGCTCCGCCGCGCCGAGCGCGAGCAGCACCGCGAGGACCGCCCGGCCGACGTCGTACGCGCCGAGCGGCGCGCCCCCGCCCGCCGCCGCCCCCAGCACGAGCAGCGCCACGACCAGCGCCCCGCTGCGGGGCACGACCCCCGCGACCGCCGCGCCCAGCCCTTCCGGGCGGGCGGCGGGCACTCCGGTGCGCGCGGCGAGGGTCAGCGCCAGCCGGGCCGCGGTGGCCGCGACCACGGCGGCGAGCGCGCCTCGCGCCCAGGAGCCGGCGTAGGCCTCGGCGAGGGCGGCCGTCTGGGCCAGCAGCACGAAGAGCAGGGTGATCACCCCGAACGGACCGATGTCCGACTGCTTCATGATGCGCAGCGCGTCCTCGGCGGGCTTTGCGCTGCCCAGACCGTCGGCGGTGTCGGCCAGCCCGTCCAGATGCAGTCCCCGGGTGAGCGCGGCCGGTACGGCGGCGGAGGCCACGCCGGCGAGCAGCGGCCCGGCGCCGAGCAGCAGGAGCAGTACCCCGGCCGCCGCCGCGAGGGCGCCCACGGCCAGCCCGGCGACCGGCGCGCACAGCATGCCGCCGCGGGCGGCGTCCCGGTCCCAGCGGGTCACCTTCACCGGCAGGACGGTGAGCGTGCCGAAGGCGAAACGGAGGCCGTGCGCGGGCGGTGCGGGCAAGATCGGGGACACGCCGGAAGGGTACGCGACCGTCCGGACGGCGCCCCGAGCGGAATCCGGCCACACTGGGACGTATGGGGCAGTGGCTGGAACGCAACATCGTCGAACCCGGCAAACTCCCCCTGCTGCTTGCCCTCGCCGCCTTCGTCCTCACCTTCGTGGTCACCCGGCTGATCACCCGCACGATCCGCGCCGGCAAGGGCCCCTTCCGCAACGTCCAGGGCGCGGGCGGAGTCCACATCCACCACGTCGTCCCGGGTGTCGTGCTCACCGTCATCGGCGGGTTCGGCGCGGTGGCCAGCGGGCGGGAAGGACTCGGCCCGGCGGTGTGCGCGGTGCTCTTCGGGATCGGCGCGGGGCTGGTGCTCGACGAGTTCGCGCTGATCCTGCACCTCGACGACGTCTACTGGAGCGAGGCGGGCCGCAAGAGCGTCGAGGTCGTGGTGCTGACCGTGGCCGTGGTCGGCCTGGTCCTCGCCGGATTCTCCCCGTTCGAGGTCAACGGCGTCGACGACGAGGAACGCCAGGGGCGGGGCACCGTCATCGCCACCGTCGCCGGGAACTTCGCCTTCTCCCTCGTCGCCCTCTGCAAGGGCAAGCTGCGCACCGCGCTGCTCGGCACGGTCGTGCCCCTCGTCGCCCTCGTCGGCGCCGTCCGCCTGGCCCGCCCCGGCTCCGCGTGGGCCCGCCGCTTCTACGCCCGCCGGCCGCGCGCCCGCGCCCGCTCCGCCCTGCGCGCCTACCGCCACGACCGCCGCTGGACGGGCCTGTCCCGCAGGGTCCAGGACTGGATCGGCGGCGCCCCCGACGAGCCCGTCCGCGCCCTGGACCACCGCTGACGCAGGGCACCGGCCGCGCACAGCGCCGACACCGCGGCGATCGCCGCCAGATGCTCCTTGCCGGCCAGGTTCTCCTTCACCAGGACCTCGATCACCATCGCCGCGATCACCGCTCCCGCGGTCACATACGCGCCGTGGCGCCAGCCGACGTACACCGCGAGCCCCACCACGGCCGCCGACGGGCCGGTGTCCACGACGTGCGCGTCCGTCGTGGGCAGGCCCAGCGGGGTGTGCGGGCCGAGCGCGATGCCCAGCCGGGCGTACAGCGTCCCGGCGAGCGTGGCGGCGTAGGCGAGCGCGAGGGTGCGGCGGCGGCCGAGACAGAGCTCCGCGATCCCGAAGACCACCAGGATCTGGGCGAGCGCGCCCCACACCGGCAGGTCGAGGGCCGGGACGAAGAGGGAGAGGGGCGTGCGCAGCAGGGCGAGCCACAGCGGGTCCGCCGCACGCACGGTGCCGGCTCCCTGCACGAGGCCGTAGCCCCACGACGTGCCGTGCACCCCGTGCAGGACGGCGGTCAGGCAGACCGCCCCGACGGTCAGCGGGACGGCCCCCAGCCGCCGCCGCAGCAGCGGTGGGCGCACGGCCGCGTACAGGGGTCCCCATTCGGCGCGGCAGAGACGGGCGAGCGTGTTCATCGCCCCGGTAGACCGTGCCGGACGGGGAGGAGTTCAGCGAGAACGGCGTGACCTGGGTCGCTCGGCCCGCTCAGGCCTCCTGCTTCTCCGCCGCCCCGTCCGCCTCGGCGCCGGCCTTCTCGGCACCGGCCTTCTCGGCCCCGTCCGCCTCGGCACCGGTGTCACCGGCCCCGGCCTCCCCGGCCGGCGCCTGCTCCGGCAGCTCCGCCGCCAGTGCCGCCGCGGACTGCACCAGCGGCAGCGCGAGCAGGCCGCCCGCGCCCTCGCCGACCCTCACCCCGTGCGTCAGCAGCGGCTCCAGCGCCATCCGGTCCAGCGCCTTCGCCTGGCCCGGCTCCCCGCTGTCGTGCCCGGCCAGCCACCAGTCCGGCGCCCGGAACGCGATCCGCTGGCCCACCAGCGCGCACGCGGCGGCCACCACGCCGTCCAGGATCACCGGCATCTTCCGCACCGCGCTCTGCAGCAGGAACCCGGTCATCGCGGTCAGATCGGCGCCGCCGACCGTCGCCAGCAGCCGCAACTGGTCGCCGAGCACCGGCCGGGCCCGGCGCAGCGCGTCCCGGATCGCGGCGCACTTGCGCATCCACGCCAGATCGTCGACGGCGAGCCCGCCCCGCCCGGTCACCACCGAGGCGTCCGTCCCGCACAGTGCGGCCACCAGCACGCCCGCCGCCGTGGTGCCGCCGACGCTGATGTCGCCGAGGACCACCAGGTCCGTCCCCGAGTCGGCCTCCTCGTCGGCCACCGTGACGCCGGCCCGGAACGCGGCCTCCGCCTCCTCCAGGGTCAGCGCGTCCTCGATGTCGATCCGCCCGCTGCCGCGCCGCACCCGGTGGCGTACGACGTCCGCGGGAAGCGTGTCCGGGTCGCAGTCCAGCGCCATGTCCACGACCCGCACCGGCACCCCGAGCCGCCGGGCCAGCACGGCCACCGGGCGGGCACCCCCCAGCACCTCGCGCACCAGCTCGTGGGCACTGCCCGCGGGCCGCGCCGACACGTCCAGCCCGGCGATGCCGTGGTCACCGGCGAACAGCACCACCCGCGGCTGTCCGACCGGCCGCACCGCAGCGGTGCCCTGCGCCGCGGCCAGCCACTCACCCAGGTCGTCGAGGCGCCCCAGCGATCCGGGCGGCACGATCTGGCGCTCCCGGCGCGCCTCGGCGTCCCGGCGCACCCCGCCGTCGGGGCGCTCGATCAGATCGGTGAAGTCGTCGAGATTAAGCGAGCTCATTCGCCGAACAGTACCGGCACCGGTCGAACAGGGCGGCGCCACCGGCCCACCACGCGGGCACCACGTCGTTGCACCCAAGATCGCGATCCCATACGTTCCCATTTGCCTGTGTACGCGTATGTGTACGGGTATGCATCCGTCCGTACCTGTATGTGACTGCCCGTCCCGGGAGCCGCCGATGCCGTCCTTGCCCGCCGCCCCGCAGGTGACCGCCCGCCGCCGCGCCGCCTGTCTCGCCGAACTCGCCCACGGCACCGAACGGTTCCTCGAACCGCGCCGCGCACAGTGCCCCTGGTGCGGCTCGCCGCGCCTGCGCACCCGGTTCTCCGTGCCCGACCTCCTCCAGGGCAGACCCGGCACCTTCGGCGTCGACGTGTGCCGCGACTGCGCCCACGTCTTCCAGAACCCCCGGCTCACCCTCGAAGGACTCGCCTTCCACTTCCGCGACCCGCAGCCGCGCACCGGCGACCCGCGCGCCTCCCGGCGCCGGATGCGGGCCACGGCCCGCGTCATGCTGGCGTACGGGGAGCCGGAGGGCTGGCTCGACGTCGGCACCGGGGACGCGGACTTCCCGGAGGCGGCCCGCGCCTTCTTCCCGTACACCGCGTTCGACGGCCTCGACCCCACCCCGCGCGTCCTGCGGGCCCGCGCGGCCGACCGCCTGGAGGAGGCCTACGTCGGCCACCTGACGACCCCCGGGATCACCGACGGACTGCACGCCCGCTACGACGTCGTCAGCCTGCTGCACCAGCTGAACCGCACCCCGGACCCCCGCGCCGACCTCCACGCGGCGCTCGGCCTGGTCCGCCCCGGCGGGCACCTCCTGGTCGAACTTCCGGACCCGGCCAGCGCCTTCGCGACGATCCTGGGCCGATGGTGGCTCGCCCACACCCAGCCCCGCCACCTCCACCTCATCCCGCCGGCCAACCTCAGGGCGGAGCTGGAGTCCCAGGGCTGCGCGATCGTCCGGACGGACCGCCTCCACACGCCCCACGACCTGACCGTCGCGACGGCCCTCGCCCTCACCCACGTCCTGCCGCCCCAGGACGCCCCCTGGCGGCCCATCCCCCCGACCGAGTTCCAGCAGGCCCTGCGCGCGGCCCTCACCTACGCCACCGCGCCCCTCACCGCGGCCGCCGCGGCGACGGACCACGCCCTGGCCCCCCTGCTCCGCCACACCGGCTTCGCGAACACCTACCGGATGATCGCCCGCAAGGGCCGGCGCGCCGCGTAGGCGCATCGACACGAGCGCCGCCGCAGGCCCCGGGGGACGTCCCCTACCCCCGCAGCACCAGTGCCTGCCCCGCCACCACCAGCACCACCTGCTCGCACTCCCCGGCGACCGCCGCGTTCAGCCGTCCCAGCTCATCGCGGTACCGCCGCCCCGACGCCGTCGCCGGCACGATCCCGGAGCCCACCTCGTTCGACACGGCGACCACCACCCGCCGCGCCTCCCGCACGGCCACCGCCAGCTCCCGCACCCGGTCCCGCAGGGCGCGCTCCCCGCCGCCGGCCCACTCCGCGTCGTCCCACGCCCCGACCGCGTCCATCGCGTCGGTCAGCCACAGCGACAGACAGTCGATCAGCAGCGGCGGCCCCTCGTCCTTCAGCAGCGGCACCAGATCGCACGTCTCCACCGTCCGCCACGACCCCGGCCGCCGCTCCCGGTGCGCCGCCACCCGCGCCGTCCACTCCCCGTCCCCACCCCGCGTCCCGCCGGTCGCCACGTAGACCACCTCCGGGAACGCCTCCAGCCGCCGCTCGGCCTCCACCGACTTCCCGGACCGCGCCCCGCCCAGCACCAGCGTCCGCCGCGGCACATCCGGCACGTCCTCGTACGCCCCCACCGCCAGCGTCGTCCCGTCCGGGACCGCCCGTGCCCCGGCCGCCGCCAGCCGCCGCCGCAGCTCCGCCCCCGGCGGCACATCGTGATCGAGATGGACGGCGACCACGTCCGTCGTCGGCCCGACCGCCCCCACCGCCCGCAGCCGCGCCAGCGCGTCGGGCCGCCCCACCACGTCGGCCAGCACCATGTCGTACGGCTCCGCGTGCGCGGTGCCCTCCTCCAGACCGGCCGGGGCACCACCGGGCGGCAGATACAGCAGCCGCTGCCCGTCCGGCCCCGACACCGCGTACCCCGTGCCCGGCGCGTCCATCGCCACCGCCCGCACCCGGTGCCCCGTCAGCAGCGCCAGCTCCCGCCCGTCCGGCACCCGCCCCGGCTGCGGCAGCCCGGCCGGCACCTCGACGGCCGGCCCGTTGTGCGGGTGCGAGAGCAGCACCTGCCGCACCCCGCCCAGCGACCGCCCCGCCCGCGCCGCCGCGAACGCCGCGCCCGGCGTCAGGTCCAGCAGCAGCGCTCCGTCCAGGAGCAGCGCGGTCGCCGCCCGCGCGTGCGGCCCCAGCGCGGTCGCACAGGCCGCGCAGGGGCAGTCGGGGCGGGGCAGTCCCGCGGGGGCACCGGTGCCGAGCAGAGTCAGTTCCACGGACCCGATTTTCGCGTGTCCCCGCAGCTCTTGCGCGTCCGGCTAGGCTCAGGGCAGGGGCCGGACCAAGATCCGGCCCGTGCTCTGCTGGTGCCGACACCTGGGAGGCGTACATGGCGGCATGGACGTGGCGGTTCGAGAAGGCCGACGGGACGGAGGTCCAGCCCGCGGTCCAGCCCGAGGAGTTCACCACACAGGGCGACGCCGAGTCGTGGATCGGGGAGCACTGGAAGGACCTGCTCGACGGGGGCGCGGACCAGGTGCGCCTGTCCGAGGACGGCACGGAGATCTACGGCCCGATGAGCCTGCACGCGGAGGACGCGGCGGACACGGCCGACACGGCGGACGCGGCCGAGGCGACGTCGTAGCGACGGCCGCACGCGGGAACGGCCGTCCCGGCGACGGCCGTCCCCGGAACGACCGAGGGGCGGCCCGCACCGGGCCGCCCCTCGTGTTCCGTTCCGTCCGGTGTCCGCGCCCGGCGGCCCTCAGCCCCGTACGCCGCACAGGTGCAGCAGCGCCGCGACCCCCCGGTACGGGTCCGTCCGCCCGGCCTTCTCCTCCACCGCCAGCAGCGCCTCCAGGTCGGCAGGCGCCTCCGCGCCGTCCGCCGCCGTGTCCGTGAAGACCCGCACCCCGTACCAGG
Organism: Streptomyces glaucescens; assembly: GCF_002154375.1. Classification (GTDB taxonomy): domain Bacteria; phylum Actinomycetota; class Actinomycetes; order Streptomycetales; family Streptomycetaceae; genus Streptomyces; species Streptomyces glaucescens. The sequence goes on along the minus strand of NZ_MUND01000001.1, from coordinate 50,563 downwards.
CGTGCAGCGGCGCCCCGATCCCGGCGAGCGTGGCGGTCAGCGTGCTCAGCCGGTCGGCGCGCACGTCCAGCCCCAGCCGGTTGCGGTACGCCGTGGTGTCGAAGGAGGCCAGCGCCCCCGCCCAGTCCCCGGACAGGCCCGGCCGCATCGCCAGCGCGTCCCCGTTGCGCACCAGCAGCGACAGCAGACCGCCCGGCGCCAGCACCCGCGCCAGCCCCGCCAGCAGCGGATCGGGCTCCTCGACGTACATCAGCACGCCGTGGCAGAGCACCACGTCGAAGCTGCCCGGCAGGAAGTGCACCCCCGTGTCCCGGCCGTCGCCCTCGATGATCCGCATCCGCTCCCGGATGCCCTCCGGCTCACCGGACAGCGCCGTACGCGCCGCGGCGATCATCGTCGGATCCTGCTCCAGACCGGTGATCTGGTGCCCGGCCCGGGCCAGCCGCAGCGCCTGCGTGCCCTGGCCCATGCCCACGTCGAGCACCCGCAGCCGCTGCCCGACCGGGAACCGTCCGACTATCTGCTCCTCGAGCTGCCGGGCGACCAGCTCCTGTCGTACGACATCGCGCAGACCGCCCACCTTGCTGAGCCAGGCGTCGGCCGCACCCCCGGTGAACGGCGCAGCGCTCAGGGCCGTTCCCCGCGCTTGACCTGCGGCTTGGGCAGCCGGAGCCGGCGCATCTGGAGAGAGCGCATCAGGGCGTAGGCGACGGCGCCGCGCTTGTTGTCGTCGGGGAAGCGCTCCGCCAGCCGCTTCTTCAGGCGGAAGCCGGTGACGAACGAGTCCAGCACGATCAGGACGATCACCACGAGCCACAGCAGCAGCGCGACGTTCTGCAGCGCGGGCACCCGCACCATGCTCAGCACCAGGATGACCACGGCCATCGGCAGGAAGAACTCCGCGATGTTGAACCGCGAGTCGACGAAGTCGCGCGCGAAGCGGCGCACCGGGCCCTTGTCCCGGGCCGGCAGATAGCGCTCGTCACCGCCCGCCAGCGCCTGGCGCTGCCGCTCCAGGGCGGCCCGGCGCTCCTCGCGCTGACGCTTCGCGGCCTCCTTGCGCGTCATCTGCGTGTTGGCCACGCTGCGGCGCTGCGACTGGGCCTCGCTGCGCTTGGGGGTGGGTCGGCCCTTGGGGGCCTGCGGGTCACGGGGCTGCTTGGAGACGGTCACCGGCGCCTTGTCGGCGACGGCTGCCTTCTCATCCTTGGTGGCACGGCTACGGAACACAAAACCCAAGGGTACGGGGTGCTCGGGGTTGGACCCCAGCCCCGCGGGGAACGATCCGGCAACACCAGTCGTCTGTAAGGGGACAGACGGGACGATGCGTACGCCCCGGACCCTGGCGGGCACCCGGGCACCCCCGGGGATCACCTACTCCCTACGCCGGAGGGGGTGCGGTCCTCAGTCGTCCTTGGGGAGGAGCGCATCCGTCCCCGAACAGTGCGTCAATGGAAGCAGGGCCCGTACTGTGGGTTCTGTCGCAGAGCTGGAGCCTTAAGTCCGTCAGAAGGGGGCGCGCGAAGCCCATGAGCGGTGTCATGAAGCGTATGGGGATGATCTTCCGCGCGAAGGCGAACAAGGCCCTTGACCGGGCCGAGGACCCGCGCGAGACCCTCGACTACTCGTACCAGAAGCAGCTGGAACTGCTCCAGAAGGTGCGCCGCGGTGTCGCGGACGTCGCCACCTCCCGCAAGCGCCTGGAACTCCAGCTCAACCAGCTGCAGCAGCAGTCCACCAAGCTGGAGGACCAGGGCCGCAAGGCGCTCGCGCTCGGCCGCGAGGACCTCGCCCGCGAGGCGCTGTCCCGCCGCGCCGCCCTCCAGCAGCAGGTCACCGACCTGGAGACTCAGCACGCGACGCTCCAGGGCGAGGAGGAGAAGCTCACCCTGGCGGCCCAGCGGCTCCAGGCCAAGGTCGACGCCTTCCGCACCAAGAAGGAGACGATCAAGGCGACCTACACCGCGGCCCAGGCGCAGACCCGGATCGGCGAGGCCTTCACCGGCATTTCCGAGGAGATGGGCGACGTCGGCCTGGCCATCCAGCGCGCCGAGGACAAGACCGCCCAGCTCCAGGCCCGGGCCGGCGCCATCGACGAGCTGCTTGCCTCCGGTGCCCTCGACGACCCCACCGGCATGGCCAAGGACGACATCCAGGCCGAGCTGGACCGGCTCTCCGGTGGTACGGATGTAGAGCTGGAGCTGCAGCGCATGAAGGCCGAGCTGGCCGGAGGCAGCTCCGCGGGCCAGCAGGCCATCGAGGGCGGCAACGGACAGCAGCAGCCCCAGCAGCAGCCGCAGGACACCCCGCGGTTCGACAAGCAGTAGGGGCCCACGCCGAGGAGGGCGACATGATCGTACGGATCATGGGGGAGGGGCAGGTGCGGCTGGCCGACAGCCACCTCGCCGAGCTGAACAAGCTGGACGACGAACTGCTCGCCGAGATGGAGCAGGGCGACGGCCCCGGCTTCCGCCGCGTCCTCAACGCCCTCCTGAGCCGGGTCCGCGAACTGGGCACCCCGCTCCCCGACGCCTCCCTCGAACCCTCCCAGCTCATCCTGCCGTCCCCCGACGCGACCCTGGACGAGGTCCGCGACCTCCTCTCCGAGGGCGGCGGCCTCATCCCCGGCTGACGACCACGCCCGCCGCCCCCGGGGACCGTCCCTCCCCGGGCGGGGGTCCGTCCCCGGGACCCGTCCCGGCCGACCCGGGCCGGGGAGCCGCCGCCCCGGATACCGTGGGGCAGCGTGAGCACCCTGCAGCGCGCCCGGCACCGACTCAAGGCCCACCCGATGGCGCTGGACGCCGCGCTGGCCGGAGGTGTGCTGCTCTGCATGGTGGCGGGGTCCTTCGCGGACCCGCACGGCAGCGACGGCGTCACCTGGAGCCTGCGCACCCCGGACGGGCTCAGCCTGGTGCTGATGGCCCTCGGGGCCGCCGCCCTGGCGTTCCGCCGCCGCGCCCCCCACACGGTCCTCGCCTTCACCGGCGCGCTCTCCCTCGTCGAGTCCGCCACCGGCGACCCGCGCGCCCCCGTCGCGATGTCCGCGGTGATCGCCCTCTACACCGTCGCCTCCACCACCGACCGCCCCACCACCTGGCGCGCCGGTCTGCTCACCATGACCGTGCTGACCGGCGCCGCCATGCTCTGCGGCCCCCTGCCCTGGTACGCCCAGGAGAATCTGGCGATCCTCGCCTGGACCGGCATCGGCGCCACCGCGGGCGACGCCGTCCGCAGCCGCCGCGCCTTCGTCCAGGCCATCCGGGAACGCGCCGAACGCGCCGAACGCACCCGCGAGGAGGAGGCCCGCCGCCGGGTCGCCGAGGAACGCCTGCGGATCGCCCGCGATCTGCACGACGTCGTCGCCCACCACATCGCCCTGGTCAACGTGCAGGCCGGGGTCGCCGCCCACGTCATGGACAAGCGCCCCGACCAGGCCAAGGAAGCCCTCGCCCACGTCCGCGAGGCCAGCCGCTGCGCCCTCAACGAGCTGCGCGCCACCGTCGGCCTGCTCCGCCAGTCCGGAGACCCGGAGGCCCCCACGGAGCCCGCCCCCGGCCTGGACCGCCTCGACGAACTCGTCGGCACCTTCCGCAACGCCGGCCTCCGGGTCGAGGTCGCCCGCACCGACCACGGCACCACCCTGCCCGCCGCCGTCGACCTCGCCGCGTACCGGGTCATCCAGGAAGCCCTCACCAACGTCCAGAAGCATGCCGGGACGGAGGCGAAGGCCGAGGTCAGCGTGGTGCGGGTGGGCCCGCACATCGAGATCACCGTCCTCGACGACGGCTCCGGCGACACCCCGCCCGCCGACAGCGGCGGACACGGCCTGCTCGGCATGCGGGAACGCGTCACCGCGCTGCGCGGCACCCTCACCACCGGCCCCCGCTACGGCGGCGGCTTCCGCGTCCATGCGATCCTGCCGGTCGAGAGCCGTGCGGGTGCCGAAGGGCAGCCCGGATGACCATCGCCGCGGGGGAGCCCGGACGACGACTGCCGAGGGGGAGCGCGTATGACGACCGCCGAGGGGAAGCCCGTATGACCATCCGCGTCCTGCTCGCCGACGACCAGGCCCTGCTGCGCAGCGCCTTCCGGGTGCTGGTCGACTCCGAGCCGGACATGGAGGTGGTCGGCGAGGCCTCCGACGGCGCGGAGGCGGTGCGGCTGGCGAAGGAACGGCAGGCCGACGTGGTCCTCATGGACATCCGGATGCCCGGCACCGACGGTCTCGCCGCGACCCGCCTGATCACCGCCGACCCGGCGCTCGCCCATGTCCGGATCGTCATCCTGACCACCTTCGAGGTCGACGACTACGTGGTGCGGTCGCTGCGGGCCGGCGCCTCCGGCTTCCTCGGCAAGGGCAGCGAGCCGGAGGAGCTGCTGAACGCGATCCGGGTCGCCGCGGGCGGCGAGGCGCTGCTCTCCCCGACCGCCACCAAGGGCCTGATCGCCCGCTTCCTCGCCCAGGGCGGTGACGGCCCCGACGGCGAGCGCGACCCGGACCGCGCCGACCGGCTGGACGCGCTGACCGTCCGCGAGCGCGAGGTGCTGGTCCTCGTCGCCGGCGGCCACTCCAACGACGAGATCGCCGAGCGCCTCCAGGTGAGTCCGCTGACCGTGAAGACCCACGTCAACCGGGCCATGGCCAAGCTGGGCGCCCGGGACCGGGCCCAGCTGGTGGTGATCGCCTACGAGTCGGGGCTGGTCCGTCCAAGGGTGGACTGACCGGGTACGGCGCTACTCCAGCCGCAGTATGCGCCGTATAAGGAAATGGACCTGGGGGCGACGGCCGGGGCGTGCGCCATGGACCAGGGTGTTGGGGTGGGCGCCGGTTTGCGCCCACTGCTTCGCTCAGGCCACGGAAGAGAGACGCTGACCCATGTCCTGGCTGTCGAGATTCAGCCTCGCACAACGGGCCCTGATAGGGCTGATGTCCATCATCGCGCTCGCCTTCGGGGCGATTGCGATACCGCAGCTCAAGCAGCAACTGCTGCCCACCATCGAACTGCCCATGGTGTCGGTGCTCGCGCCGTACCAGGGTGCGTCCCCGGACGTGGTCGAGAAGCAGGTCGTCGAACCGATCGAGGACAACCTGGAGGCGGTCGACGGCATCACCGGCGTCACCTCCACGGCGAGCGAGGGCAACGCCGTCATCGTGGCGTCCTTCGACTACGGCAACGACACCGACCAGCTCGTCGCCAACGTCCAGCAGGCCGTCAACCGGGCCCGCGTCCAGCTCCCGGAGGACGTGGACCCGCAGGTCGTGGCCGGTTCCACCGACGACATCCCGACCGTCGTCCTGGCCGTCACCTCCGACAGCGACCAGCAGGCCCTCGCCGACCGGCTCGACCGGACCGTCGTCCCGGACCTCAAGGACATCGAGGGCGTCGGCCAGGTCACCGTGGACGGCGTACGCGACCTCCAGGTCACCGTGACGCCGGACGACCGCAGGCTGGCCCGTGCCGGACTGACCGTCCAGTCCCTCGCCGAGGCGCTCCAGGCGGGCGGCGCGACCGTCCCGGCCGGCTCCTTCGACGAGGGCGGCGCCAACCGCACCGTGCAGGTCGGCGGCGGCCTCACCTCCCTGAAGCAGATCGAGGACCTGATGGTCACCGGCGAGGGCGCGCGGCGCCCCGTCCGCCTCGGTGCCGTCGCCGAGGTGAAGCAGGAGGCGGCCCGCGCCGACTCCCTCACCCGCACCAACGGCGAGCCCAGCCTCGCCGTCGCGGTCACCATGGACCGTGACGGCAGCGCGGTCGCCATCTCCGACGCCGTCCGCGACAAGCTGCCCGAGATGCGCGCCGACCTGGGAGCCGGCGCCACCATCACGGTCGTCAGCGACCAGGGCCCGGCGGTGTCCAAGTCCATCGAGGGCCTGACGACGGAGGGCGCGCTCGGCCTCCTCTTCGCCGTCCTGGTGATCCTCGTCTTCCTCGCGTCGATCCGCTCGACCCTGGTGACGGCGGTCTCCATCCCGCTCTCCGTGGTCCTGGCGCTGATCGTCCTGTGGACCCGCGACCTGTCGCTGAACGTCCTCACCCTCGGCGCCCTGACCATCGCCATCGGCCGGGTCGTCGACGACTCGATCGTCGTCCTGGAGAACATCAAGCGGCACCTCGGCTATGGCGAGGAGCGCCGGGAGGCCATCCTCAACGCGGTCCGCGAGGTGGCCGGCGCCGTCACCTCCTCCACCCTCACCACCGTCGCCGTGTTCCTGCCGATCGGCCTGGTCGGCGGCATGGTGGGCGAGCTGTTCGGCTCGTTCTCGCTGACCGTGACGGCCGCCCTGCTGGCGTCCCTGCTGGTCTCCCTGACGGTCGTCCCGGTCCTCTCGTACTGGTTCCTGCGGCCCCCCAAGGGCACCCCGGAGGACGCCGACGAGGCCCGCCGGCTGGCGGAGGAGAAGGAGGCCAGGAGCCGCCTCCAGCGGATCTACGTCCCGATCCTGCGGTTCGCCACGCGCCGCCGCCTCACCAGCGTGGCCATCGCGGTCGTCGTCCTGATCGGCACGTTCGGCATGGCCCCCCTGCTGAAGACGAACTTCTTCGACCAGGGCGAGCAGGAGGTCCTCACCGTCAAGCAGGAGCTGAAGCCCGGCACCAGCCTCGCGGCGACCGACGCCCAGGCGAAGAAGATCGAGAAGATGCTCGACGGCATCGAGGGCGTCGAGGACTACCAGGTCACCGTCGGCTCCTCCGGCTTCATGGCGGCCTTCGGCGGCGGTACCGACACCAACCAGGCGTCGTACTCGGTGATGCTGGCGGACTCGGCGTCCTACGAGGACGTCGAGAAGGCCATCGACGAGGGCCTGAAGAAGCTCGACGGCATCGGCACCACGACCATCGCCGCCGGTGACGGTTTCGGCAGCCAGGACCTCAGCGTGGTCGTGAAGGCCGCCGACGCGCAGGTGCTGCGCGAGGCCGCCGAGCAGGTCCGCGAGGCGGTCGCCGGCCTGGACGACGTCACCGACGTCACCAGCGACCTCGCCCAGAGCGTCCCGCGGATCTCGGTCCGCGCCAACGAGAAGGCCGCAGCGGCCGGCTTCACCGACCAGACGCTCGGCGCGGCCGTCACCCAGGCGGTCCGCGGCACCACCGCCGCCCGGGCCACCCTGGACGACACCGAGCGGGACGTCGTCATCCGCTCGGCGCGCCCCGCGGACACCCTGGCCGAGCTGAAGGGGCTCCGGCTGGGCCCGGTGAAGCTGGGTGACATCGCGGACGTCCGGCTCGTCGACGGGCCCGTCTCGATGACCCGCATCGACGGCCAGCGCGCCGCCACCGTCACCGCCAAGCCGACCGGCGACAACACCGGTGCGGTCAGCGCCGACCTCCAGTCGAAGATCAACTCGCTGGACCTCCCGGAAGGCGCCACGGCCGAGATCGGCGGTGTCTCCGAGGACCAGGAGGAGGCCTTCGCCAACCTGGGCCTGGCCATGCTGGCGGCGATCGCGATCGTCTTCATGCTGCTGGTCGCCACGTTCCGCTCGCTGATCCAGCCGCTGATCCTGCTGGTGTCGATCCCCTTCGCGGCAACGGGCGCGATCGGCCTCCTCCTCGCCACGGGCACCCCCATGGGCGTCCCCGCGATGATCGGCATGCTGATGCTGATCGGCATCGTGGTCACGAACGCGATCGTCCTGATCGACCTGATCAACCAGTACCGGGCGCAGGGCTACGGCGTCGTCGAGGCGGTCGTCGAGGGTGGCCGCCACCGCCTCCGCCCCATCCTCATGACGGCCCTGGCGACCATCTTCGCCCTGCTGCCGATGGCCCTCGGCATCACCGGCGAGGGCGGCTTCATCGCCCAGCCGCTGGCCGTGGTCGTGATCGGCGGCCTGGTCACGTCCACGCTGCTGACGCTGCTCCTCGTCCCGACCCTCTACGCGATGATCGAACTCCGCAAGGAGCGGCGCGCGAAGAAGCGGGCCGCGAAGGAGCGGTCGGAGGAGGTGCCGCAGCCGGCGGGCGTGTGACACGCACGGCATGCGAACGGCCGGGTCCCGTGGGTACGGGGCCCGGCCGTCTCCCTACGCCGCCCCGTGGAGGCCTGGACCAGGCTCGTCCAGTGGAGGAGGTGCGGCCCGCCCTTCAAGGAGCGGCCGATGGTTCGGATCCCCCACAACAGTGCCTCGCCCGACGGCCCCCACACCTCTCCCTGCCGTCCGCGTCCGCCGGGCGGCCCATGATCCCCGGGACCACGACCACGAGGTCGTCGACCCGGTCGCGCCGTTGCGTCATCCCGCCCCCGTGCGTGAGGTGCCGTGAGGAGACAAGGGCGGTGACACGCACCGGAACGTGACCGTTGGTTACGTATCCTGTGGCCGCGAACTGCTCAACGGGGGAAGGGAATCGGGCGGTGACACTGCACAGGGACGATCCGCGGTCACTCGGCGGGTACAGGCTGACCGACCGGCTCGGAGCCGGGGGCATGGGGGTCGTCTACCGGGGCAGGGCCCGGTCCGGGCGCGAGGTCGCCGTCAAGGTGGTGCACGCGCAGTACGCGCAGGACCCCGTCTTCCGGGCCCGGTTCCGCCAGGAGATCGAGGCCGTCCGCAAGGTCAGCGGCGCGTTCACCGCGCCCGTCGTGGACGCCGACCCCGAGGCGGACCGGCCGTGGATGGCCACCCAGTACGTCCCCGGCCGCTCCCTCGCCGAGCGGATACGCGCCCACGGCCCGCTCCGCGACACCGAGTTGCGGCGGCTCGCGCTGGGCCTGGTCGAGGCGCTGCGGGACATCCACCGGGCCGGGGTGGTGCACCGGGATCTCAAGCCGGCCAACGTGCTGATGGCCGAGGACGGGCCGCGCGTCATCGACTTCGGCATCTCCCGCGCCACCGAGAACCTCACCCTGACCGAGACCGGTCAGATGATCGGCACCCCGCCGTTCATGTCCCCGGAACAGTTCACCGACGCCCGCTCGGTGGGCCCGGCCTCCGACGTCTTCTCGCTCGGCGCGCTGCTGGCGTACGCCATGAGGGGGCGCGGGCCGTTCGACGCCGAGAGCCCGTATCTGACGGCGTACCGGGTCATCAACGACGAGCCGGTGCTCGACGGGGTGCCGCGGCAGCTGCGGACCCTGCTGGAACGCTGTCTGACCAAGGAGCGGGAGGGCCGCCCCGGACTCGACGAGCTGGCCCGGCAGTTCGCCGCCGCGCTGCCCGAGCCGGACCCGGGCGACCCGGCGACCGTGACCCTGCGCCTCGATCCGTCGGACCTGGCGACGACGCACCCCGGCACGATCGCCGACCGGGGGACCACGCAGCCCGGGCGGCGTCCCGGCCGCGTCCGCCCGCTGCTGGCCGCCGCCGGCACGGTCGGCGCGCTCGCGCTCGGCCTCGCGGCGTATCTGCTGGGGCCCGGCGCGGACGGCGGGACGGCAACCGGAGGGTCGGCCCGGCCCGAGGTGAGCGCGCCGACCCGGTGGGCGAGCCTGCCGAAGGGCTGGCAGCCCTGGCAGACGACGGTGTTCGAGAAGGCCGCGCGCGGCCCGAAGGCCGTGGGCGAGAACGGCGCGATGACCGGGCCGGAGTGCCTGCTGCACGAGACCGCCGTCTACTGCGGGGGTGACGCCATGCTGCCGGTGCGCGTGGACGCCCTCACGGGGAGGACGGCGTGGCGGGCCGATCTGCTGCCGGACGGGGTGTCCACCGACCGGCTCTCCTCCGCCGCCGTCCTGGGGGTGGCGGACGGCGTGGTGGTCGTGCGCCTGGTCATCTCCGACGAGGAGTGGGAGAACGACGAGGTCAGCCTCATCGCCCTCGACGTGGACAACGGCGCACGGCTGTGGACGCGCTCCGTGAACGAGACGTACGCCGACAGTTCCTTCGCCGACGGTCTGGTGGTCGCTCCGGACGACAGCGGAAGCTCGCTCGTCGCCCGCGTGGCGCGCACCGGCGAGGAGCGCTGGACGAGGAAGCTGCCCGCGGGCCACTACTGCACGTTCCTGGGGAACGCCTCCGGCCTGTACACGGAGTGCAGCCCCGAGACCGAGACCTCCCACACGCTGATCCTGGAGCTCGACGCGGCCGACGGCTCGACCCGTCAGGTGAACGTCCCGCTCGAGAGCACGCTCCACGGCGTCGTCGACGGCCGGCTGGCCTTCCTCCAGTGGGCCGACGACAGCGGGGGTCCGGGCGCCACCGACGACGCGTACGAGGCGATCCTGCTGGTGGACCCGGACACCGGGGACCGCGAGCGGGTGAGGCTGGCCGAGAACTTCGCCGGGCACCCCACGCTGACGGACGGCACGCTCCTGTTCACGATGTCCAACGGCGTCGTACGGGCCGTCTCGCCGACCACGGGCAAGCAGCTGTGGGAGACCGCGACCACGCTGGAACAGCCGGGCCGCGCGGTGCTCGACCAGCGGGGCCGCACCATGTTCCTGGCGAGCCTCAGCGGCCGGGTGGCGGCCCTGGACGCCCGTAAGGGGTCCCTGCTGTGGGAGACACGGCCGCGCTCCGCGCGGGTCTCGGCCAACGGCTGGGCCCAGCCCGAGGTCGTCCCGCACGAGGGCGGCCTGATCGTCGTCACCCCGGACGGCACCCTCTTCACGGTCGACCCCGGCCACCCCGACAGGAAGCCCGCAGTGGGCTGATCGTCGGGGTGACCGGGGTCGGTCACGCTCGCACGGCCACCGTCACTACGGCAGCGCCAGCATCCGCTCCAGCGCCAGCTTGGCGAACGCCTCGGTCTCCTTGTCGACCTCGATGCGGTTGACGAGGTTTCCCTCGGCCAGGGATTCGAGGGCCCAGACCAGGTGGGGGAGGTCGATGCGGTTCATGGTGGAGCAGAAGCAGACCGTCTTGTCGAGGAAGACAATCTCCTTGCCCTCGGGGGCGAAACGGTTCGCCAGGCGGCGGACCAGGTTCAGCTCGGTGCCGATGGCCCACTTGGAGCCGGCCGGGGCCGCCTCCAGGGTCTTGATGATGTACTCGGTCGAGCCGACGTAGTCCGCCGCGGCGACGACCTCGTGCCTGCACTCCGGGTGGACGAGGACGTTCACCCCGGGGATGCGCTCCCGGACGTCGTTGACCGAGTCCAGGCTGAAGCGGCCGTGGACCGAGCAGTGGCCCCGCCACAGGATCATCTTGGCGCCGCGCAGCTCCTCGGCGGTCAGGCCGCCGTTCGGCTTGTGCGGGTTGTAGACCACGCAGTCGTCCAGGGACATGCCCATGTCGCGGACGGCGGTGTTGCGGCCGAGGTGCTGGTCGGGGAGGAAGAGGACCTTCTCGCCCTGCTCGAACGCCCAGTCCAGGGCCCGCTTGGCGTTGGACGAGGTGCAGATCGTGCCGCCGTGCTTGCCCGTGAAGGCCTTGATGTCGGCGGACGAGTTCATGTAGGAGACCGGGACGACCTGCTCGGCGATGCCGGCGTCGGTCAGCACGTCCCAGCACTCGGCGACCTGCTCGGCCGTCGCCATGTCGGCCATGGAGCAGCCGGCCGCGAGGTCGGGGAGGACGACCTTCTGGTCGTCGGAGGTCAGGATGTCGGCGGACTCCGCCATGAAGTGGACGCCGCAGAAGACGATGTACTCGGCCTCGGGACGGGCGGCGGCATCGCGGGCCAGCTTGAAGGAGTCGCCCGTGACGTCCGCGAACTGGATGACCTCGTCGCGCTGGTAGTGGTGGCCCAGCACGAAGACCTTGTCGCCCAGCTTCTCCTTGGCCGCGCGGGCGCGCTCGACCAGGTCCGGGTCGGACGGCGAGGGCAGGTCGCCGGGGCACTCCACGCCGCGCTCGCTCCTCGGGTCGGCCTCGCGGCCGAGGAGCAGCAGGGCGAGGGGCGTCGGCTGGACGTCGAGCTCCTGGGTCTGGGCGGTGGTCACCACACGCACCCTTTCTTTTCTGCGGCTCGCCGGCCCGGGGACCGGACCGGCGGATGGCGGGACAGCGCTTCGACCTTTTCGTCGAAATGACGCTATCTATCATAACCGCTTCACGTCACTTTGACGATGTCCATAGCGTCGATGTGACGTGAATCCCGATGTCCGGAACGTCACCTTGCCGGGACGCCGCTCCCGGCCCGGGGCCGCGCCGCTCCCGGCCCGCCCCGGGCCGCGTCCGCTCGCCCGCAGGACGCTGTCCGCTCGCCCGCAGGACGCTGTCCGCTCGCTCACAGGCCGCTGTCCGCCCGCCCGCGCATGTGCGAGCATGAAAAAGAAGCCAAGGAGAAATGACTCGGGCCCGTCCCGGAATGAATCCGCGGCCCCGCCGGTTGCAACCGTCGGCAAGCAGTCTCCGTACAAACCGGGAGAGATGTAGATGTCCGTATCGGACGAGACCACCACCGTCACCGACGGCATCATCCTGACCGACGCCGCCGCGTCCAAGGTCAAGGCGCTGCTCGACCAGGAAGGGCGCGACGACCTCGCGCTGCGCGTCGCCGTCCAGCCCGGCGGCTGCTCCGGCCTGCGCTACCAGCTGTTCTTCGACGAGCGTTCCCTCGACGGTGACGTGGAGAAGGACTTCGGCGGGGTCAAGGTCGTCACCGACCGGATGAGCGCCCCGTACCTGGGCGGCGCGACCATCGACTTCGTGGACACGATCGAGAAGCAGGGCTTCACGATCGACAACCCGAACGCGACGGGCTCCTGCGCCTGCGGCGACTCGTTCAGCTGAGCCTGGACCGAGCCGAGTGAGGCAGTGACGTAAGGCGGCGGCCCCCTGCCGAGGGGGCCGCCGCCTTCGCGTTGCCGCAGCCGGGCGAGCCGGGCGCGGCGGCCGGCTGTCGATACGGCTAGCGCGGCAGTCGCGCCCCCGGCTTCTCCAGCGGGACCGCCTCGCCGTCCGACCCGACCACGTTGCGGTCGCCGAGCGGCTCGTCCAGCTCCACCGTGCGGTGGTGCACCTTGGCGATCATGATGCAGACCTTGTCCGGCCAGGGCTTCTCGGTCACCGTCACCGTCACCCGGCCCGCGCTCTCGGTCGCCGTCGCCGTGTAGTCCGCGCAGACCCCGCCGGTGAAGGCGACGGTCAGCTCCGTGCCCTCGGCGGTGTAGCCCTCCACCGTCACGTTCCGCGATTCGACGGGCGCGTCCGGCCCCGTCGGCCGCGGGCTCGGGTCGCCGTCCGTCTCCCCGGACGGCGCCGGCGAGGTCAGATGGCGCGGGTCGACCGCCGGGTACGTCACGGTGAAACCTTCCGCCGCGCCCGGCGCCCGCACCTCGAACAGCCAGGACGGCACCAGCGTCTGCCGCGCGTCCACGAAGTGCGAGGCCAGCCCGAAGACCGCGTCCTCCACGACGATCGTCTCCCGCTTCCCGTTCCCGGGCACCGAGGTCTCGCACGGCGCCTGCGCCCGGTCGTCCTCCAGCGGTACGGGACTGGCGCAGCCGCCGATGCCGACGCGATGGCCGGGCTCCTGGGCCGCGTTCAGCCGGTCCAGCGTCCGGCGGGCGTCCAGCACGGGATACGTGGCCCCCTTCACCGGCGTCTTCAGCTGGCCGCTGCCGGTGACGACCTCGCCCTGCGCGCTGACCGTCAGCCCGGTCGGCCAGCCGTACGTCGGCAGTCCGCCGACCACCGGGTCGGCGGTCACCACCCGGTCCGCGCCGTTCACCCGGGAGGCGTCCACCCGCGCGGAGTCCTGGCCGAGTGCCTTCAGCACCGGTGCCGCCGCCTTGCGCGCCGCGGCCTCGCCGACCGGGTCCACGGACGGCGACGCGGGCGCCTTGGCGCAGACGGTCACGCTCTCGCAGTCGTCGGTGCCGGGGGCGTACCGGTGGAACGTCCAGGTGCCGGGCGCCTGCCGGTTCACCTGGAGACTCGGCCCCTGGCCGTCCTTGCCGGATCCGACCTTCCAGGCCTGCCCCTCGGCCACGGGCGTCCCGTCCACTCCGAGCGCCGCGGCCAGCCGGGTCACCTCCGCCTCGGTGACCTCTCCCTTCGCCCAGTACACGGGCGCCGAACCGGGGCCCTTCCGCAGTGCTCCGGACGCCTGGTAGGTGACGCCGTTCGGGTCGGGCTCGCCGGGCGCGATGCCGTTCCCGGCGCCCTCGGCGTAGCCGTCGAGGGCCAGCGGCGGGGGAGTGGCGTTCCCGCCGGGCGCGCCGGACCCGGATCCCGCGCCGGTCCCGCCGCCCGCCGAGGCGGCGAGATACGCTCCGCCGCCCCCGGCCAGCAGCACGGCGGCGGCCACGGCGGCGACGAGGGCGGGGGAGCGGCGCCGGGACCGCGAGTCCTCCCGGGCGCGCTCCGCCTCGGAAGCCTCCCGCGAGTCGGGCGCCGGGACCCCTTCCGGCGTGCCCTCGGTGTCCGCCGGCGCGGACTCCGCTTCCGGCGTGCCCTCGGTGTCCGGTGCGGACTCCGCTTCCGGTGTGCTCCCGGTTTCCGGCGCGGTTTCCCGGGAGGCGTTCGCGTCCGCTGCCGCACGTTCGGCGGCGCCGGACGCTCCCACGACCTCGTCGTCGTTCTCGGGTCGCTCGGTGTTCACCGCATCGCTCCTTCGGCCGCACAGCTGTTACGGGGGACAGCGATGGGACGCGGAGCAGGAGCGCGCGGTTCCCCTCCGGCCCGGCCGGTGGCGTGGTCGTGGGGGCGGCGGGCTCAGTCGCCGTAGTCGGACATCGCGTCCAGCAGCCGCGCGGAGCCCGGCGGCACGGTCACCCCGTGGATCCGGGAGGGGGACACGGGCCGGGCCGCGACCCGGTCCGGGGCCGTCCAGTGCGGGGCCATCCGGGCGCAGTCGCCGCGCAGTGACGCCAGGTCGCCTTCCGGGTCGGTGGGTACGGGGGCCGCTGGTGCCTCGAGGTTCGTCATAGCGGCACCGTAGGCACGGGTCGGCTCACGAAGAAAGATCTACTATCGGGTAGTTTTCCCTGCTTCTGGGCGGGGTCGCGCAACGGGTAGCGTGGATTGTCATTACCCCTCCACCCAGGAGCGTTCACGCCGTGCGCATCGCAGTCACCGGCTCCATCGCAACCGACCACCTCATGACCTTCCCCGGGCGCTTCGCCGACCAGCTCGTCGCGGACCAGCTGCACACGGTCTCCCTGTCCTTCCTGGTCGACAACCTCGACGTCCGCCGGGGCGGCGTCGCGGCGAACATCGCCTTCGGCATGGGCCAGCTCGGCACCCGGCCGATCCTGGTCGGCGCGGCCGGCTCCGACTTCGACGAGTACCGCGCCTGGCTGGACCGGCACGGCGTCGACACCGGCTCGGTGCGCATCTCCGAGACCCTGCACACCGCCCGCTTCGTCTGCACCACCGACGCCGACCACAACCAGATCGGCTCCTTCTACACCGGCGCGATGAGCGAGGCCCGCCTGATCGAGCTGAAGACCGTCGCGGACCGGGTCGGCGGCCTGGACCTGGTCCTGATCGGCGCCGACGACCCGGAGGCGATGCTCCGTCACACGGAGGAGTGCCGCTCCCGCGCCATCCCGTTCGCCGCGGACTTCTCCCAGCAGATCGCCCGGATGGACGGCGAGGAGATCCGCATCCTGCTGGACGGGGCCACCTACCTCTTCTCCAACGAGTACGAGAAGGGCCTCATCGAGTCCAAGACCGGCTGGACCGACGCCGAGATCCTGGCCAAGGTCGGTACCCGCGTCACCACCCTCGGCTCGCGCGGCGTGCGCGTCGAGCGGGTCGGCGAGGACCCGATCGAGGTCGGCTGCCCGGAGGAGGACCGCAAGGCCGACCCCACCGGCGTCGGCGACGCCTTCCGCGCCGGGTTCCTGTCGGGTCTGGCCTGGGGTGTCTCCCTGGAGCGGGCGGCGCAGGTGGGCTGCATGCTCGCGACGCTGGTCATCGAGACGGTGGGCACGCAGGAGTACCAGCTGCGGCGGGCGCACTTCATGGACCGGTTCACCAAGGCGTACGGGCACGACGCCGCGGCGGAGGTCCAGGCGCACCTGGGCTGAGCGCGCCGGGCGGCCACTCGTCGCTGCTCGGGCGGGTGCGTCGTCGACCGCGGGCGCGTGGCAGCCGGTCGCGCCCGCGGCGGCGGCCGCATGCCGGCACAGCCCCGCGTCGAGGGGCGGGTCAGCCGGTCCGGCGTACCACGTACGCCGTGCCCTTCTCCGCCGGTTCCTCGCCCAGGTACTCCTGTCCGCGCATCTCGCACCACGCCGGGATGTCCTGGCGGGCCGCCGCGTCGTCGGCGAGGACCCGGACGGTGCCGCCCACCGGCACCTCGCCGATCACCTTCGCCAGCTCGATCACCGGCAGCGGGCACAGCTTGCCGAGGGCGTCCAGGACCAGGGCGTCCTCCTGCCGTACGACCGAGGCGGACGGCGCGCCCAGCTTCTCCCGCACCCCGGCCACCACCCTGGGCAGCACCTCCAGGAACGCGTCGACCTCCTCGGAGACCGTCCCGGACGGCAGCGACACCCGGACGTTGCCCTCGCTCAGCACCCCCATGGCGCGCAGCACATGGCTGGGGGTCAGCGTGCTGCTGGTGCAGGACGATCCGGAGGAAACCGAGAAACCCTCCCGGTCCAGCTCGTGCAGCAGCGCCTCCCCGTCGACGTAGAGGCAGGAGAAGGTGACGATCCCGGGCAGCCGCCGCTCCGGCTCGCCCACCACCTCCACGTCCGGCACCAGCTCGGGCACCCGGGCCCGGATCCGGTCCGTGAGCCCGCGCAGCCGTACCGCCTCGGCGTCCGCCTCCGCCCGTACGGCCCGCAGCGAGGCCGCGGCGGCCACGATCGCCGGGATGTTCTCGAAACCGGGGGCCCGGCCCGACT
This sequence comes from Streptomyces glaucescens, assembly GCF_002154375.1. Taxonomy (GTDB): domain Bacteria; phylum Actinomycetota; class Actinomycetes; order Streptomycetales; family Streptomycetaceae; genus Streptomyces; species Streptomyces glaucescens. The sequence goes on along the minus strand of NZ_MUND01000001.1, from coordinate 33,874 downwards.
CCCGCTCGTCCGACGGTCCTTGCGGCGCGAACCGCACACCCTTGCGGACGACGAGCAGTCCGACCCCGGACGGCCCGCCCCACTTGTGGGCGCTCGCGGTCAGCACCGACCAGTCGCCCGCCACCGGCCCCCAGCCCAGCGACTGGGCCGCGTCCACCAGCAGCGGCACCCCGGCCGCCCGGCACGCCTCGGCGACCTCGGCCACCGGCTGCACGGTGCCCACCTCGTGGTTGGCGGACTGCAGACACGCCAGCGCGGTGTCCTCGCGCAGCGCGGCGGCGTACGCCGACGGGTCCACGGAGCCCCGGCGGTCCACCGGGACCTGGGTGACCGTGCCGCCGGCCGCCTCGTGGGCCTCGGCCGAGTGGAGTACCGAGGAGTGTTCGACGGATGACACGATCAGGTGGCGCCCGACCCGTCGCCGGCCCGCCAACACGCCCGAGAGGCCCGAGTGCACCGCGCGGGTTCCGGAGGACGTGAACACCACCTCGTCCGCCCGGCACCCGACCGCCTCGGCGACGGCCTCCCGCGCCGCGTCCAGCAGCAGCCGGGCCTTGCGCCCTTCCCGGTACAGCCGAGCGGGATCCGCCCATCCCTCATCCAGAGAGGCCAACAGGGCCTGACGGGCGACGGGATGGAGAGGAGCCGCGGAAGCGGTGTCGAAGTAGGCCATACCGCAACGCTAGACCGCGCTGCGGGCAACGTCCGCCAGGGGGCGCGGGGATGTGTCCGCGGCGGCTCCCGCGCGGGGCGCGACCAGCCACGACGGACCCGCCGCCGCCAATCCAGCGAACCCGCGGAGTGACTAGGCACCCCTCCCCGCGAACCCTCGGAGAGGGTGGGCTAGGGTTTGGTCCGCATAAACATCCAAACCCCTGCCCGACGCAGGGCGGCGACCGACCAGCGAGAAGGCCAGGCCGCAGCCGATCCGCGCGGGCGAGACTCTCGGGAAGGCGCTACGTGAGTCCCAACGGCTCCGACCGCTCGCCGCGGCGCCCGATGCGGCGGAAGCTGCTGCAGGCACTGACCGCGGGCCTGGTCCTGGCGACCGCCACCGGTTGCACATGGGAGGACTTCCCCCGCCTTGGTATGCCCACCCCCACCACGGAAGAGGCGCCGATCGTCCTCTCCCTCTGGCAGGGCTCCTGGGCTGCCGCGCTCGCCGTCGGCGTGCTGGTGTGGGGCTTGATCCTCTGGAGTGCCATCTTCCACCGGCGCAGCCGCACCAAGGTGGAGATCCCTCCGCAGACCCGGTACAACGTGCCCATCGAGGCGCTGTACACGGTCGTACCCATCATCATCGTCTCGGTCCTCTTCTACTTCACGGCCCGCGACGAGTCCAAGCTGCTCAGTATGGACAAGAAGCCGGATGTCACGGTCAACGTGGTCGGCTTCCAGTGGAGCTGGTGCTTCAACTACATCGAGAACGTCGAGGGTTCCACGGGCGACGCCAAGACCGCCCAGGAACTGAACTCGGTCCCGGAACGCTACAAGAAGGACTTCCCGGACAACGCGGGCGGCGTCTACACCTGTGGCACCCCGGGTGAGCGGAACCCGCAGACCGGCAACCCCGGCCCCACGCTGTGGCTGCCGGAGGGCAAGACGGTCCGCTTCGTCCTCACCTCGCGGGACGTCATCCACTCCTTCTGGGTGGTGCCGTTCCTGATGAAGCAGGACGTCATCCCGGGCCACCCCAACGCCTTCCAGGTGACCCCGAACAGGCAGGGAACCTTCCTGGGCAAGTGCGCCGAGCTGTGCGGCGTCGACCACTCCCGGATGCTGTTCAACGTGAAGGTCGTCTCGCCCGAGCGTTACGAGCAGCACCTGAAGGAGCTGGCCGAGAAGGGCCAGACCGGTTACGTCCCCGCCGGTATCGAGCAGACCGAGCACGAGAAGAACCGGGAGGCGAACATCCTGTGAGTATCGTCAACGAACCCGCAGGTGCCCCCGAGGCCGGCACCTACGAGAACGAGCTGCCGGTCCGGCGCAAGCAGCCCGGCAACGTCGTGGTGAAGTGGCTGACGACCACCGACCACAAGACGATCGGCACCCTGTACCTGACGACGTCGTTCGCGTTCTTCTGCATCGGCGGCATCCTGGCGCTCTTCATGCGCGCCGAGCTGGCCCGTCCGGGTCTGCAGATGATGTCGAACGAGCAGTTCAACCAGGCGTTCACGATGCACGGCACGATCATGCTGCTGATGTTCGCGACGCCGCTGTTCGCGGGCTTCGCGAACTGGATCATGCCGCTGCAGATCGGCGCCCCCGACGTGGCGTTCCCGCGGCTGAACATGTTCGCCTACTGGCTCTACCTGTTCGGCTCGCTGATCGCGGTGGGTGGCTTCCTCACCCCGAACGGCGCCGCCAGCTTCGGCTGGTTCGCCTACACCCCGCTGTCCGACGCGGTCCGCTCGCCGGGCCTCGGCTCCGACATGTGGATCATGGGCCTGGCCTTCTCGGGCTTCGGCACCATCCTCGGCGCGGTCAACTTCATCACCACGATCATCTGCATGCGCGCACCCGGCATGACGATGTTCCGCATGCCGATCTTCACCTGGAACGTCCTGCTGACCGGTGTCCTGGTCCTGCTGGCCTTCCCGGTCCTGGCGGCCGCGCTGTTCGCCCTGGAGGCGGACCGCAAGTTCGGGGCGCACATCTTCGACGCGGCCAACGGCGGCGCCTTGCTCTGGCAGCACCTCTTCTGGTTCTTCGGACACCCAGAGGTGTACATCATCGCCCTGCCGTTCTTCGGCATCATCAGTGAGGTCATCCCGGTCTTCTCCCGCAAGCCGATGTTCGGCTACTGGGGTCTGGTCGCGGCGACCATCGCGATCGCCGGTCTGTCCGTGACCGTGTGGGCTCACCACATGTACGTCACCGGCGGTGTGCTGCTGCCGTTCTTCTCCTTCATGACGTTCCTCATCGCCGTACCGACCGGTGTGAAGTTCTTCAACTGGATCGGCACGATGTGGAAGGGCTCGCTGTCCTTCGAGACACCGATGCTCTGGGCGACCGGCTTCCTGATCACCTTCACCTTCGGTGGTCTGACCGGTGTCATCCTGGCCTCGCCGCCCATGGACTTCCACATCTCCGACTCGTACTTCGTGGTGGCCCACTTCCACTACGTGGTCTTCGGCACGGTCGTCTTCGCGATGTTCTCCGGCTTCCACTTCTGGTGGCCGAAGTTCACCGGCAAGATGCTCGACGAGCGTCTGGGCAAGATCACCTTCTGGACGCTGTTCGTCGGCTTCCACGGCACCTTCCTGGTCCAGCACTGGCTGGGCGCCGAGGGCATGCCGCGCCGGTACGCCGACTACCTGGCGGCCGACGGCTTCACCGCCCTGAACACGATCTCCACGATCAGCTCGTTCGTGCTCGGCCTGTCGATCCTGCCGTTCTTCTACAACGTGTGGAAGACGGCCAAGTACGGCAAGCCGGTCGGGGTCGACGACCCGTGGGGTTACGGCCGCTCCCTGGAGTGGGCGACCTCCTGCCCGCCGCCGCGGCACAACTTCCTCACCCTGCCGCGGATCCGCAGCGAATCCCCGGCGTTCGACCTGCACCACCCCGACATCGCCGCCCTGGAGCAGCTGGGTCACTCCGGCCAGAGCGCGCTCGCTGGTAGCAAGGAGGCCGGCAAGTGAAGATCCAGGGCAAGATGTTCATGTGGCTGAGCGTCTTCGTCCTCGCCATGGCGGTCGTCTATGGCGTGTGGTCGAAGGAGCCGGCCGGCACCACGGCCCTCTTCCTGGCCTTCGGCCTGTGCATCATGATCGGCTTCTACCTGGGCTTCACCGCCCGGCGGGTCGACGTCGGTGCGCAGGACGACCTGGACGCCGATGTCGCGGACGACGCGGGTGAGCTGGGCTTCTTCAGCCCGCACAGCTGGCAGCCGCTCGCCCTGGCGATCGGTGGCGCCTTCGCCTTCCTCGGTGTCGCGGTCGGCTGGTGGCTGCTGTACTTCGCCTTCCCGATCATCCTGATCGGCATCTTCGGCTGGGTCTTCGAGTACTACCGCGGTGAGAACCGCACCCAGTAGCACGCGCTGAACCCGCCAGGAGCCCGGACACTCCGTCAGGAGTGTCCGGGCTCCTGCCGTCGCAGCAACGTCCGTCCCCCGGCCGGGCTACCCAGCGCGCCGCGTCCGACGGGGCTCCCTAGCGTGAGCTCATGAGCCACACACCGCGTACCCGTACCGTCATCGGCTGCACTGTGCTGGTGATGACCCTCGGCCCGGCCGTCACCTCCTGCGGCGGCGACGGAAACCCGCTGTCGGCCGCGCCGTACGACGCGGCGGACCAGATCTCCTTCAACGGCCCCACGGGCGAGGGGAAGAAGGCCGACCCGGACAAGCCCCTGGAAGTCACCGCCGACGGCGACGAGGGGCGCATCACGGACGTCACGGCCGTCGACGCGGCCGGCCGCCATCTGGCGGGCGAACTCTCCGCCGACGGGGGCCGCTGGCACTCCACCTCCCCGCTCGCCGCCGACGCCCGCTACACGGTCCGGGTGAGCACCGAGGACGAGGACGGCAGGCCCGGCCGCCGGGTCCTGGTCCTCGACACCGGCAAGCCCCTCGCCCAGAAGCCGCTGGACGTCACCTTCGGCCCCAAGGCGGGCACCTACGGCGTCGGCCAGCCCATCACCGCCGAGCTGAGCCGCCCGGTCCATGGCCGCGCCGAGCGCGCCGTCGTCGAGCGCGCCCTCAAGGTGCACTCCTCACCCGCCGTGGAGGGCGGCTGGCACTGGGTGGACGACAAGGAGCTCCACTACCGCCCCAAGGAGTACTGGCCCAGCCACGCCACCATCCAGGTCCGCAGCAACCTGGAGGGCATCAGGATCAGCGACCGGCTGCGGGGCGGCAGGGCGAAGCCGCTGAAGATCTCCACCGGCGACAAGGTCGTCGCCGTCACGGACGCCTCGTCCCACTGGATGACCGTCTACAAGAACGGCGAGGAGATCAACTCCATGCCGGTCACCACCGGCAAGCCGGGCTTCGAGACCCGCAACGGCGTCAAGGTGGTGCTCGGCAAGGAGTACTTCGTACGGATGCGCAGTACCAGCATCGGCATCTCCGCCGGCTCCTCGGAGTCGTACGACCTGCCGGTGTACTACGCCACCCGGGTGACCTGGAGCGGCGAGTACGTGCACGCCGCCCCCTGGTCCGTCGGCTCCCAGGGCTACGCCAACGTCAGCCACGGCTGCACCGGCATGAGCACCGGAAACGCCGCCTGGTTCTTCGAGAACGTCCGCGAGGGCGACGTCGTCGAGGTCGTCAACTCCTACGGCAGCACCATGGAGACCTTCGGCAACGGCTTCGGCGACTGGAACCTGACCTGGAAGAAGTGGCGCGAGGGCAGCGCCCTGACCGCCGGCACGCCGGAGACCCCCAAGCCGGAGGAAACGGCACGCCTGCGGCCGGCCGCGGTGTGACGCGCCCCTCAGGGGCGCGGGGCTGTGTCGATGTCCGGCTCCGCCGCGGGCGTGAGCGACCACGACGGACCCGCGGCCGCCCGGTCGCGCACCCGCGCAGTGACTAGGCGCTCTGCAGCTTCCGCTGCCGCAGCAGAGAGGCCAGCGCGGACGCGAACTCCACCGGATCCACCGGCAGCGTCACCGCCGCCTCGGCGCGGCTCCACGTGGCGAGCCACGCGTCCTGCGGCCGCCCGATCAGCAGCAGCACCGGCGGGCACTCGAACACCTCGTCCTTGATCTGCCGGCACAGGCCCATGCCGCCCATGGGCACGGCCTCCCCGTCCAGCACGCAGACGTCGATGCCGCCCTTGTCCAGTTCCCTGACGACGGCCCCCGGGGTCGCGCACTCCACGAACTCCACCAGGGGGACGTCGGGAGCGGGCCGGCGCCCGGCCGCGAGCCGCACCTGCTCCCGGGTGTTGGAGTCGTCGCTGTAGACCAGCACCGTGGCGGTCGGCTGCATAGCTTCCTCCGTGACTTCGGCGTCGTACGGGAAGGGCCTGTCGGCCCGGATGCTACTCCCTTGCACACCACGTCAACACCGGTATGGCCGAGGGCAACACTCCGAACGGCACCCCCCGGAGTGAGGGCGGGATAAGCGACCGACATAATGTCGGTCGTGGCGACAGCAACGACAGTAGATACCGGGCACGCGCACCCGTCGGTCAACCGGCCGAACCTCGTCAGCGTCGGAACGATCATCTGGCTGAGTTCCGAGCTGATGTTCTTCGCGGCCCTCTTCGCGATGTACTTCACCCTGCGATCGGTGACAGGACCCGAGTTCTGGAGTGAGAAGGCGTCCGCCTTGAACTTCCCGTTCTCGGCGACGAACACCACGATCCTGGTGCTCTCCTCCCTCACCTGCCAGCTCGGCGTGTTCGCCGCCGAGCGCGGTGACGTGAAGAAGCTCCGGATGTGGTTCATCGTCACCTTCATCATGGGTGCGATCTTCATCGGCGGCCAGGTGTACGAGTACACCGAGCTGGTCAAGCACGAGGGCCTCTCGCTCTCGTCCGACCCCTACGGCTCGGTCTTCTACCTGACCACCGGCTTCCACGGCCTGCACGTGACGGGCGGTCTCATCGCCTTCCTGCTGGTCCTGGGCCGTACCTACGCGGCCCGGAGGTTCACTCACGAGCAGGCGACCGCCGCCATCGTCGTGTCCTACTACTGGCACTTCGTCGATGTCGTCTGGATCGGCCTCTTCGCCACGATCTACATGATCAAGTAGCCGGACCCGATCCCTCGCGCGTTCCCGTAACGCACATCCCAGAAGCATCGACGCAGAAGATCCTGACACCGGGGTAATCCGTGAAAAAGCTCTCCGCACGACGACGCCATCCGCTGGCGGCGGTCGTCGTCCTACTCCTCGCGCTGGCGGCTACCGGGGGGCTGTACGCCGCGTTCGCACCCGCGGGCAAGGCGCAGGCCGATGAAACCGCCCAGTCCCTCGCCATCGACGAGGGCAAGAAGCTCTACGCCGTCGGCTGCGCCAGCTGCCACGGCACCGGCGGTCAGGGCACCTCCGACGGTCCGAGCCTGGTCGGCGTCGGCGCGGCGGCCGTCGACTTCCAGGTCGCCACCGGCCGTATGCCGGCCGCGACCTCCCAGGGCGCGCAGGTGCCGCGGAAGAAGAACATCTACACGCAGGCCCAGATCGACCAGCTCGCGGCGTACATCGCCTCGCTGGGCGCGGGCCCGTCCGTCCCGACCGAGGAGCAGTACGGCCCGGAGGGCGCGGACATCGCCAAGGGCGGCGAGCTGTTCCGCAACAACTGCGCGCAGTGCCACAACTTCACCGGCAAGGGCGGTGCCCTCACCAAGGGCAAGTACGCGCCGACCCTCGAGGGCGTGAACCCGAAGCACATCTACGAGGCCATGCAGACCGGCCCGCAGAACATGCCCTCCTTCCCCGACACGACGCTGTCGGAGCAGAACAAGAAGGACATCATCGCGTACCTGAACGCGGTCAACAGCGACGAGACGGAGACCCCCGGCGGGATGGAGCTGGGCGGTATCGGCCCGGTTGCCGAAGGCCTCTTCGGCTGGATCTTCGGCCTCGGCACCCTCATCGCCATCGCCGTGTGGGTGGCCGCCCGGACCGCAAAGGCCAAGAAGTCATGAGTAGCCAAGACATTCCCGAAGAGAACCTGCCCGCAGCGCAGGACACCGGCCACGGCGCGCTGGGCGTCGCGGACGAGAAGCACCCGTTCGCCGACCCGGGCCTGCCCCCGCACGAGCCCCGGATCCAGGACATCGACGAGCGGGCCGCCAAGCGGTCCGAGCGCACGGTCGCCCTGCTGTTCACGGTGTCGATGCTGGCCACCATCGGCTTCATCGCCTCCTTCGTGGCGATCCCGCACGACAAGTCGATCTACGTCTTCACGCTCGGGCACATCAACGCGATGAACTTCGCGCTGGGCCTGACCCTGGGCGTGGCGCTGTTCTGCATCGGCGCGGGCGCGGTCCACTGGGGCCGCACCCTGATGTCCGACCACGAGCTGGTCCAGGAGCGCCACCCGATCGAGGCCCCGGCCGACGTCCGCGCCCAGGTCTTCGAGGACTTCCGGCAGGGCGCCAAGGAGTCCCAGCTCGGCCGGCGCAAGCTGATCCGCAACACGATGTTCGGCGCGATGGCCATGGTGCCGCTCTCCGGCGTCGTCCTGCTGCGCGACCTCGGTCCGCTGCCCGAGGACAAGCTGCGCCACACCCTGTGGCGCAAGGGCAAGCTGATCGTCAACATGAACACCAACGAGCCGCTTCGGCCGTCGGACGTCGCCGTCGGCTCGCTGACCTTCGCCAAGCCCGAGGGCCTGGAGGAGCACGACCACGGCTTCCAGAACGAGATCGCCAAGGCCGCCCTGATGCTCGTCCGGATCCAGCCGGAGGACATCAAGGACAAGCGCGAGCTCGAGTGGTCGCACGAGGGCATCGTGGCGTACTCGAAGATCTGCACCCACGTCGGTTGCCCGATCTCCCTGTACGAGCAGCAGACGCACCACGTCCTGTGCCCCTGCCACCAGTCCACCTTCGACCTCTCCGACGGTGCCCGGGTCATCTTCGGTCCCGCCGGTCACCCGCTGCCGCAGCTGCGCATCGGGGTGAACGACGAGGGCTACCTCGAAGCGCTCGGCGACTTCGAAGAGCCCGTCGGTCCTGCTTTCTGGGAGCGCGGATGAGCACCAACGACAGCACACAGTCCCGCGCGCGCGGGAAGGCACCGGCCGGCGAGCGCGTCGCCGACTGGGCCGACGGCCGGCTGGGGATCTACTCCCTGGCCAAGGCCAACATGCGGAAGATCTTCCCGGACCACTGGTCCTTCATGCTGGGCGAGGTCTGCCTCTACAGCTTCCTCATCATCATCCTCACGGGTGTGTACCTGACGCTGTTCTTCCACCCCTCGATGAACGAGGTGGAGTACCACGGCAGCTACATCCCGATGCAGGGCCAGCTGATGAGCGAGGCCTACAAGTCGACGCTGGACATCAGCTTCGACGTCCGCGGCGGTCTGCTGATCCGGCAGATCCACCACTGGGCGGCCATCGTCTTCCTCGCCGGCATGTTCGTGCACATGATGCGCGTCTTCTTCACCGGCGCGTTCCGCAAGCCGCGTGAGATCAACTGGCTGTTCGGCTTCCTGCTGTTCGTCCTCGGCATGTTCACCGGTTTCACCGGCTACTCGCTCCCGGACGACCTGCTCTCCGGCACCGGTGTCCGCTTCACGCAGGGCGCGATCCTGTCCGTGCCGATCGTCGGCACGTACATCTCGATGTTCCTGTTCGGCGGGGAGTTCCCCGGCGACGACTTCGTCGCCCGGTTCTACTCGATCCACATCCTGCTGCTGCCGGGCATCATGCTCGGCCTCGTGGTGGCCCACCTGATCCTGGTCTTCTACCACAAGCACACGCAGTTCGCGGGTCCCGGCAAGAGCAACAAGAACGTCGTCGGCATGCCGCTGCTGCCGGTCTACATGGCCAAGGCCGGAGGCTTCTTCTTCCTGGTCTTCGGTGTCATCGCGGTCCTCGCCGGCATCGCGACGGTGAACCCGATCTGGGCCCTGGGCCCGTACCGCCCGGACATGGTGTCCACCGGCGCCCAGCCCGACTGGTACATGGGCTTCGCCGAGGGTCTGGTCCGTGCCATGCCCGGCTGGGAGATCAACCTGTGGGGTCACACGCTGGTCCTCGGCGTGTTCGTCCCGCTGGTGCTCTTCGGCGTGTTCCTCGCGGCGATCGCGGTGTACCCGTTCATCGAGTCGTGGATCACCGGGGACAAGCGCGAGCACCACATCCTGGACCGCCCGCGCAACGCCCCGACGCGCACCGCGCTGGGTGTCGCCTGGATCACCGCCTACATGATCATGCTGATCGGCGGTGGCAACGACATCGTGGCCACCCACTTCCACCTCTCGATCAACGCGGTCACCTGGTTCGTCCGGATCGGCTTCTTCGTGGGCCCGGTCATCGCGTTCGTCGTCACCAAGCGGATCTGCCTCGGCCTGCAGCGCCGGGACAAGGACAAGGTGCTGCACGGTCGCGAGACCGGCACCATCAAGCGCCTGCCGCACGGTGAGTACATCGAGGTGCACGAGCCGCTCAGCCAGGCGTCGCTGCACAGCCTCACGGCGCACGAGCAGTACGCGCCGGCCGAGATCGGCCCGACGGTCGACGAGAACGGCGTCGAGCGGAAGGTCAAGGGCTCCCAGAAGCTGCGCGCCAAGCTCAGCAAGGCGTACTTCGGCGAGGACGCCCAGATCCCGAAGCCGACCGTCGAGGAGTACAAGGAGATCACGAGCGGCCACGGCCACCACTGATCGCTGCGTTCGCCACGCCACGCTGAAGGGCCCCCGTCCGGTGTTCGGACGGGGGCCCTTCGCCGTGCTCCGGGATGGATAGGCTGGGCGCACACCCATGCGTGCCATGTGTTCTACGACGATCAGGAGCGGCTGATGAGCGCTGTGACCCCCGCTGGAGGCGACACCGCGGCGGGCCGTTCCTGGCCCGCGATGCTGAACGGCCTGCTGGAGGGCCGGGACCAGAGCGCCGAGGACACCGCCTGGGCGATGGACCGGATCATGCGCGGCGAGGCGACCGACGCGCAGATCGCCGGGTTCGCGGTGGCGCTGCGGGCCAAGGGCGAGACGGTCGAGGAGATCACCGGCCTGGTCCGCACGATGTACGCGCACGCCAATGTGATCGAGGTGCCCGGCGCCACCGTCGACATCGTCGGCACCGGCGGCGACGGGGCCAGGACGGTGAACATCTCCACGATGTCCTCCATCGTCGTGGCCGGCACCGGCGCCAAGGTGGTCAAGCACGGCAACCGGGCCGCGTCCTCGGCGTCCGGCGCCTCGGACGTGCTGGAGAAGCTGGGCGTCAATCTGGAGCTGACGCCGAGACGGGTGGCCGAGGTCGCCGACGAGGCGGGCATCACCTTCTGCTTCGCGGTGAAGTTCCACCCGGCGCTGCGCCATGTGGCGGCGGCCCGCGGTCAGCTGGGCATCCGGACGACCTTCAACTTCCTCGGCCCGCTGACCAACCCGGCCCGGGTGAAGGCGCAGGCGGTGGGCGTGGCGGATCTGCGGATGGCACCGATCGTCGCGGGCGTGTTCGCCGAACGCGGCAACTCCTCGCTGGTGTTCCGCGGGGACGACGGTCTCGACGAGCTGACCACCACCGCCACCTCCCGGGTGTGGATCGTCCGGGACGGGAAGGTCACCGAGGAGACCTTCGACCCGCGCGACGTCGGTATCGAGCTGGTGCCGGTGGAGGCGCTGCGCGGCGCGGACGCCGCCCACAACGCCGAGGTGGCCCGCCGTCTGCTGGACGGGGAGACCGGCCCGGTGCGGGACGCGGTGCTGCTGAACTCGGCGGCGGCGCTGGTCGCCCTGCACCCGACCGACGCCCCGCTGGCCGAGCAGATCCGCGCGGGGATGGCGAAGGCCGCCGAGTCCGTCGATTCGGGCGCGGCCAAGCGGACGCTGGAGCGCTGGGTGGCCGCGAGCAACGCGTGACCCTCGGGTGTCGTCCCGCGATCCGGACACGGGTTGCGGGACGACGATCACTTCGTCTACTTTCCTGTACCAGGTCATGAGTGACAGTCATGAGGCCCCGGCCGACTGTCCGGCAACCCTCCGTCCGTGGCGGGGTGCCCCGGGTGAAGACCAGGCCGTAGGCAGCGAGGTCTACGGCAAGCGCGGACCCCTCGCGTCACCAGGGGTCCTGGTCGTTCGAGGGAGTCTTCCGTGAGCAAGCGAATGCGATAGGGCCGCCGAGCCCCGCCTCCGCACACCCTTTTTCGCTCATTCCTCCTCCGCTTCACGGGAGTTCGCCATGTCTGTCTCCACCGCTGCCGCCGACCAGTCCGTTTGTGCCCCTCTGCCCGTTCTGGGGCGGGATGTCACGGTGCCGCTCGTCACCGGCGGCGAGGTCGCCTACGCCGCGCTCGACTACGCCGCCAGCGCGCCCGCGCTCCAGCGGGTCTGGGACGACGTCGCCGCGTACGCGCCGTACTACGGCAGCGTGCACCGCGGTGCCGGATACCTCTCCCAGCTGTCCACGGACCTCTTCGAGAACGCCCGGCAGACCGTCGCCGAGTTCCTCGACTGCCGCGAGAGCGACCAGGTCGTCTTCACCCGGTCCACCACCGACTCGCTCAACCTGCTCGCCGCCGCGCTGCCCGCCGGCTGCCGGGTCTTCGTCTTCGAGACCGAGCACCACGCCTCCCTGCTGCCCTGGACGAACGCCCAGGTCACCTACCTCGACGCGCCGCGCACCCCGGACGAGGCGGTCGCCACCCTGGAGCGCGCCCTCGCCGACCGCGACCCCTACGGCCCGGCCCTGGTCTGCGTCACCGGCGCCTCCAACGTCACCGGCGAGCTGTGGCCCGTACGGGAACTGGCCGCCGCGTCGCACGCGCACGGCGCGCGGATCGTGCTGGACGCCGCCCAGCTCGCCCCTCACCACCCGGTGTCCGTGCGGGAACTGGACGTCGACTGGGTCGCCTTCTCCGGGCACAAGCTGTACGCCCCGTTCGGCTCCGGCGTCCTCGCCGGCCGCGCCGACTGGCTGCGCGAGGCCGAGCCGTACCTCGCGGGCGGCGGCGCGAGCCGCCGGGTGACCCGGCGACAGGACGGTGGCGTGGACGTGGAGTGGCACGAGACCGCCGCCCGGCACGAGGCGGGCTCGCCGAACGTCATCGGCGCCTACGCCATCGCCTCCGCGTGCAAGGCGCTGACGGAGGCCGGGTTCGACAGCCTGGTCGCCCGCGAGCGCCACCTGATCGAGAAGGTGCGGACCGGGCTCGCCGAGGTCCCCGAGGTGCGCGTGCTGTCCCTCTTCGGCGACGACGCCCCGCGCGTCGGCGTGATCTCCTTCGTCGTCGACGGCTGGAACAGCTCCCACTTCGCCGCCGCGCTCTCCGCCGAGTACGGCATCGGGGTGCGCGACGGCCTGTTCTGCGCCCACCCGCTGGTGCGCACCCTGCTCGGCAGCGACCCGCAGACGCAGGGCGAGTGCGGCGCCCCCGAGGCCGCGCCCGGCGAGAAGTCCCTCAACGCGATCCGGGTCAGCTTCGGCGCGGGCACCCCGGACGAGCACGTGGAGCGGTTCCTGGGCGCGGTCAAGGAGCTGGTGCGGGACGGCGCGCGCTGGAACTACCGCACCGAGGACGGCCGTTGCGTGCCGGACACCTCGGCGTGAGCCGGTAGCCGGGCGCCCAGCAGGATCATCCGCAGGGCGCGCTCGGTGGCGTCGGTGAGCAGTTCGCCCGCCCGGACCAGGGCCTCGGCGAGGGCCATGGGCGCGGGCAGGATGCCGCTGAACGCGTCCACGCCCGGCACCTCGTGCGCCCCCTCGCCGAGCGTGCCGGCCAGCGCCAGCACCGGACGGCCGTACCGCTTGGCACGGCGGGCCACCTCCGCCGGGACCTTGCCGCGCGGGGTCTGGTGGTCGAGGGCGCCCTCGGCGGTGACGACCAGGTCGGCGCGGGCCAGGCGGGCGTCCAGGTCCAGGTGGCCGAGGAGGACGTCGAACCGGGGCAGCAGCCGGGCACCGAGCGCGGCGAGGGCGGCGCCCAGGCCGCCGGAGGCGCCGGTGCCGGGGCCGGTGCGCAGCTCGGTGGGCGTTACCGCCAGGTCGCGGGTGAGGACGTACGCCCAGTTCTCCAGACCGGCCGACAGGTGCTCCACCTGCGCGGGTGTCGCGCCCTTCTGCGGGCCGAAGACGCGGGCCACACCGCGCTCGCCGCACAGCACGTTGTACGGGTTGCAGGCGACCAGGAGTTCGGTCCGGGCGAGACGGGGGTCGAGGCCGGACGGGTCGATCCGGTGCAGGCGGAGCAACTCACGTCCGCCTGGCGGGAGTTCGAAGCCGTCCGGGTCGAGCAGGCGGGCGCCGAGCGCCTGGAGGGCGCCCGCGCCGCCGTCCGAGGTGCCGGAGTCGCCGCAGCCGACGAGGATCCGCCGTACGCCGGTGTCGAGCGCGGCACGGATCAGCTCCCCGACGCCGTAGGTGGTGGTGGCGCCCGGGTCGCGCAGGGAGTGCGGCACGAGGGAGAGCCCGGCGACCGCCGCCATCTCCACCAGTGCGGTGTCCCCGGCCGGGCCGAGCAGCGCGAAGTGGGTGCCGAGGCGGTCGCCCACCGGGCCCGTGGCGGGCAGCGCGACCAGCCGTCCGCCGGTCGCGGCGGCCAGCGCGACGGCCGTGCCCTCGCCGCCGTCCACCAGCGGGATCCGGTCGATCTCGGCGTCCGGCAGCACCCGGCGGACCCCGTCCGCGATGGCGTCGGCGGCTGCCTGGGCGGACAGGGACTCCTTGAAGCCGCTGGGGGCCACGACGACTCGGCTCAGCATGGCAGGTCTCCTAGGGGGTCGGGGAAACGCCGAGCAGTGGCCATACCGCCACGGCGAAGAGCAGGACGAGGGCGGCGGTCAGCGGGGCCAGTACGGCGGACAGCCGCAGCAGGTCGCGCGGGGTGTAGGTGGGGGTGCCGGGGAGGTCCGCGTAGAGCGTGACCGGCTTGGCGGAGGCGGGCAGGGTGTGGCAGAAGCCCGCGGCGGCCGTGGAGGCGAGCGCGGCGGCGACCGGGTCGACGCCGGCGCTCACGGCGGCGGCCACCACCAGCGGGACCAGCACGGAGGAGCGGGCGGAGCGGGACTGGAGGACCAGGTGGGCGGCCGTGCTGACCGCGATCACCACGGCCAGGAACGGCACGGGGCCGACGTCCGACGGCAGCCCGGACACCAGCCACTTCGCCGCGCCCGAGTCGGCGAGGGCCACGCCCATCGCCATGGTCGCGGCCATGAACAGCAGCAGCGACCAGGGAACGGTCCGCAGCGCGTCCTTCAGCCGTACGGTGCCCAGGGCGGGGGAGGCGGCGACGACCGCGCCGGTCAGCGCGACGACCGCGGGCGGCACCCGGTGCAGCGGCTCGCCGCACCACAGCAGCACCACCGTGGCCAGCAGCAGCGCGCAGCGGGTCTCCTCCGGGGTCCAGGGACCGGTGACCGGGGTGTCGCTGTGCCGCTGGATCTCCTCGGTGGTGATGCGCACCGGGCCGTGGCGGTCGGCGCGCCGGGTGGTGGTGAGCAGGACGGTCTCGGCGGCCAGGTGGGAGGAGGCCACCGCCAGCGGCAGCCCGAGCAGCAGCCACCGCACGAACCCGATCCGCTCCCCGGTGGTCTCCCACAGCACCGATACGGTGATCAGATGCGCGCCCGCGCCGATCAGGGTCGCCACCGCCGACAGAAGAATCACGGTCGGGAACAGCAGCGCCAGCATCACGACCAGTCGTCTGCGGTCGGCGAGTGCCTTGGCGAGCGCCAGGAACACCGGGAGCGCGAGCGCCGCCCGGCCGGAGGTGGCCGGCACCGCGAACGCCGTGACGACCAGCGCGGCCGTGGTGAGGTGGACCAGCTGGCGGACCGTGCGCGCGCCCCCCACCAGGAAGGCCGCCGCCCGGCCCGCGAGCCCCGTCCGGGTGACCGCCGCGGCCAGTACGAAGGCGCAGATCAGCAGCCAGACCGTGGAGTCGCCGAGGGTGCCGAAGAGGGTGTCGCTGCTGATCACCCCGGTCGCCGTGAGCGCCAGACCGGCGCCCAGCGCGATGTACGTGTCGTCGACCGGGGTGCCGATCCAGGCACAGGTCGCCAGGACGAACACCGCGAGGGTGAGGCGCGCGTCCCCGCCGAGACCGGGGAAGGCGCCGGGCACCGCGAGCAGCGCGCACAGCGAGAGCGCCGCGCACAGGGCCACGCCGAGACGGGGAGTGAGGGTCACGTCATCGAGGGTTCCGGCGGGCCGTGAGCCGTCGATGAGCCGCGCATGAAGGAAAACTCACCCGGCACGGGCCTCACCCGGCCGACAGCCGGTACCCCATCCCGCGGACCGTCTCCACCCGCTCCGCGCCGAGCTTCTTGCGCAGCGCCCGGACGTACACGTCGACGATGTTGGAGCCCGGGTCGAAGTCGTAGCCCCACACGTGGGAGAGGATCTGCTCCCGGGAGAGCACCTGGCCCGGATGGCGGAGGAACAGTTCGAGGAGCACGAACTCACGGGCCGTCAGGTCCACCGTGCGCTCCCCGGAGCGGGCCCGCCGGGTGCGCAGGTCCAGGCTGAGCGTGCCCGACCGCAGCACCGTCACCTCCGGCGCCCGGGCCGCCGTGCGCAGCCTCAGGCGCACTCGCGCCACCAGCTCCTCGAAACGGAACGGCTTGGTCATCCAGTCGTCGGCGCCGCCCTCCAGACCGGCCACCGTGTCCCGCACGGAGTCCCGCGCGGTCAGCACGATCACCGGGACCGTCACCCGTGCCTCGCGCAGCTCCCGCAGCACGGTGAAGCCGTCCCGGCCGGGCAGGCCGATGTCCAGCACCACCAGGTCGAAGCCGCCGGTCACGGCGTAGTCGTAGGCGGCGTCGCCGTCGCCGACGACGGTGGTGGTGAAGCCGTTGGCGCGCAGGCCCTTCTCGACGAAGGAGGCGATGCGCTCCTCGTCCTCGACGATGAGGATGCGGTTCACGGTCGGGTCTCTCCCAGGGTGAGTACGAAGGTGGCGCCGCCGCCCTCGGTGGGCCGCAGCCGGACCCGGCCGCCGTGGCCCTCCGCGATCGCCTTCACGATCGACAGCCCGAGACCGGCGCCCGAACCGCGCACCCCCCGCCGGGCCGTGCCGCGCCGGAACCGCTCGAAGATCAGCTCCGCGTCCTCGGGCCGCACCCCGGGACCCGAATCGGCGACGTACAGCTCGATCCGCTCCCCGTCGGCGCGCGAACCGATCCGGATGGTCTGCCCGCAAGCGGTGTGCTGGACCGCGTTCTGGGCCAGCTGCACCATCGCCTGGGTGATCCGCTGCGGATCCAGTCCGGCCTCCCGGTCGGCGACCTCGGCGAGCCGCCAGTCCCGCTCGCCCAGGGCGCGGGCCTTGACGTAGACGTCGGCGGTGAGTTCGGCGAGCTGGACCGGCTCGGGCGAGACGAAGTCGGGGCGTTCGGCCTTGGCGAGCAGCAGCAGGTCCTCCACGATCCGGCTCATCCGGTCCAGCTCGTCGGTGACCAGCCGGACCGTCTCCTCCCGCTCCGCAGGGTCGTCGCCCATCAGCTCCAGATGGCCGCGCACGATGGTGATCGGGGTGCGCAGCTCGTGGCCCGCGTCGTCGACGAACTGCCGCTGGACGGCGAAGGCCCGCTCCAGCCGGTCCAGCATCGCGTTGAACGTCTCCGCGAGCGCGGCCACGTCGTCCCGGCCCACCACCTCGATACGGCGGGTCAGATCCTGCTCGGTGAGCTGCGCGGCGGCGGCGCGCACCAGCCGGACCGGCTTCAGGATCCGCCCCGCGACCACCCAGGCGATCCCGATCGTCATCACCAGGGCGACCCCCGAGATCGCGAGCAGCACCCGGAACACCTCGTCGGCGCGGTCGTGCTCGCGGCCCGGGTGGAAGGCCACCACGAACGCGGCCTCCGGTTCGCCGCCGTACCGGGCCACCGCCACCTTGGCCCAGCGGATCGCGCCGGACGGCCGGTCCAGGGTGCCGGAGGAGTCCGGCGAGGCGAAGATCCGGCGGCGGGCAACGGCGTCCTCGTGCAGCGGCCGGGCGACGGGGATCTCCCGCTGCTGGATGATCTGCGCCGGGGCGCCGCCGCCTTCCGGGTGTCCCACCAGGCCGATCAGCTCCTCGTCCAGGTCGGCGTACTGCCGCTCCAGGAAGACCCGCAGCAGCCGGGCCGGATCGGTGAACGGACGGCCCGTTACCGGGTCGACGCCCGCCTCCTCGAAGTGGGCGAACTCGGCGGCCTCCTGGGCGAGCAGACTGCCGATCCGCTGGTCGGTGTCGCGCAGCAGGATCGAGCGGGTGGTGGTGGCCACCGAGGCGAGCGCGACCGCCATCACCAGCAGCAGCCACAGCAGGATGCGGACGCGGGCGGAGACCCGTCGGCGGGGCCGGTCAGCCGTCGTCGCCGGGTCCGTCGTCGTCGCCACCGGTGCCGCGGTCGTCGTCATCGTCATCACTGCCGGGGGCGTCGGTGACCGGAGGCCGGGAGACGACCTCGTCGCTGGGGGTGGGCGCCGGTCGGGTGGGGGTCGCCGCCGGTGAGGGGGAGCCGCTGTCCAGCTCGACCTTCGCCGGGACCTTCGGCGGCTCGGGGCTGTCGGTGAGGGCGAAACTGGTCGCGGCGATCCCGAGGGGGATCACCACGACCGCGGCCAGGGCGGCCATCCGGCGGGTGAAGGACATGCGGGTCATCCTGCGCGGGGTGCCGTGCGGCGCGGATGAGGGGCGGATGAAGGAGTCTTCATCCGACGCGGGGTGCGCCGTAGGGGCGCCGCCCGGTGCGGGGCGCGGGTCGTCCGCGGCTCCTCGCTCGGTTCCCCGCGCCCCTCAGGGAGTCTCCCCGGCCATGGCGGGCAAGTTCGCTCAGTTGTCCAGGCCGATCGCGAACGCCGCCTCCAGGTCGTGCTGGGAGTAGGTGCGGAACGCCACGTGGGTGTCCGTCCCCTCGACGCCGGGGATCTTGCTGATGCGGCCGGGGATGACCTCGGCCAGGTCCTCGTGCTCCTTGACCCGGACCATCGCGATCAGGTCGTAGGTGCCGGTCACGGAGAACACCTCGCTGACGTTCTCCAGCGCGGCGATCGACTCCGCGATCTCGGGGATCCGGTCCACGCTGGTCTTGATGAGGACGATCGCGGTGATCACGGCTGGTTCTCTCCCTCGGGTGCCGGAGCTGGGGCGGCCTTCACTCTAGTCGCAGGCCCGAACCGGGCCCACGCGAAGAGCAGGCCCAGCGCGAAGCCGACGAGATGGGCCAGGTAGGCCACTCCCGGGCCCTGCGTGGCCCGCCCGGCCGCCAGCCACTGGAGCGCCGCCCAGAAGGGCAGCACGAGCCAGGCCGGGAAGCGCAGCGGCAGGAAGAACAGGAACGGCAGGAGGCTGGTCACCCGGGCGCGCGGGAAGAGGAAGAGGAACGCGCCGAGCACGGCCGAGATCGCCCCGGACGCCCCGACCAGTGACTGCCCGGAGCCGGAGTTGGCGCACGCGTAGCCGAGCAGGGCGAGGTAGCCGCAGCCGAGGTAGAAGAGGGTGAACTGCACCCGGCCCATCCGCTCCTCGGTCATCATCCCGAAGACGTAGAAGAAGAG
Organism: Streptomyces glaucescens; assembly: GCF_002154375.1. Taxonomy (GTDB): domain Bacteria; phylum Actinomycetota; class Actinomycetes; order Streptomycetales; family Streptomycetaceae; genus Streptomyces; species Streptomyces glaucescens. Next base: position 14,762 of record NZ_MUND01000001.1, on the reverse strand, counting down.
CATGTTGCCGAGCAGATGGACCCAGCTGCCGTGCACGAACAGGGCCGTGGCCGGGGTGAGGGCCGCCCGGGGGGACCCTTCGAACAGCTCAGCGGGAACCACGCCCCAGTGCCGGAAGTAGGCCCGCTGCGCGGCGAGCATTTCGTCGCCGGTGCCGTAGGACGGATTGAGCCCCGAGGCGGGGCCGATCAGGAAGATCAGGCAGCACAGGGTCATCAGGGCGTAGGTCACCGGCGCCGACGGCCGGCGGACACCCCGCCGGTCCGGCACCCTCCGATTGCTGATCACGAATACAGAGCATGACGTAACCGGACGCAACCGCACAGACCGCCTCGCCGCCGTGGACGGACGGGCGCCCGGCGCCCGGCAGGCCGTAGGGTTACGAGCCACACGCGCGGGAAGGCCAGCGTGTCACGGACACTAGAAGGAAAGCGAACAGTCACGATGACGGTTCCCCTGCCGACCGCCACGACGCGATGGCGTTGTGCCCTCTGCGGCAACCTCACCCGCTTCGACGTGACGCGCTCGTCGAAGGTCGTCGAGTACGTCCACCTGGATCTGGCCGGAGAGCCGACGGTCGAGGAGCGCGAGGTGGTCAGTGAGACCATCGAGTCGGTGCGCTGCCGCTGGTGCAACGCCGTGGACCAGGTGGAACTCGTGGACAGGCCGGGCGCCGGCTCCTGACGGGAGCGCGGCCCCGCACGCGCGATCCCCTCGTGGGGTCCCGTAGAGGCATAGGGGTGTGAGGGATGGTGGAGACACAAGGCGGGGGGCCGGGCGACGGCGCCGCTGAGGTGCTCGACCGTCCGCTGCCCGAGGGTGTGCGCCGCCGGGTCGTCCAGATCGTCGCGGACGGTTTCGGCGGGCTGACCGTGGCGGAACTGCCCGCGCAGCTACGGCAGTACGCCCGGTTCGCCCCGAACCGCCGGGCCAAGTTCGCGGGTAACGCGATGGCCGCGGCACTGGAGACCGATGCGCTGTTCCGGCAGCGCATCGGCGAGAAGTTCAGAGAGAGCCAGCCGGAGCTCTCCGGCGCCCTCGACTCCGGCTCGCCGCCGCCGGCCGCGGACCCGCTCGACGTGGCGGCCGCGGCCTACGTACTGCGGCCCACCGGCTGGGTGAAGCTGGTGACCGCCGCGGGCGAGGAGGCCCTGCGCGCCGACGCCGAACGCGCCGACGAGGAGAGCCGGGCCGAACTGGAGCGGCTGCGCGCCGAACTCGCCGCCGCCCGCGAGCAGACCCGCACCGAGACCGAGCGGCTGCGCGCCGAGCTGGACGGTGCCCGCAAGGAAGCGGAATCGCTTCACCGGAAACTGCGGGCCGCGCTCAGCGACGTCAAGCGCGGCGAGGCGGCGCTGCGCAAGGCGCACGGCGAGATCGAGACCATCCGCTCCGAGGGGCACGCCCAGGTGTCCTCCGCCGAGAGCGAGGTGCGGCGGCTCAAGGCGCGGCTGGGGGAGGCGGAGGCCGCCCTGGAGGCCACCCGGAGGGCCGCCCGCGAGGGGCGCAGCGTCGAGGACATGCGGGTCCGGCTGCTGCTCGACACCCTGCTGGACGCGACCCAGGGGCTGCGCCGCGAACTCGCGCTGCCGCCGGTGTCGGTGCGGCCGGCCGAGACCGTGGACGCGGTCGAACCGGGACGCATGACCCCGAAGGACATCGCCGCGCGGGCCCTGTCGGAGAACGATCCGGCCATCCTCGACCAGCTGCTCGCCCTGCCGCAGGCCCATCTCGTCGTCGACGGCTACAACGTCACCAAGACCGGCTATCCCCAGATGCCCCTGGAGAAGCAGCGCCTCCGGCTGCTCGGGCAGCTCTCCCAGCTGGCCGCGCAGACCGGCGCCGAGGTCACCTGCGTCTTCGACGGGGCCGAGCTGGCCGCTCCGGTGCTGCTGGCGCCGCCGCGCGGGGTGCGGGTGCTGTTCTCCAAGCCGGGCGTCACCGCCGACGAGCTGATCCGTCAGCTGGTGCGCGCGGAACCGCCGGGCCGTCCGGTCATCGTGGCCTCCACCGACCGTGAGGTCGCCGACGGGGTGGCGCGGGCCGGTGCCCGGCCGGTGGCATCCGCGGTACTTCTCAAGCGACTGTCCTGAAAGGTCAACGTGCGGGCTCAATGCCCGAATTGACGGTCCCCTCACGCAACGTAGCGTCAACCGTCGTGAACACCCTGTGAGTTATGGGCAAAGAATGCAGGGTGTGACGAGATTTTTCTCGTGAGGATTTGAACTGATCACAAGAAGGTCACTAGGGTCTGGCCTCGAACCTCCGAGCGGGTGATCACTCAGAAGAAGGAGTTCACCTCCGTGGCGTCCCACCGTCGACCCAAGCAGCCCAGTCGCGCCCGTGTGACCGTGCTGACCACCGCAGCAGCAGCTGCCGTCGCCCTCGGCTCCCAGGCCGCCCATGCGGCACCGACCGAGAAGCCGAGCAAGGACGAGGTGAAGGCGAAGGTCGACAAGCTCTACGAGCAGGCCGAGCAGGCCACCGAGAAGTACAACGGGGCCAAGGAGAAGCAGGAGAAGCTCCAGAAGGAGATCTCCACCATCCAGGACAACGTCGCCCGGGGCCAGGAAGAGGTCAACGAGCTGCGTGAGGGCCTGGGTTCGATGGCCAGCGCCCAGTACCGGTCCGGCGGCATCGACCCCTCGCTCCAGCTCTTCCTCTCCGCCGACCCGGACGACTACCTGGACAAGGCCTCCACGCTCGACCAGCTCAGCGGCCAGCAGGTCGAGGCGCTGAAGAAGATCCAGGAGAAGCAGCGCGAACTCGCCCAGCAGCGCGCCGAGGCCTCCGAGAAGCTGAAGGACCTCTCCTCCACCCGCACCGAACTGGGCAAGAAGAAGCAGGAAGTCCAGGGCAAGCTGGCCGAGGCGCAGAAGCTGCTCAACACCCTCACCGCGCAGGAGAAGGCGGCGCTCGCCGCCGAGGAGGAGCGCGCCAGCCGGTCCTCCGCCGAGCGCGTGGACCTCGGCAACACCGCCCCGGCCTCCGGCCGCGCGATGGCCGCCTTCCAGGCCGCCCAGAGCAAGATCGGCTCGCCGTACGTCTACGGCGCCACCGGCCCGTCCTCGTTCGACTGCTCGGGCCTGACCTCCTGGGCCTTCGCCCAGGCCGGCGTCGCCATCCCGCGCATCTCCCAGGACCAGGCCAACGCGGGCACCAGGATCTACTCCCAGTCCGACCTCAAGGTCGGCGACCTGGTCATCTTCTACGGCGACCTGCACCACGTCGGCTTCTACGCGGGCAACGGCCAGGTGCTGCACGCCCCGCGCACCGGCACCGTCGTGCGCTACGAGTCGATCAACAACATGCCGTACCAGTTCGGCGTCCGGATCTGATCCACACCGGTTCCGGCCCCCCGCCGGGGCCGGTCCGTTCCGGGACCGGGGCGCCCATGCCCCCCGAACGGGCGAATCACCGGGACGCGTTCTGACCCCACGCCCCGCCGATGACCTGCGTCAGCGGCGGGGCGTCACCGTGTGTGCCCGCGGAGGTCTTTGGCTGGCACCGTGTCACGGGGTTACTGTCTGCCGCGTTTCCCTCACACCGGCATCGGTGTGAGGGCTTTTCCTGTCCGCAAGTGGAAGGAGCGCGGCTTCTCGTGGGGTCCCATCGCCGTCAGGCACCGTCGTCCGGTCTCGACCGCGGCGCGACCGCAGCGGTCTCCCTCCTGTCCGCCGCCGCGGCCGCACTCGGCGTCGCGCCGGCCATGGCCGCGCCGCACGACGACACCCGTGCCGAGGTCGACCGTCTCTACGCCGAGGCCGAGAAGGCCACCGAGGCCTACAACAAGGCCGACGAGCGCGCCGACGCGCTGCGCGGCGAGGTCGGCCGCGCCCAGGACCGGATCGCCCGGCAGCAGGAGCGCATCAACACCATGCGGGAGGCGCTGGGCTCGCTGGCCGGCGCCCAGTACCGCTCCGGCGGGATCGACCCGGCGCTGGCCCTGCTCTTCTCCGAGGACCCGGACGACTACCTGGACAAGGCCACTGCCCTGGACCGGATCGGCATCCACCAGGCCGCCCGGCTGAAGGACCTCCAGACGGCCATGCGGGAACTCGCCCAGGACCGGTCCGAGGCCGCCGAGACCCTGGGCGAGCTGGAGAAGAGCCGCAAGGCCGTCGCCGCCCACAAGCGGTCCGTGGAGCGCAGGCTCGCCCGCGCCCGGCAGCTGCTCAACTCCCTGCCGGACGAGGAGCGCGCCGCCTACGACCGGGCCTCCCGCTCCGGCCGCGACGAGATGCCCGGCCTCACCGGCGCCGTCCCCGCCTCGGGCCGCGCCGCCGCCGCGGTCGCCGCCGCCCGCTCGGCGCTCGGCAAGCCGTACGTGTGGGGCGCCGCCGGACCCGGCGGCTTCGACTGCTCCGGCCTGATGCAGTGGTCGTACGCCCAGGCCGGGGTCTTCCTGCCGCGCACCTCGCAGGCGCAGCGGGTGGCCGGCCGGCAGGTGCCGCTCTCCCAGGCGCAGCCCGGCGACCTGGTCACCTACCGCTCCGACGCCAGCCACGTCGGGATGTACGTGGGCAACGGCCAGGTCATCCACGCGCCGTACCCGGGCGCACCGGTCCGCTACGACCCGGTCGGGATGATGCCGGTCTCGGCCGTCACCCGGGTCTGAACCGGCCGGGGCCCCCGTACCCTCGGGAAGGTGGCTGGTCGAAGGCGGGCGCGAGGGCCCCGGGTGCTGACGCTGTGTCTGCTGCTCGTCGCCCTGGTGGGATGCGGGGGACGGCCCGCGACGGACAGCGCGCGGGCCGAGGTGCAGCGGCTCCTCGACCGCCGGGCCGCCGCCGTCCTCGACCACGACGCGACCGCCTACGGCGCGACGGGCGCCGCCGCCGGGTACGGCCGGCTGCGCGCGGTGCCGCTCGCCGACTGGTCCTACCGGCTGACGTCGTTCGACCGCGCCGGCGACCGGGCCACCGCCGGCGCCGTGCTGCGCTACCGCGTCGCCGGGCACGACGCCGCCCCGGTCACCGCGGGCCGCACCCTCACCCTCGCGCGGGACGCGGGCGGGCGGTGGACGGTCGTCTCCGACCGGCCCGCTCCCGCGGCCGCCGAACAGCTCTGGGACCAGGGCACGGTCACCGCCGTGCGCGGCGCGGACAGCCTGGTGCTCGGCGTCGGCCGGTCCCGTGCGGAGCTGCGGGTCTTCGCACGCCTCGCGGACCGCGCGGTGCCCGCCGTCTCCGACGTGTGGGGCACCGGCTGGAGCGGCCGGCTGGTGGTGCTCGTCCCCGCGTCGCTGGACGGCATGGCCGCGCTGCTCGGCTCGCCCGCCTCCGCCTACCGGGGCATCGCCGCGGTCACCACCGGCGAGACCGGGGCGGACCGCGCGCCCGCCGACCGGATCATCGTCAACCCGGACGCGTACGGCGTCCTCGGCCCCGCCGGCCGGCAGGTCGTGCTCACCCACGAGGCCACCCATGTCGCCACCCGCGCCCACACCAACGCCGCCACCCCGCTGTGGCTGTCCGAGGGCTACGCGGACTGGGTCGGCTACCGCGGCACCGGACACTCTCCCGCGCAGGCCGCTCCGGAGCTGGCCCGGGCGGTGACCGAGGGGCGGCTGCCGGCCGGGCTGCCCGCCGACCGGGACTTCGAGTTCACCGGGGACGCGACGGCCCTCGCGCAGGCGTACGAGGGCGGCTGGCTGGCCTGCCGGCTGATCGCGGAGCGCTGGGGCGAGGCACGGCTCGGCGCGTTCTACCGGGCCGTCGGGGCGCACGGGAAGCGGGAGGGCGCGGTCGAGCGGGCGACGGCCGAGGTCCTTGGTACCACCCCGGAGGAGTTCACCGGGCTGTGGCGGGAGTACCTGCGGGATCAGTTCGGCGGCTGAGCGGTCCCGCGTCCGGGCGCGGTGGCTGCGGGTCGTGCGGCTGTGGGTCGTGCGGCTGCGGGTGGTGCCGCTGCGGGTGGTGCCGCTGCGGGTGGTGCGGCGTCGATCGTGGCGGCTTCGGGGCCGGTGGCTTCGGGTGCGGCGGACTCGAGTACGGCGATGGCCTCCCGCAGCCAGGCCCGCTCCGCCTCGCCGGTCGCCCGGGCCACGCGCAGCATGCCCTGCCGGAAGAGATCGCCCGCCTCCTCGGCCCGTACCGGCTCGCCGTCGCGGTAGAAGAAGCTCGCCGGGGTCTGGAGGAAGTCCAGCCGCCGGCGCAGCACCGCCGCCTGTCCGGCGGGGTCCGGCAGATGCCGCAGGAAGGCCAGCACGGTGTTGAAGCGGACCTGGTCGGTGATCTCCGTCTGCTTGGGACGGCGCAGCCGTTCGTACAGGTCGGCGCGGCCCTGTTCGGTGAGGGAGAGGATCCGGCGCGGGGCGGCGCTCGCGCCGGGCTCGGTGTGCTGGTCGAGCTTTCCCGCGGCGACCAGGCGGGTGATCGCCGGGTACAGGGCGCCGTCGCTGACCGGGCGGACATGGCCGCTGAGGGCCTTGATGCGCTCCTTCAGCTCATAGCCGTGCAGGGGTTGCTCGGCGAGGAAGCCGAGGATCGACAGCTCCAGCATGACCCTCCTGGTTCTCCGGGCCCTCCTTGCGGGTGACCTGACATCATGCTACCTCTAAGCGAGCTACCTCGATTCGAGGTAGCTCGAAACGAGGGGGTATCCGTGGCCACCGACCGCAAGCAGCTCGTCTCGCTCGCCGGACCCGTCTACGCGCAGCTCCTGGCGTCCGTCGCCGCCGGGATCATCAACACCGTCTGGGTCGCCCGGCTCGGCGGACCGGCCGTGGCCGCCGTGGCCATGGCGACCACGGTCGAGAACGTGCTGCTCGGCGTCGCGCTCGTCTTCGGCTCCGGCACCACCGTGCTGGTCGCGCACGCCCGCGGCGCCCGTGACCCCGCCGCCGTGCGGGCGGCCGTGCGGGGCGGCTGGGCTCTGTGCGCCCTGGTGACGCCCCTGGTGGCCGTCGGCGGGTTCCTGCTGCGCGAACCGCTCGCCCGGCTGGCGCTGGGCGGCGGCGCGGCGGTGCCCCCGGCCGCCGCCTACCTCGCGATCTCCCTGCCCGGCATGGCCGTCTTCTTCGCGCAGCAGCTCGTGGACGGGCTGCTGAAGGGCGCGGGCGACACCCGGACGCCCATGCGGCTCGCCCTCCTCGCCGGCGGGCTGATCCTCGTCTGCGACCCCTGGCTCATCCACCGCTACGGCGTCCAGGGCGCCGCCGCCTCCACCGTGCTGTGCCGCTGCCTCGCCCTCGGGGCCGGACTCGTGGCCGTACGGCGGAACCCGCTGCTCCGGGCCGGGGCGCCACCCGCCGGGCCCCTCGGCGCGGCGCTGCGGCGCACCCTGCGGACCGGACTGCCGATGTCCGCCGACTTCACCGTGCGGCAGGCGGGCGCGCTCGCGCTGGTGGCGGTCGTGGCACGGCTCGGGGTGACGGCGGTGGCGGCGTACTCGATCGCGTTCAAGGTCATGTTCGTCGCCACGATGGCGTTCTACGCGGTGCGGCAGGCCGCCGCGATCCACACCGCGCACACCCGGGGGGAGGGCAGGGACGCGCGGCGCGTCATCGCGCGGCAGGCCGCACTGATCTCCGGGACGGTGGGACTGGTGGCCGCGGTGCTGCTCGCGGCCACCGCGCCCTGGATCATGGCCGCCTTCGGCGCCGGGCCCGAGGTGGCCGCGGCCGGTGCGCTGTTCCTGCGCTGCGCCGGACCGTATCTGCTGCTCATGGCCTGCTTCATCGCGTTCGGCGGGGTCCTCGAGGGCAGCGGGGGAGCACCGCTGCTGCTGCGGGTGACCGTGCTCGGCACGGCGGTGCAGCTGCCGTTGGCATACCTGCTGTCCGGACTGGGCCTGCCCGGCGTGGCGCTGGCGCTCGCGCTCGCCATGGCGGTGCAGTGCGCGGCACTCGCGGTGCTGGCGCGCCGCGGCCGGCGTCAGGAGGAGGGCGTGGGCTCCTTGGCCCGGGTCGCCTGAGGGGGCAGCGGGGCGGGCCCGGCCGGGCGGGACACGGTCGCCCGCCACAGCACCCGGGCGGCGACGACGGTGGCGGCGACCAGGAGGCCGTTGCGGACGACCAGGAGGGTGATGCCCAGGTTGTCGCTCGCCACGACGTGCGAGAACCAGACGGGGAACTCCAGCACCGTCACGAAGGACGCCGCCAGCACCAGGCCGGCCGCCGGCCCCATCCGGCTCGCCCGGAAGCACAGGCACACCGCCGCGAGCCCGACCAGCCACACCAGGTACTGCGGGCTGATCACCCGGCTGGTGGTGGTGAACAGCAGCACCGCCACGAACGCCGCGTCCGCGAGGGTGTGCGGCTCGAACCGCACCGCCCGCAGCCGCCACAGCAGCAGCCAGCCGAACGCCGCGCCGGTCAGCGCGAGCGCGGCCGTGCTGACCGCCTCCACGTACGGGCCGAGGAACTCCACGGAGCCGTAGTTCAGCAGCACCTGCCCGTCCCAGCCGAAGTGCCGCGCCACGTGGAAGACCAGCGCGCCCAGCGACTCCACCTCGGTGCCCCGGTCCCGCTGGAACGTCAGGAAGGCGAACGCGCCGGGCATGGCCAGCGCGAACAGTGCCGCGACACCCGCGGCGGTGACCGCCGCCGAGACCCAGGCGCGCCGCCCCCGGGCGGCCACCAGCAGCAGCACCGGCCACACCTTCAGCAGCGCCCCGAACGCGGTCAGCGCGCCCATCAGGCGGGGACGCCGGGCGCCCGCGAGCAGCGCCGCCACCGCGACGGCGGTGACCATCACGTCGTAGCGGGCGTAGACGGTCGGCCCGAGCAGCGGCACCCCGGCGACCCACACCCAGGCGCCGCGCGGGGTCCGGCCGGGGCGCCCGGCGGCGTACAGCAGGAGGGCGAACGCGATGAGGTCGGCGAGGAAGGCCAGGACGAAGAAGGCGTGCGCGTAGTCGAGGAAGAACAGCAGCGCGGGGGAGAGCACCGCGAGCGCGGCGGCCGGCGGGTACTGCCAGGTGACATCGTCCAGCGGAAACGTTCCGGTGCGCAGGACCTCGTACCAGCCCTGGTAGATCACCGAGATGTCGCTGGTGACGTCGGGGCCGGGGAAGACGTACACCTTGAAGACGAAGAGCAGCAGGAACAGCCGGGTCAGGGCCCACACCGCCAGCAGCCACGGCACCTGCCGCCGGCCGTCCGTCCTGTCCACGTCGAGCCCCTGCTTCCGTCCGATGGCCGTCCCGGGTGCTGTCGGGGCCATGATCCCCCGGCCGCCTGTGCGAAGACCAAAAGCACGGCCGTACCGGCCTGTGAGTCTACGTTGGGTAGGGTCGGCGACGATGCGCAAGACCCTCATCGTGACGAACGACTTCCCGCCCCGCCCCGGCGGCATCCAGGCGTTCCTGCACAACATGGCCCTCCGCCTCGACCCCGACCGGCTCGTCGTCTACGCCTCCACCTGGAAGCGCGGCCACGAGGGCCGGGAGGCGACGGCCGCGTTCGACGCAGAGCAGCCCTTCACCGTCGTACGGGACGCCACCACCATGCTGCTGCCGACCCCCGCCGCCACCCGGCGGGCCGTCGGGCTGCTGCGCGAGCACGGCTGCACGTCGGTGTGGTTCGGGGCCGCCGCGCCGCTCGGGCTGATGGCGCCCGCGCTGCGCCGGGCCGGCGCCGAACGCCTGGTCGCCACCACCCACGGGCACGAAGCCGGCTGGGCCCAGCTGCCCGCCGCCCGGCAGCTGCTGCGCCGGATCGGCGAGGGCACGGACACCCTGACCTACCTGGGCGAGTACACCCGCTCGCGGATCGCCTCGGCGCTCACCCCGCAGGCCGCCGCGCGCATGACGCAGCTGCCGCCCGGGGTCGACGAGAAGACCTTCCACCCCGAGTCGGGCGGCGCCGAGGTGCGGGCCCGGCTCGGACTCACCGACCGGCCGGTCGTGGTCTGCGTCTCGCGGCTGGTGCGGCGCAAGGGCCAGGACACCCTCATCCAGGCCATGCCGCGCATCCTCGCGAAGGAGCCGGACGCGGTGCTGCTGATCGTCGGCGGCGGCCCCTACGAGAAGGACCTGCGCCGCCTCGCCCACGAGACCGGCGTCGCCGGCTCCGTGCGCTTCACCGGAGCCGTGCCCTGGTCCGAGCTGCCCGCGCACTACGGCGCCGGTGACGTCTTCGCCATGCCCTGCCGCACCCGGCGCGGCGGGCTCGACGTCGAGGGCCTGGGCATCGTCTACCTGGAGGCCTCCGCGACCGGGCTGCCCGTCGTCGCCGGTGACTCCGGCGGCGCGCCCGACGCGGTGCTCGACGGCGAGACCGGCTGGGTGGTGCGTGGCGGCGCCCCCGAGGAGGCCGCCGACCGCATCACCACTCTCCTCGCCGACGCGGAACTGCGCCGCCGGATGGGGGAGCGGGGCCGCCGGTGGGTCGAGGAGAAGTGGCGCTGGGACCTGCTGGCGGAGAAGCTGAAAACCCTCCTGTAGCACTCCCGAAGGGCCGCGAGAACCCCAACGGCCCCGCACCCGCCAGCGGCGCACAAGCGGCAGACGGGTGGGCGCAGGGCCCGCAGCAATCTCGGCCTGCTTCACGTGGCCGCCATCGAGGGGGCGCGGGGAACTGCGCGACAAAGCCCAAGGGCCCCGCACCCGCCGACGACGCCCAAGAGGCAGACGGGTGGGCGCGGGGCCCGCAGCGAATCCGGGGCAGCTGCTTCACGTGGCCGCCATCGAGGGGGCGCGGGGAACTGCGGGACAAAGCCCCAACGGCCCCGCACCCGCCGACGGCGCACAAGAGGCAGACGGGTGGGCGCGGGGCCCGCAGCAATCTCGGCGGAGCTGCTTCACATGACCGGCCATCGAAGGGGCGCGGGGAACTGCGCGACAAAGCCCCAACGGCCCCGCACCCGCCGACGACGCCCGAGCGGCACGTCGGAAGACGCGAATCCACAGCGCAACCGGCGGAGCTACTTCGCGTAGATCGCCTCGATCTCGTCCGCGAAGTCCTTCGCCACCACGTTCCGCTTCAGCTTCAGCGACGGCGTCAGATGCCCCGAGTCCTCGGTGAACTGGGCGGGCAGGACGCGGAACTTCCGCACCGATTCCGCCTTCGACACCGCCGCGTTGCCGTCGTCGATCGCGGTCTGGATCGCGGCGAGCAGATCCGCGTCCTCGCGCAGTGACGCCGCGGTGGAGCCGGCCGGTTTGCCGTGCTCGGCGGCCCACCGGCCCAGGAACTCCTCGTCGATGGTGACCAGCGCGCCCACGAACGGCCGCCCGTCGCCCACCACCATGCACTCCGCGACCAGCGCGTGCGCCCGGATCCGGTCCTCGATCACCGCCGGGGCGACGTTCTTGCCGCCCGCCGTGACGATGATCTCCTTCTTCCGGCCGGTGATCCGCAGATAGCCGTCCTCGTCGAGGGTGCCGAGGTCGCCGGTGTGGAACCAGCCGTCCTCCAGCGCCTCCTCGGTGGCGCCCGGGTTGTTCCAGTACTCCTTGAACAGGTGCTCGCCGTGCAGCAGCACCTCGCCGTCGTCCGCGATCCGCACCACCGAGCCCGGCAGCGGCTGGCCGACCGTGCCGATCTTCTGGCGGTCCCACGGGTTGAAGGCGGTGGCGGCACAGGACTCGGTCAGGCCGTAGCCCTCCAGCACCGTGAAGCCGATCCCGCGGAAGAAGTGGCCGAGGCGCTCGCCCAGCGGGGCGCCGCCGGAGATGGCGTACTCGCCGCGACCGCCGAGCACCGCGCGCAGCTTGCCGTAGACCAGCTTGTCGAAGACCTTGTGCTTGATCCTCAGGCCGAAGGACGGGCCGGACGGGGTGTCCAGCGCCTTGCTGTAGGCGATCGCCGTGTCGGCCGCCTTGTCGAAGATCTTGCCCTTGCCGTCGGCCTGCGCCTTGGCGCGCGCCGAGTTGTAGACCTTCTCGAAGACCCGCGGCACGCCCAGGATCAGCGTCGGGCGGAACGCGGCCAGCTCGTCGGTGAGGTTCTTGATGTCCGGGACACAGCCCAGCTTGATCGGCGCCATCATCGGCGCGACCTGCACCAGGCGGCCGAAGACGTGCGCGAGGGGCAGGAAGAGCAGGACCGAGCACTCGCCGGTGCGGAACAGCGGGCGCAGCCGCTCGACGACGTTGCCGCACTCGGCGAAGAAGCTGCGGTGGGTGAGCACGCAGCCCTTGGGCCGGCCGGTGGTGCCGGAGGTGTAGACGATGGTCGCCGGGTCGTCGGCCTTGGCGAGCGAGCCGCGCTCCTGGACCGTCTCGTCGCTGACGTCCTGGCCGAGCCGCTCCAGCTCCGCCACGCCCCCGGCCTCGATCTGCCAGACGTGTTTGAGGGCGGGCAGCGTCTCGCGCACCGACTCCACGGCGGCGGCGTGGCCGTCCAGCTCGACGATGCAGGCGGTGGCGCCCGAGTCGCTGAGGATCCACTGGACCTGCTCGGGCGAGCTGGTCTCGTACACCGGCACGGTGACCGCGCCCGCGCTCCAGATCGCGAAGTCCAGCAGCGTCCACTCGTAGCGGGTGCGGGACATCAGGCCCACCCGGTCGCCGGGCTGCACGCCCGCGGCGATGAGGCCCTTGGCGGCGGCGTGCACCTCGGCGAGGAAGGCCGTCGCGCTCACGTCCTGCCAGGCACCGTTCACCTTGCGGGCGATGACGGCGACCTCGGGGTGCTGCGCGGCGTTTCTGCGGACGATGTCGGTCAGATTGCCGTCCGAGGGGACCTCGTACAAAGCCGGAAGGCTGAACTCGCGCAAGACTGCTGCTCCTCATAGGGCGCCGGCGCCACGACGTTGTGTGATGCGACGGTGCGGTCCAAGGCTCGGGCAGGTGCTCAGGGCGTTCGCCAGGGGAGGGACCCCACTGGTTGAAATCCTGAGCACGACTGGACTGCCCGGACGTTACCCGCCGGTATGGCGTCTACGACAGGGGGTCCCGGCGAGATGTTCGCTGCGTCACACGGATTGCTGCTGCTTCGCGCACAGTAGTCCACGCCTTTCCCGACTGGCGAGTAATCGCAGGTCCGGCCGCTACTGTTCACGTTTGCCGCACACGCCTACGCTTGCTCGCCATGTCACCCACACCGGTCGGAAACCGCAGGACGCGCATTCATGTGGTCAGCGATGTGCACGGCAACGCACGGGACCTCGCCCGGGCCGGCGAGGGCGCCGACGCCCTGGTCTGCCTCGGTGACCTGATCCTCTTCCTCGACTACGCCGACCCCTCGCGCGGCATCTTCCCCGACCTCTTCGGCGAGGAGAACGCCCGCCGGCTCATCGACCTGCGCACCGCCCGCCGCTTCGACGAGGCCCGCGAGCTGGGCTCCCGGCTGTGGTCCGGGATCGACGGGGACCGGGCGCAGGTCGTCGAGGCGGCCGTGCGGGCGCAGTACACCGAGCTGTTCGCCGCGTTCCCCACCCCGGCCTACGCCACCTACGGCAACGTCGACATGCCGGGCCTGTGGAAGGAGTACGCCGGACCCGGGGTCACCGTCCTCGACGGGGAACGCGTCGAGATCGGCGGCCGGACCTTCGGCTTCGTCGGCGGCGGCCTGCGGACCGAGATGCGCACCCCGTTCGAGATCAGCGACGAGGAGTACGCGGCGAAGATCGAGGCGATCGGCGAGGTGGACGTGCTGTGCACCCACATCCCGCCGGAGGTGCCCGATCTCGTCTACGACACCGTCGCCCGCCGCTTCGAACGCGGCAGCACCGCCCTGCTGGAGGCCATCCGCCGCACCAGGCCGCGCTACGCCCTCTTCGGCCACGTCCACCAGCCGCTGGTGCGGCGGATGCGGATCGGGACCACCGAGTGCGTGAACGTGGGGCACTTCGCGGCAACCGGACGGCCCTGGGTGCTGGAGTGGTGAGCGACGGCACCGCACGGCTCCCGGCCGGCGCGGGCGGGGCGGATACGGATGACGGCGGGCCGGGCGCCGCGCGGTAGCCTTCACGCTGCACACACGTGCGCACACTTCCTCAGTACGGCCCGCATCTGGAGGAGCCACGGCGATGGCGGAACACACCAGCTCGAGCACCACGATCGAGGCGGCACCGGCCGACGTCATGGCGGTCATCGCCGACTTCGCCCGCTACCCGGACTGGACCGGCGAGGTGAAGGAGGCGGAGGTCCTCAAGACCGACGAGCGGGGCCGCGCCGAGCAGGTCCGGCTGGTCATGGACGCGGGCGCGATCAAGGACGACCAGACGCTCGCCTACACCTGGAGCGGCGAGCACGAGGTCTCCTGGACCCTGGTCAAGTCCCAGATGCTGCGCTCCCTCGACGGCTCCTACCTGCTGAGGCCCGCGGGCGACGGGACCACGACCGAGGTGACCTACCAGCTCACCGTCGACGTCAAGATCCCCATGCTCGGCATGATCAAGCGCAAGGCCGAGAAGGTCATCATCGACCGGGCCCTCGCGGGACTGAAGAAGAGGGTGGAGTCGGGGGCGGAGTAGCCCACCGGTGCCGCCCCGGCGGCACGAGCGCCCGAAGCCGGGGCGGCCTCCGCGGACACGCCGACCGTCCCCGCCCAGGTGCGCGGGGGAGTGCGCGACCGGCCACCCGCCGCCCGCGGACGGCAGGTCACGAGACCTCCCGGCCAGGTGGCCGCCCAGGAGCCCGGGGCAACCCGTCGCGCCGGGCTGCCGGACCACCTGCGGGACCATCTGCGGGACCCCGCTCCGCCCGCCCGTGACGCCGGGCGACCTCGCAGCCACGTGGCCTTCTGTACCGTTCACCCCCATGCGCACCCTCCTGATCACCGGCCAGAGCGGCGCCGGCCGTACCACCCTCGCCGCCGCCACCGCGCTCACCGCCGCCCGCGAGGGCACCCGCACCCTCGTCCTCGGCAC